>JBBRNT010000001.1:0-181563 GCA_038230095.1 Candidatus Saccharimonadia bacterium
TTCCTTGAACATCGCAAAGATATAGCCTCCGCGAGCATGAGTACGCCGGGAACGGCGGCTCGTTGTCTCGCATGGTTTTGGGTACTTTTGCCGTAACAAAAGTACCAAGGAAGAAAGAAAAGGAATTCTCGGACTAGCAGAGTAGGCCATAGATGAAATGGGAGGGAGGAGGGTAGGAGCCTAGTTGAATTGGGGGGTGATGGGGAAGTCTTTGCTGGACTTATACCATGTGTGGACCTCATCGGTCTTGGTGACGGCACCATTGAGGTCAAGGACGTCACGGTAGAAGACGGTATGGGACGGCAGGGTGGCGTCATTGGTACCACTGACAAAGAACGGTCCCCGAATAATCCCAGACTTGGCCTTGGTACCATAGAAATCGAACTTGAGGGTGGTCCCGGACATGATGGTCTGGATGAGAATGTAGTGGCCGGTGTCATTGAGGAACTTGAAGTCGACCTGCGGGTAGTAGATGGTGGCGTCTACACCAGGTACGCCGTAAGGATTGGTGTAGTAGCTAATAGCAAAGGAGTGGTTGTGACGCTCCACAATAGGTAGACCGGCGAGCAAAGCCGCGCGATAGGCGGTACTAGAAACCTGGCAGAGGCCGCCGCCGTACTGCTTCTCCTCATGATTGTTCAGGATAACTAGCTCTGGTACGTAACCCTGTTCTGGCCCTACGTCGCCTAGTAATGCGCCAAACGAAAACGTCTCGCCGGGCTTGAGAAGAATACCATTAAACTTCTTGGCGCCGGCTCGAACATTGATAAGCCTCGTGTAAGGTGAGCCGGGGAAGAAAGTGGAGCCCTCACTGAGTAGCTCATTTATACCTAGGTCATTGAGGCTGCCTTCATTTACATCGGCTTTCTTAATAGAGACAGGGAGCGTGGCAATACGGTCACTCCCCGACTTGCTGGCGGCCTCACGAATAAGGGCAACGGCGGATAGCTGGTCCAGAGTAGCACCATCGTGGCTGGGTACGAAGACGCTGGCCTTGCCGTCGGCTATGGAGAGCACGGCGTTCTGGGCGGCGCGATCGGTCTTGGTTGCTAGCTCGGCCACGTAGCTGGTGAGCTTGGCGCCGTCTAGACTGAGGCTAGTCTTGCGACCCAAGCTGTACCAGTCTGATAGCCACGGAAGCTCAGAGAAAGTGATCCGGTCCAGACGGTCTAGCTTGAGCCAGCTAATGATGGTGGAAGGGGCGACATTAAATGCGTCGGTGTCCGTTTTGAGCGTAAGCGGGCCCGTGGCGTACTGCTTGGCCTGGGCCTTAACGGCGTCAACGTCGGCGGTCTCTATGAGGGGTGCCTGGCGGAAGTATGGTACCTCGACAGCGTCGGTGCTAGTCTGCCGCAGACGGCTCTTAATAGCTAGCGCCAACAGGCCCACGTCAACCCGACGACCAGGTACTGCCGGCGTTACCTTGACGTCCCCGCCCTCGAAGCTGAGCTGGGCGTTGGATACGGCTCGGTTAAGGTCATTATCTATTTGGGACAAGTACGGGGTAAGCCTGGTCGCATCTAGCTTCACATAGGACACATTGGTGTAGCGACCAAGTAGCGCACGAGCCTGGGCGTGAAGACGGTCTAGCCATGAGCCGTCGCGACCATAGGCCAAGGCAGCCTCGGCTGAGGCGGTTGGGTTGTAGATAGGGGAGAGCTGCTTTACCCCGAGGCGCAGCGTAGTGTCGGCGTAGGTGACCGGCAGCTCAGAACCAAGATAGTGGTCGGTGGCTGATGCAATTCGCTTCTCGGCCTGGTCCTGAGTAAGCCCACCCAGGTACACGCCCTCGGCGCGCACTCCTGGGAAGACACGGCCAGCGTAGACAAACTGGAAGCCCACGGCTAAGGCGGCGGCTAGCACGACAAAGATAAGGACAGAGGCCCAGAAGCTAGCCCAAGCGGCCATGGAGGCGGTGCTACCAAGCTCTGGTGTAAGCGAGGCCAAGGCCTGCTCGGTAAGTGGCATGCTGACAGGCTGCGATGATGCTAGTGGTGTAGCTGCGGCTTTCTTGGGACGCGCAGTAGCTGGGCGCTTGGTTGCTACCTGCGTCTTTACTGGTACTGGGTTGATCTTTGGTTTTTTTGCGGCTGCCATTAGTCTTATTATAGCAAGACTAGTGGAATCGACCAGTAGTCAAGCATTAGCGCTTAGGTGGATTGGGCTGGATTGCCCTGGATTGAAGCATTTTGGCCATGTCACCTACCTTCTGGGACTGCTCCTTGGAGCAGACAAGTAGGCCATCTGGGGTATCTATGACCACAATGCCGGACAGGCCAATGGCGATAATGGGCTTGTTACTGGCATTGATCATGCTGTCCTCACAGTCCAGCTGGTAGACCTCGCCCTGGACGGCGTTGGTGTCTATGCCAGCCAAGATCTTGTGGAGATCGGTAAATGAGCCCACATCCGCCCAGTCGAACTGGCCAGGTACCACCAGCAACTCAGGCACGTGGTCCATGAGGGCGTAGTCTATGCTGTCGCTCCTGAGCGCCAAGTACACCTCGCTAAACCGCTCACTGCCAAGGGCGGCCACCAGCGACAGGTAGCCAGCGTGGAGTTCCGGAGCGTACTGCTTCATGGCGGCCACAAATGTCTTGAGCGGCGCAATGTGAAGACTTAGATTCCAGAGATAGTTGCCGTCCGCCAGGTAGGACTTGGCCACGTCGTAGGCGGGCTTCTCTACGAAGCGGTGCGATCTGCGTACGGGGATACCCTCTACCGTCCGGAGGACTTCGGCGGCCTGGATGTAGCCAAGGCCCGTGGCGGGGTAGGTGGGCTCCAAACCGATGAGGGTAATGAGGCCCTCAGCCTGACTAGCCTCGGCCGCAACCCGCACAGTGGCGGTAAAGCCGGCAGTGTCGGCAATGTGGTGGTCGGCCGCCAGGAAACCGACTGTCTCATCGGGGTGCGTCTGGCTAATGACCGCCAGGGCGTAGGCAATACACGAGGCCGTACCACGCCGACCCGGCTCTACTAGAACATGAGCGGGGTCCAGTCGGGGCAGCTGCTCGCGAACGGCGTCCGAATGCGACGCCTCGGTGATGACATAGACATGGCCTGTCACCTCCATGACTCGGTCATAGGTGTTCTGGAGCAGTGACTGCGCACCGGTGAGGCGCAACAGGTGCTTGGGATAGTCCGGCTGGGATAGCGGCCAGAGACGTGTCCCCGACCCGCCAGCAATAATGCACATAATCATGAAGCAATTGTAGCAGAGCAAGCGCACAGACCCAGAAGTGGGAGTCCTAGACCTGGGCTGGTTCTCGATTACGCATATGCTATAATATGAGGCAAGAAGAGGGTGCGCATGGGGCGAAAGAAGTATATGAATCCACGAACCATTGGGCTGGCGGTTGTTGCCATCGGTCTGGTGGGCTTTGCTGCCTATACCAAGCTGGCGCGCCAGGCTGAGACAAATAAGACGAGTAGTACCAGCACTACCGCCTTCCGCCCCAAGGCCGATACCGACAAAACTACTCCGCCAAGCCCGGTGCCCAACACCACGCCGACGCCGGCTATTACGCCCAATCCAAGCCCGCAGACCAGCAACTCCGGGCAGATTATTGTGAGCCAGCCGACGGAGGGTAGCACCGTGACGGACGGTACTACTATTAAGGGCAAGGCGCTGGCATTTGAGGGCAAGGTGAACTGGTTTATTAAGGCTAAGGATGGCGGCCAGCTGGGAAGCGGCACGGCGCAGGTATCTGGCAATGCCAGTGTACTGAGCGACTTTGAGTTCCCTCTAAGCCTGACCATGGCACCAACTAAGCCAGGTAGCCAGGCTACGCTGGAGCTCTATAGTACCTCCCCTACGGATGGCTCAGCGATCAACATTGTAGATGTGGATGTCTTGGTACAATGAGACTCTTCAAGCGGCTGGCCCGGCTACTGCCAGGGGCATTATTTACTCTCCTGCTGCTGGGTAGCCAGGCGGCGCACGGCTATGCCAACACGCCTATTATTGATCCAGCTTACAACTCACGCATTATTGATGACTATATTTTTACCAATAGCGCCACCATGTCTGTGGCGGACATACAGGCGTTCCTGAACTCCAAGGTACCAGTCTGCGACTCCTACCACCCGACCAATGGCGTAGTCCCCAGCGCGCCGTACATTTGCCTTAAGGACTATGTGGACTCTACCAGTGGTAAGACGGCAGCTCAGCTTATCTATGATGAGGCGACGGCAACTGGCCTGAACCCCCAGGTAATACTGGTGACCCTACAAAAGGAGCAGAGCCTGGTGACAGACACCTGGCCCTACCCTAGCCAGTACCGCTCGGCTATGGGCTATGGCTGTCCAGAAAGCCAGAGCGTCTGTGACTCGCTATACTACGGCTTCTACAACCAGGTACACCTGGGTACTACACTGCTGCGAGTGGGGCACGACCGAGACTGTGGCAATAATGCGTCTTTTCCAAGCTGGTCCGTAAATGTGAAGTGGGCACGCGGAAACACCACACCCGTTGATGGTCGAGATACATTCCTGGGTACCTGCGCTACTGGCTCGCTGTACAACTACACACCACACCGGCCGGATAGTGCCTACACGCTCGTGAGCGGGGCCTACTACTATGGTAACTATAATTTTATAAACTTTTTTAATAGTTGGTTCACTACCACCTGGGCTGGGGACTACGTAACAACCTATATAGGCCAGTCGGCCTACCCAAGCCTGCCAGCCGGGGGTAGTACTACGGTGTACCTAACGTATCGCAATAGCGGCAACAAGCCGTGGTACGACCAAACAACGGCAGGGGCAGCGGGCGCTCTACCAATCCACCTGGCGACAGCTAACCCACTCAACCGCACGAGCCTGCTGGGATCTACCTGGGGAGGCGACCAGAACCGACCGGCGCTCACATTTAATACCGTCTACCATACCGATGGCACGGCCTACGGTAGTAACCCCCACGTGGCCATACCAGGTGAATCAGTAAAATTCAGCTTTACCCTGACGGCGGCCAACACCGTGGCACCGGCGCTCTACCGGGAGTTCTTCCAGCCCATCGTAGAGGGCGGTAGCACCATGAATAGTGTTGGCACATTCCTCGATGTAACCGTAACGCCAACCTACCTGTCGCAGTACTCGTCACAATCGGCCTACCCTAGCGTGTTGCCCGGCGAGACGGCTACAAGCTACATCCGTTATAAAAACATTGGTAACCTGAACTGGAACGATGCCACTATTGCGGGCCAGCCACAAGTGTACCTGGCCACAACCGACCCCAACCTGCGCTCTAGCCAGTTTGGGCTGTCGTGGGGTGCAGGCCAAAACAGGGCCTCTACCAACTTTGGCGCGGTCTACGAGGCGGACGGCGTGACCCTGGGCGCCAACCAGCACTCGGCTAGCGCCGGGCAGATTGTGGAGTTCCGCATCCCCTTCACTGCCCGCGGCGATGTGGCACCTGGCACCTACCGCGAGCGCTTCCGTCCGCTGGTCACCGATAGTAGCACCATTAATGATCCGGGCGCGTTCCTAGACGTCACCGTCCGGACACCGGTCTACGCTTCGACCTATAAAGGCCAAGTCCCCTACCCCACTATCACCGGCGGCAACGGCCCTGCTGCAGCCTGGGTGGAGTACACCAATATTGGAAATATGCCCTGGTACGACGATGGTAGTATTGGCTCCGCTACACCCGGTACCCAGGCGGTACACCTGGCCACCAGCCATAACCTGAACCGCCGAAGCGCGGTGGGCCTGACGTGGGGCGGTGACCACAACCGTGCCACTGGCGCCTTTGCGGTAGTCTACGATGTCCGTGGTAACCCATATGGAGCCAACCCACGCATTGTGGCGCCGGGTGAGTCCGTCCGCTTCAGCTTCCAGGTAGCAGCCGACCCAGACCCTGTAACACACACCTACCGCGAGTTCTTCCAGCCCATAGTAGAAGGCGGGACGACCATGAACGATCCATTTACATTCCTAGATGTCACTGTAACGGCCGCTATCTACTCCTCAGCTTACTCAAGCCAGTCGGCCTACCCATCACTGACGGCAGTGGGCTCCCAGGCTGTTGGCTACTTTATCTACAAGAATACTGGGACACTCCCTTGGTACGACGACATTAGCCTCGTGACCGCGCCAGTGGGCGTGCGGCCCGTGCACCTAGCTACTAGCCGGCCCATAAACCGGCGCGACATATTTGGCAGTGCCTGGGGTGGGGATCAGAACCGGCCAAGCGGCCAGTTCAACACCGTCTACCACGCCGATGGCAGCGTCTACAATACAAACCCTCACGTGGTGCAGCCCGGAGAGACGGGCCAATTCAGCTTTGCTCTCACCCGGCCAGCTGGCTTTCCCAATGGCCTGTATTACCAATACTTCCAACCGATTGTAGAGGGTGGCGCAACCATGAACGACCCTTGGACATTCCTTGGCGTGACATTGAAATAGCCCATGACCAAGCCCCAAGTAGCACTGCCGACTATAGCGCTCCTAGCTAGTGTCGGCTTTCTATTTGGGCACAGTCTAGCCGAGAACCGGCCGCCTAGTCCTGATGATACCGGTACTAGTGTGATACGACTGGAGACTGCGGCTGACAAACAACAGCTGCTGCGGCAGACCAAGCTACCTAGTACGGCGCTGAAGCAAGTAAGCCCTGGTTCAGATCAGTATGTGGTGCCCATTCCAGCCCACAAACTAACACAGGCAACTGGCGCGCCGGCCAGTCCCATCTACAAGTACCACGCCCTGGTGGTACCAAACGATACACTCTACTCGTCGCAGAACTTTCTCCCAATTATTAGTGCGCCCAGTGCGTGGAACATAACCACTGGCTCCAGTGCCGTTATCATTGCCGTTGTAGATACTGGATTTGCTATGACCCACGAGGACCTAGCTACCAAGTGGATTACTAACCCCGGCGAGAGCGGTCCGACAACCAGCGAAGGACCGTCGCCGAACTGTATTGATCTGGCGCTCACACCAGACAAGAGCTGCAATAATCTGGATGATGACAGCGATGGCTACGTGGATAATGTCCGTGGCTGGAGCTTTATTACCGACTCCCCCGACGTGCAGGCGGGTGACGTGGAGGGCAATGGTTCGGCGGCCTACCACGGTACGGCTGTGGCCAGCGTGGCGGCGGCGGCCGCAAATAATAATGCCGGTATAGCCGGGGTGTGCTGGCAATGCCGGGTACTACCCATCCAAGTACTGGATGATAACGGTAATGGTGACACGGTGACCGTGTCTAATGGCATACGCTATGCAGCCGATCACGGCGCGAACGTCATAAACATTAGCTTAGGGTCAACCTCGACGGACAGCGTGTTGCAGGCAGCTATAAACTACGCTCTAGGAAAGGGGGTAGTGCTAGTGGCAGCATCGGGGAACGGCGGGCCCGGGACTATGATCTACCCGGCCAAGTACCCTGGCGTTATCTCGGTGGGTGCCACCGATAGCAATGATCTGATTGCCGGGTTCTCTAGTACTGGGCCCGAGCTGATCATGAGTGCCCCTGGGCTGAGCGTGCGTACCGCCTACTGGTCGAGCGGTAACCAGACTAGCCAGTACTCATACCTGAGCGGGACGTCTATTGCCTCTCCGCATGTGGCAGGGGCGGTCGGCCTAATCCTATCCAAGTTCCCCGCGGCTACCGCGTCGGACGTCCTGAACTATCTTATACTCAATGCCGATAAGGTTGCGGGGATGAGCGGCCAGAATCGTACCAATGTGTACGGATACGGCCGGCTTAATACCTTCCGACCACTCCAGGAGTACCGCTCCAGCTACTACGGCCAGTCCGCCTACCCGAGTATGGTAGGCGGAACTACTGCGGCGGGGACTATCAAGTACACCAACTCGGGAACTGCCACGTGGTATGACGACAGCTCCATTGGCACCGCCCCTGTCGGCACCCTGCCAGTGCACCTGGCAACCAGCCACGGTATTAACCGTAATAGTCCACTGGGCCTGACGTGGGGCGCCGACCATAACCGGGCAGTAACCAGCTTTGCCGCGGTCTACCTAGCGGATGGCACCACCCTGGCGCCCAACCAGCACGTAGTGGGTCCGGGGCAGATTGGCAGCTTTAGTATGACATTTACCGCCCCAGCGACGCTGGCTAGTGGGGTGTATCGTGAGTTTTTCCAGCCAATCGTGGAGGGGGGAACGGTCATGAATGATCCGTTTACCTTCCTGGATGTCACAGTGGTGGCGGCCAACTATAGCTCCGCCTATGCTGGGCAATCGGCCTACCCGAGCCTGCTCCAGACGCAGAATGGCAGCGTCTTCCTAAAGTATAAAAACGTGGGCAACACCACCTGGTATGACGACACCTCGGTTGGGAGCGCTCCTACGGGCTCACTACCGGTACACCTGTCAACCAGCCACGGCTTGAACCACAGTGACCCGCTCGGCCAACAATGGGGCGGGGACCGCACCCGGCCGGCGGGTAATGTGACGGCTGTCTATGAGGCCGATGGTACTACGCTAGCCACCAACCAGCACGTGGTGACGCCGGGACAGATAGCAGCTTACCAATTTAGCCTTCGTGTGCCTCGCTCTCTAGCTCCTGGGGTGTACCGTGAGTTCTATCAGCCCATTGTAGAGGGTGGCAGCATCATGAACGATCCCTATACCTTCCTAGATGTGGTAGTGACGGCAGCCGACTACCGCTCCGCCTACGCTGGCCAGTGTGCGTACCCAACGCTGACAGCCGGGGGCGCTAGTGCTAGCTGCTACCTGCGCTATAAGAATGTGGGAAACATTGCCTGGTATGGTAGTGCGGGCATTGGTACAGCGCCGGTGGGAACGCTGCAGATACACCTGTCTACAAACGCACAACTCAATCGAGCGAGCGCCTTCGGTAGTACTTGGGCTGGTGACCGCAATCGCCCGAGCCTGACGCCGTACAAAGTCTACGCGGCCGACGGTGTGACCGAACGGGTGGGGGCGCTAACGGTGGACCCAGGGGAGATTGGTGAGTACCGCTTTACCGTGAATGCACCACCTGGGGCTGCCCGCAGCGTCTACCGTGAGTTCTTCCGGCTGATCGAAGAGGGCGGTAGCACCATGAACGACCCCGGCACGTTCCTCGACATTACTGTCCCCTAGCCTGCTCAGCCCACTTCCAGGTTTGGGATACGCCGTGTCCCTTGGTATAATTGTAGTAGTTAATGACGTGAGAGTGGGCGAGAGATGAGTTTCTGGCAAGACAAGCGAGTATTGATTACTGGTGGGAATGGCTTTCTGGGTACTCACCTGCAGGCGGCGCTCAAGATCCGTGGTGCCACAGTCATGGCGCCAACCCACCAGCAATATGACTTGATCGACAAGGCACAGATCGACGCCATGTACGACGAGAACCCCTGCGAGATGGTAATACACCTGGCGGCCAATGTAGGCGGGATCGGCGCGAATCGCGAACACCCGGGGTCCTTCTTCTACGGTAATCTCATGATGGGTGTGCAGCTCATTCACGAGGCCTATCTGCGTAAGATACCAAAGTTTGTCGCTCTAGGCACCGTCTGCGCCTATCCGAAGTACACCCCTATTCCATTTAAGGAAGAGGACTTGTGGAATGGCTACCCAGAGGAGACGAACGCTCCGTACGGCCTCGCCAAGAAGATGATGCTGGTTCAGAGCCAGGGCTACCGTGAGGAGTACGGCTATAATTCCATATTCTTGCTACCAGTAAACCTGTACGGTCCAGGGGACAACTTTGACCCGGCCAGCTCACATGTGGTGCCAGCGCTTATTAAGAAGTGTGTCGATGCAGTCGAGAGCAAGGCCGACTTTATCGAAGTCTGGGGCGATGGCTCGGCCAGCCGCGAGTTCTTGTACGTTGAGGATGCGGCCGAGGGTCTTATTCTAGCGGCCGAAAAATACGATAAAAGTGATCCGGTCAACCTGGGGTCGTCATTCGAGATTACTATCAAGGACCTAGTTGCTATTATTGCCAAGGAAACTGGCTTTACTGGTGAGATCCGCTGGGATACTACCAAGCCCAACGGCCAACCCAGGCGCAAGCTAGATGTAAGCCGGGCCGAGCAGGAGTTTGGGTTCAAGTCGCATACTACATTTGATGCCGGACTACGCAAGACTATCCAGTGGTACACCAAAACCCTGGGTAGTAACTAATGTTCTTCAGCGACCGCATCACCAAGATACAGCCCGGCGACCGCGTGCTGGAGATTGGGCCCGGTGGCCTCCCCCACCCTCGGTCGGATGTATTCCTGGAGCTCCAGCTGGAGGAGGCGGAGCTGGCAGCACAGCGTGGGAACGCCGCCGGGCTGAACACACACAAGCCCGTGATCTTGTACGATGGTGGTAAGTTCCCCTTCAAGGATGGTGAGTTTGACTACGTTATTTGCTCGCACGTTATAGAACACGTACCAGACCCCCAGGCATTTACCGCCGAGATGTTTCGGGTGGCCAAAGCCGGCTACATGGAGTACCCCACGGCTTACTACGAGCACCTATACAACTATGACGTGCACCTGAACCTGGTTGCCCGGCACGGCACTACCCTGTACTACCTGCCAAAGGCCGAGCTGCCTATGGCAGAGTTCATGCCAATCCAGGACTTCCTGCGCGAGACCCAGGGTGCGGGGTATATGGCTATTATCGATGATCTGGTACAGTATATGATCGAAGGATTTGAGTGGACTTCACCATTTGCCGTGGTGCAGGCGGAAGGCCTACCAGGAGTCCTGCCAGACCGGCCCCCAGTGCCCGCTTATGTACCAAGGGCGCCGCGGCCACTGTGGCGTCGCGCACTCGGTAAGGCAAAGCGGCTAGTGGTGGGCCCAAGTGTGGTAGCTACCAAACACCAGGAGGAGGCTAGTATAGAGCCGACAATTAATGACTATTTGAAGACGCCGGCCGAGCAAGAAGCGGTGTTGTTACGCCTATTCCCCAGTGATGCACCTATTACCATATTCGACATTGGTGCCTGTGAGGGCGAGGACTCTATACGCTATAGCCGGCTCTATCCCAATGCCTCGGTCTACACATTTGAGCCGTTGCAATCGAACGTCGAGAAGATTAAGCAGAACTTTAAGAAGTACCAAACCAAAGCTACCATCGCCCAGCTAGCCTTGAGCGATGCGGATGGTACGGCGGAGTTCCATGTATCTTCTGGCGCACCCGAGCATGCTACTGGCGAGGAGGATTGGGACTACGGCAATAAGTCTAGTTCACTGCTAGCCCCTGATAAGACTCTGGAAGTGCACCCGTGGCTCGAGTTCAAGAAGACTGTGCAGGTAGAGACCCAGACGCTGGCGCATTATGTGGCCCAGCACAAACTGAAAGGGATAGACTTCATCCATATGGACGTGCAGGGGGCCGAGCTGATGGTACTGGAGGGTGCTGGGGACTTTATAGACCACATCCGAGCAGTCTGGCTGGAGGTGGAGAACATTGCGCTGTACAAGGACCAGCCGACCCGCTCGCTGGTGGAGCAGTTCATGACCCAGCATGGTTTCATGCTCGTGAAGAGCACAGTGGATGCGGTGGCAGGGGACCAATTCTACGTGAACATGCGCTACTTCAGCGCAGCAAAAATGTACGCTATTCGCGCACGTGAGACCATGGGGCACCTCCAGCGTCTAACGCAGGCCGGAGTGAGGCCACTAGCGAAGCAAGCTGTCCGGGCCGCACTGGGCGATGCAGTCCGAGTACGCCTAACTGGCGGCGAGCGCATGGTTGTGAATACCGGCATGGCCTGGGCGTTCCAGGAAGGGGCCTACTACGAGAAAAATGTAGAGTACTGGCTCCGCCGGCTAACGAGCGCTCTAGTCGACCCGGTGTTCTACGATATTGGCGCCAACGCCGGGTACTATAGCCTCATCCTCGGGCCAGACAGCAAGGCGGTCTATGCCTTTGAGCCGGGACGCAGTACACGGCGCCAACTACGTACTAATCTAGCGTTGAACCTGCGCCGCAATGTCCGGGTAGTGCCCTATGGCCTAGCCGAGAAAGAGGCGGTAGCGGAGTTCAATATCTATAACTCCAACGGCAATAATTCTCTGTTTGAACGCAATAGTCCCGAGGGGCATGAGCTGCGGCTACTGCGCAAGGAGCGAGTCCGGCTGATGAGCCTGGACGATCTGCGACAGCACCACTACCTGCTCCCACCGAGCCTGATCAAGATAGATGTAGAGGGCGGTGAGCTCGGAGCCCTACGCGGTGCACTTGGTACCCTAGAAGAATACCGGCCGATTGTACTCTTCGAATACTCCGAAACCACCAGTCTGGATGCCGGGTACAATCGCCACGAGCTGCTGGAGCTGCTGGCGCCGCTCGACTACAGCTTCTACGGATTGTCTGAGAACCCTGATGATAACCGGCTCTACCCAATTGCCCTTGGCCAAGTGCGCAAGCTGGACGTACAAGTGGATAATATTCTGGCGGTTCCAGCTCAACGCACCGAGGAGCTGGCCAGTACCCTGCTACTAGGGAGCTACGCCGTATGATCCTCGCACGTGTTTCTGGCGGACTAGGCAACCAAATGTTTCAGTATGCGGCGGCCAGAGCGTTGGCGGAGCGTACTGGTAGTGAGCTACTGATTGATCTGACGTGGTTCGATGAAACTATCCAGGATAAGGTGGCCATCCAGCGGCCTTACTGGCTAGACGTATTTAGCCTAGCGCAGACTACCAACACCTACCAAAGCCAGTTCCTACTACGTGCTGGACTCAAGCTAGGCCTGGGGACTCGTCCGGAGCTCTACGCCGAACCGCACTTCCACTATGACCCTGGGTTTTTCAAACAAGAGGGCAATGTAATACTCGATGGCAACTGGACCAGCGAACGGTACTTTGCTGGTATTGCCCCGCGTATCCGCCAGGACTTTCGGTTCGTCCCCAGGCCAAATGCTGCCAACCAAGCCACGCTTAACATGATTGCCGGTAGTACCGCAGTGTCTTTGCATGTACGGCGGGGCGACTACGTGGCCGACAAGCAGACCCAGCAGTCCTTTGGGCTGACTCCGCTGGACTACTACCGCGCTGCAACTAAGCTCATGCGCGACAGAGTGAAGACCCCGCGGCTATTTGTGTTCTCCGACGACATTGATTGGTGTAAAGGCAATCTGGATCTGGGTAAGGATACTGTCTTTGTGGAAGGCAATACGGGCATGGCTAGCTACGAGGACATGCGGCTCATGTCTGCCTGCCAGCACCACATAATTGCCAATAGCACGTTCTCTTGGTGGGGTGCCTGGCTAGGCGCGAACCCGGACAAGATAGTTATAGCACCTAAGCGCTGGTTCAACGACCTACCGCACGACACTAGCGACCTTATCCCGGCATCATGGCTCAGACTGTAGCCACCACCCCACTGGTCTCGGTGATTATGCCAGCGTATAACGCTGCGGACTATATTAATGAGGCAGTAGCCAGTGCACTCGGTCAGTCGTACACAAACATTGAGCTTATCATTGTGAACGACGGATCGACGGATGGTACCGCAGCCATACTGGGCAAGCTGAATGATGCACGCGTGCACGTCACTACTACAGCCAACCAAGGCGTATCGGTCGCCCGCAACACCGCGATGGCCCGAGCCAAAGGAGAATGGCTGGCATTTCTCGACGCCGACGATGTCTGGAACCTAGATAAGCTCCAGCTGCAAAGCCAGTACTTCGCAGACTTTGACCTAATCTGTAGCAATGCCATAGTGCTATCCGGTCCGCGAGCAGGGGCGTTGCTACTGGCCAAGTCGCATCTGGAGGGCATGAACAGCCGAGGTATTTTACAGCTAGTAGAGGGTAGTCACCCGCCGATGAGCTCTGTCTGTCTTCGCCGGAGTGCGCTCGGCCAGGAGCAGTTTACGGCGGGTCAGCGGTTTGGCGAGGACTTTGCCCTGTGGCTGCGGCTAGTAGCTGGCGGTGCTCGGCTCCGAGCCATACCCGACCCGCTATACAGCTACCGCGTTCATGAGGGTAACGCCACCGCGCAGACGCCCGATGCCGCGCTGCAAGCCGCGACTATACTAGCTGACTTTGCGCAGGGCGATGAACTATCTACCGGTGTGGCGGCGGCGGCTAGGGAGTCTGCCCGACACAACTACTACCAGCACTGTAAGCAGCTCCTGGCTGATCAGCACTACTCTATGGCGACGGCCTGGGAACTGGCTAGAAATGCTCAGCACTACGGCGCAAGCTTTGTTAAAGTCCTGTTGTTTGCGATAATACGAACAGCTTAACGCGTGGGCCAGAGGAGTTTTGTGGAGATGCTAGTACTATCGTCGACCTGTGCCTACACCCGGGGTGCCATCCGTGGCCACTAATTCTCAGCGGGTCATCTACAATACATTTATCCAGGTAGGCGCCCGGGTAATTACCTCTATTATTGGCGTAATTACAGTAGGAATTGTGACGCGCTACCTGGGCGCCGATCTGTATGGTCAGCTAACCGCGGCCGCTATCTTTGTTGGGCTTATCTCAACGTTTACCGACGCTGGGCTGGGGAGCGCTACCATCCGCGAGATCGCGCAAGAGCGGCGCAAAACTGAGGACATACTAGGAACTACGCTGATCCTGCGGCTGCTCATTGCGGTGATAGCAACGGCTGTGGGGCTTGGCATTGGCCTGGCCATCTACCACGGCGGCACCCACACCAGTACCCGCTACGGTATTATTCTGTTGTCCGGCACAATCCTCATTGCCACCCTGCAAAGTAGCGTAACTGCCGGACTGATCGCTGTGCTACGCAATGACTTGGTTGTGATCGGCGATATTCTGGGGAAGGCAGTGACACTGGCAATTATTATTGTGTCCGTTAAGCACCACATGGGGTTCTCAGGCGTGGTGGTGGCCTATGTGGTAGGCGCGGCGGTTAATGGCCTAAGCGATCTAGCATTTGGCCTGCACCGGTTCATGCCACGGCTACACATTGATCTACCATACTGGAAAGAACTACTACGGATAGCCATACCGCTGGGAATTACTGGCATACTGGGGACGCTGTACTTCAGAGCCGACGGATTTCTGCTATCCATACTCCGTAGCAATACTGAGGTAGGGCTATACGGGGCGGCCTATAAGGTAGTCGAGGTAACTATGGCAATCCCTGTGTTCTTTGCGGCCTCCGCTTTCCCGATACTCGCGGCGGCCCATAAGGACCCCCAGCGAGTATCGGCCCTCACCCAGAAGAGCTTTGTGATGATGAGTGTGGTAGCAGCGCCGATTGTGGTGGGCACTATTGTACTGGCGCCCGAGCTGGCCGTGCTACTGGGCGGCCGGGCGTATGTCGGTGCCTGGCTACCTATGACTATTCTTATGGTAAGCAACTACTTTAGCTTCTTCTGTGCGGTGTTCGGTAATAGCCTCGTGGCCACCAACCACCAAAACCGGATGATCCCCATATTCCTGGCTACACTCATCTTCAACGTCTCGCTGAATCTGATTGCGATACCGTTCTTTGGCAGCACCGGGGCCGCCTGTGCGGTGGTGTTGTCTGAGCTGCTAACACTGCTCATGCTGCGCCACACCAACCGCCTGATTGGCATACAAGTGCCCTCATGGTGGGGGCAGCTACCGGCGCTCGGCTGTGCTGCGTTGATGGGGTCAGTAGTATGGGTAGCTAAGACCGTGCTAGTGCAGTCCGTGCATAGCAATGTCTTAGTCATTTTCGGCTGCGTAGCCATCGGTGCTCTCGCCTATGCCACAGTGGGTCTTATCACCAAGGTGATTAACTTCCAGGAGCTGAAGCTGCTCGTAAGGCCGGCCAAGAGTGAGTAAGCCGAAGCCAGCTGTCTCTGTCTTGATTGTCAGCTACAACTGCCTAGAGCAATTGCGCGAGTGCCTGGACTCGATCCGAACGCAAACCGATGCCCCGGCTCACGAGGTGGTGGTGGTTGATAACAACTCGTCCGACCAAAGCGCCACCGACATCCGCGAGCACTACCCATGGGTGACGCTCATAGCTAACAAAGATAATGTCGGCTTCGGCCGGGCGCAGAACCAGGCTGCGAAGGCAGCGCAGGGCGAGTGGCTATTTGTCCTGAATCCAGATACTATCCTGCCCCCCAGTACCCTCGGCCGGCTCTATGCCAGGCGGGGTGAGGCGACGCTTATTGCCCCACAATTGCGGCACGCTGACGGAGCCCTGCAGCGCAGCGCCCATCGTAACTGGCCCGGCACATGGAGCCATGTGTACCTGTATAACTTCTTCGTGTTTGTGCTGTGGCAACGGCTTATACCTGGCTACGACCCCACACTATATAGTGTCGCAGACCACGCGCGGTCGCTACGGCCCAAGCACGTCATGGGAGCGGCTATGTTCATGAATGCGACTGCCTTCCACGACGCTGGGGGCTTTGACGAGGCTTTCTTCCTGTACCTAGAAGAGACGGATCTATGCTATCGGCTCCAGGGAATGGGCCACAGCGTGGCCTATCTACCGGAGATTGTTATTACTCACCAGCTGGGCTCCAGCATCCAGGCCGGCGCCATGGGCCAGGGCTCGCCGTACTACCTGGAGAGCGCCTACCACTACTACTCTAAGCGTCACGGCTCTAGGCAGACTAGGTTCCTGTTTGGGATGACTCGGCTACTGCTGGCTAGTAATCTACTTCAGCTCCGTGTTCTACATACCATTTGGCCAAAGCAGTCTAAAATAGCACTAGGCCTAGACTTTACTCGGCGGGCGCTAGCCTGGCACGACCAACACCGTAAGGATTACCAATGAAACAACCGCTAGTCAGCGTAATTATTCCGGTATACAACCACGGCCGCTATCTGGCCGAGGCTATAGATAGCGTACTGGCACAGAGCTACACCCCGCTTGAGATTATTGTGGTTAATGATGGCTCTACGGACGAGACGCCGAGGGTGGCAGAAGCCTATGGCGATAAGATTGCTTACTACTACAAACCTAACGCCGGACTCTCACACACCAGGAACTTTGGCGTGGCCCACGGCACGGGTAAGTACATGGCTTTTGTCGATGCCGACGACAAGCTAAAGCCTAACTTCTTGGCAAAAGCGGTGGCGCTCCTGGAGGCTGACCATGGAATTAGCTTCGTCTATACCCAGACTGAGACATTTGGACGAGATAACACTATTAGCAACCATGCCGAGTACAGTGTGACCGAGCTAAAGGAGCATAACTATATTAATGCTGGGGTGGTTGTACGAGCGAGCGTGTTCCAGGAAGTACACTATAACCAGACTATGCGATCGGGCTGGGAGGACTGGGACTTCTACATTTCACTGGCGGAGCGCGGACTGTATGGCAAGCTACTAGATCAGCCGTTGTACCTTTACCGGAAGCATCCAGAGATGGACAGCATGTCCGATGCTATGGCCAGTGAGAAGCTCCAGCGTAGGCTACTGCTGGGGCTAGCCTGGCGCCACCCGAAGTTCTTTGGGCGCAAACGCGTCGCAAGGCTAGCGGCGTTCAACGTGAAGCGTGATCTGCACGATATATTCCGAGCCAATAACCAGCGGGGGTAGTAGTGAGAATAGTAATTGATGCATTTCAGGCTGCGCCCGCCATTACCGGTACTGACCGGGTGGCTTATAATGTGCTCCGAGAACTGCAGGACCTGGATAGTACCAACGACTACACTGTCATAACCAACGCCGAGCACCCATACATTGCGGGCGCAGTAACAGCGTCGAACTTTACCGTCCTACCTATCCGCGCGAAGAAACGACTAATTTGGCTTAATCTAAGGCTGCCTGGCTTGCTGCGCCGGCTGCGGGCTGAGGCGTTCTATTCATTCCACAATATAGCTGGGCCGAGCGTGAAGACCTGCCGTACCGTCTGTACGCTACTCGATGTAATACCCATAACTGACCCCGATCTGTACCATGGCAAGGCGTCATTTCTCAAGCGATATGCCGTGACTGCCAGCATGAAGCGCGCCGCCAGACAGGCGGATGCGTTTGTGGCTATCTCGCAGTACACCAAGGATACGGCGGTAGCTGCACTAGGTATTGCACCAGACTCTATTTCGGTCATACCGCTGCAGGCGGATCCGTCATTCTTTGCAGCAGCGAGCGAGAAGCAGCTGGCCGATGTGGCTGCGAAGTACGCCTTGCCGAATAGTTTTGTATTTGCGCTGGGCTCTAGTGACCCACGTAAGAACGTGGCGGAGCTACTCCTTGCCCATAGGGCGTTGCCGGCCAAGCTACGCAGTAAGTACCCGCTACTCATAGGTGGGGCGCGGTGGCATAACGAGCAGGTGGCTCTCGACGGCGATGCCCATGCCCGGCTGCTGGGGTTCATTGCCGACGAAGACCTGCCGTTGGTCTTCCGGCTGGCGACTATTTTTGTCTTCCCAAGTCTATTTGAGGGCTTTGGCTTAACAGTACTTGAGGCTATGGCATCTGGCACGCCGGTGATTACCTCGAACACCACATCCATACCCGAGGCGGCGGGCGACGCAGCTATGCTGGTAGATCCCACCAGTAGAACCCAGATTACACAGGCTATGCATACGCTGTTGCAGAATGAGGGCATGCAGCGCCAGCTAGCAAAGGCGGGTACCAAGCAGGTACAGAAGTTCTCCTGGAAGCGGGCGGCTACAATTATCCACGGACTCGTTACCAGCTAAGTAGGCACGCTATGGCTACAGCGACGGGCTGATAGCGGTAGCCTAGTTCTGGCTCAACGCCTCTAGTTCCAGGTCGTGCTGCACCATCATTTTGACGAGACCAGGAAAGTCTACCTCGCGCTTCCAGCCCAAGACTTTCTCAGCCTTGGCGGGATTACCCAGGAGCAGATTGACCTCTGCGGGCCGGATTAGGGCCTGGTCTTGCTCCACGTAGGGCTTCCAATCATCAATACCAACTTGCTTGAATGCTAGGTCGAGGAACTCGCCAATAGAGTGCGTCTCGCCGGTAGCCAATAGGTAGTCACCTGGCTCGTCCTGCTGCAGCATGAGCCACATACCCCGAACGTAGTCGCCGGCATAGCCCCAGTCGCGCTTGGGCGAGAGGTCGCCCAAGGTAATAATCTTCTGCTTGCCCTGGTGGATACGAGCGACGGAGTTACTAATCTTGCGAGTGACAAACTCTAGGCCGCGGCGGGGACCCTCATGATTGAAGAGTATGCCGGAGCTCGCATGCATGCCATAGCTCTCGCGGTAGTTCTTGGTAATCCAGTGACCATAGACCTTAGCAACACCATAGGGGCTGCGGGGGTGTAGGGGGGACTCTTCGGTGTAGCCACCCTCCGGTCGGTTGTAGTCGAGACCACCAAACATTTCTGAGGTTGAGGCCTGATAGAAACGGACTGTCTTCTCGCCGCCGGCAATACGGATAGCTTCTAGCATGCGCAAGACGCTCTTGCCCGTAACCTCGGCTGTGGCCTCGGGATTGGTAAATGAGTACCCAACATGGCTGATTGCCCCTAGGTTGTAGACCTCATCGGGCTGGGCTGTTTCAACGGCAGTAACAAGCGACTTGAAGTCCGTAAGGTCGCCGGATATGAGCTTCACATACGGATACTCCAGCTTGAAGGCGGTAAGGCGAGGGTTCTGGGCCTCGACCTGTCCGCGGATAAGCCCATAGACTTCGTAGCCCTTAGTGTGTAGGAGCTCGGCCAGGTGGCCGCCATCCTGGCCCATGACTCCGGTGATAAGTGCTCGTTTGTGAGGGTTCTGCAAGCTGTACTCCGAGTTATTAACCCTATTGTCGTTGATAGAAGGTGAATGCGTCAACCTGGGTCAAGCGACCGGGTCGGATATTTGTTATGATGGGTGGTATCAACGAACGTGGTGGAGGCCAAGATAGATAGATTGCTCAAACAGCTTTTCGATGTTCGTGTAGACCGAGTCTCTCTCCGTATCTACCAAGGGGCAATTGTCTTGGTGGCAATACTCCTACCTCTCGACCGCGTAGGCTTCCTCTCGGCGCTCCACCTGTCCATCCTCACTCTGGTACTCCTCGCACAGCGCTGGGTCTACGTGAAGGCCATGCAGGTCTATAGGCGGACACCCATGGTAGGCAGCCGCCTATCCTACGCGCTGCTCTTGCCTGCCATTGCTGCCGTAGTAGTACAGTCGCTGTCGTCGCTAGAACACCCCTATAACCATGCAGCCTTTACCATAATCCTATTGGCCATTCGGGCCTTTATAGTGGCCCAGCTGCTAACCAGTAAGGACCTGGAGCTATTTGAGAAAGTAACCTACTTGGTATGTCTGGTGGTTGTAGCTTTTGGCCTATACCAATACGTGGCCGACGTGCTGCATGCGCCGGTCTGGGTTACTGGCCTGTCGCCGCAGTATACGTCCGGCTGGACATTCTTCTTCCCGCGGCCCCAGTCTACTGCCCAGGAACCACTCTATCTGGCCTACTACCTAGCGCTCCCCCTTGCTCTACTTACTCTAAAAGTATTGCGTGGAATTGCTCTGCCGAGATGGCAGCGACTAACCCTTGCTGCGGCGTATGGGCTGCTGCTGATAACCCTGGCCAGGGGAGCTATTATTGGTATGGCCGTCGCACTGGCTGTGGTGGTGATGGGTCTCCGGCCAGAGCGCAAGGCGCTCCTAGCGCTGGGCCGGGTAGTGCTGCAGGGCGTGCTTATTACCCTAGCGCTCACCCTGTTCTCTGGAATTATTACGGGAAGCAACGCTCTGGGTGCCTTCCGCTCGCATGCGGTAGACCTGAACGATGAGTCGGCCAAGATACGCTACCGAGGTATAAACCCGGCCCTAGAGAGCTTCCTAGAGCAGCCACTCTTCGGGCACGGTATTGTAAACAATGGCGATACCGGCACCTCTCTGAAGGTGAATAATACCTACCTAACTATACTCGTCGAACAGGGCTTACTTGGAGTACTGGCGTTTATACCCATAGGACTCGCCCTAGCGCTAGCCCTGCAGCGGTCTTTTCGGAACAAGTTCGCAAGCCGTTATGCTCCATATGTGGCGGCTGCCTTGGCCATGGGGATCCAGGCCAATACATTTGAGGCTTTCCAGCTGCTACGGTCATGGATAGTGATTGCCTGCCTGATTGCCGCCTATGAGCTCGAGCGTTCGAAGTCAGAGCCACACCGGGCGGCCAAGCACCATGCTTAGCCTGGGCCTCGTGCTCATTGTGGTTCTGGGTGCTGGTCTATTCTACTTACACCCCCGGCTCATGCTGCCAGCACTGGTGTGCACACTCCCCTTCCAGCGACTGGGAGCATTCCCGCTTGACCCCATCCGTGGCTTCCCTATTATCCAGCCAATACAGGTAGTGGGCGCGGCGCTTATAGCAGCCGCGCTGGCTCTAGCAGTGCGCGACAAGCGGTGGCGCGAGCGGCCGCTGTTGTCGATAGCTGCTGCGCTTGCAGCGGTACTACTCTGCGGTCTGGTAGCAGCGGCGCAGGTGCACTACTTCCAGGTCTGGCGGGACTTGGTATCTGCGGTGCTCGCGGTAGCGCTATGTTTATCCACTGGGCTCGCAGTACGCTACACCAGCCTGAGGCAGCTCTGGCTGACGCTCTGCGCGGTGTCGATTGTGATTGGGCTATTTGGGCTCTACCAATTTGTGGGTGACATTGCTGGATTACCTCTGTCACAAACAGGCCTGCTAGGACGCTATGGCCATCTGGTGTTTGGGTTCCCGAGGATCCAGGCTACCATGGCCGAGCCGCTGTTCTATGCCAGCTTCCTGCTCATTCCACTCTTTGTTGGCGCATCTATGCTGCTGCACACCCAGAGAGACCGCATGCTGGGCTGGATGGTACTGGGGGTGCTAGCCATAAACTTTACCCTCACGCTATCACGAGGAGCTTTCCTGGCTGCAGTGGTGGCTCTGCCGGTCTGGCTATGGCTGGCAAAACACAAACTAGGGCTGGCGCTACGGGGACACTGGAAGCGGCTGGTCTTGTTTGCGCTTGGAATAGTGCTTGTAACCACCGGGGCCTTGGCCGCCACCTCGGCTGCTCTTGGTAAGGATCCACTAACTGCCCCTCGCCGTTTCCTGGGACTGGTGACGACAAAGGCTAATGAGACTGGCTCGCTGAGCGACCGCCTCGTGGCCCAGCAACAGGCACTTGCTGTTGTGCACGAGAGGCCGTGGTTCGGCCTGGGCATTGGCGGGTACAGCTTCCGCCTGGAGGGCTATCCTGTGAGTCGAACGCAAAACGATAGAGTGGCAATCAACAATGAATTTCTTGAGCTCTTGGTGGAAGTGGGAATTGTTGGCCTTGGGAGTTATTTGATATTTATAATGCTTATGCTTAAAAATGCGTGGCTAGCGAGCCGGCACGCTACCGGCAGCCGCAAGGCCTGGCTGGTGGGAATAACAGCCGCGGTAGTGGCTACGCTAGTGCAGTACCAGTCGTTCTCGGGGTTCTTCATCTACCACATCTGGGTACTGTTTGGGCTGGCGATAGGCCTCGGCCTGTCTACCGCAGCTGAGCCCACAGCAGAGAGTTTGGTATAGTATGGCCATGAGAATAGTAATTGATGCCCGCACTCTCGGCTGGACCGGTATTGGCCGCTATGTACACCATCTACTACTGGAGCTAGAGCAGCTGGACACAGCGACGGACTACCAGGTCTTGCTGCGTGACGTCGACCGGAAGCGCTGGCAGCCGACTGCGGCAAACTTTACGGTAGTGCCAGCCAATATGGAGCCTTACAGCGTAGATGAGCAAACCAAACTGCCCGCGTTACTCCGCTCACTGGAGCCGGACTTGGTTCATTTCTTGAATTTTACGGCTCCCCTATTCTATTCCCAGCCCTACATTGTGACGGTGCACGATCTAACGCTAGTGCATTTCAAAAACGTTCGGGGCGCTGGTCTAAAGAAACTAGTCTATGAGGCCAAGTACTGGGCAGGGCGTCTTGTGCTCCGCCACGTCCTCCAGGCCTCGCGCCACATTATTACCGATGTAGAGTTTGTACGAAGCGAGCTACTAGAGCGCTATAGACACGACCCATTCCCGCTACCCGCGGAGAAGATTACCGCGATACACCTAGCAACGGATTTCACCCATATTAAGCCGTCCCAGCCGGAGTGGATTGATGCAAAGACCCCATTCGTGCTGTACGTGGGCAACTACTATCCCAATAAGAATATTGGGAAGCTACTAGAGGCATTTGCGGTATTAGCCGAAAATGACACAAAGACAAAGCTTATACTGTGTGGTAAAGCTGATTATTTTCAGCAGGAGTTACAGAAACAGGCCGCCGCGCTGGGGCTGGAGAAACGAGTAGTGTTTGCCGGCTTCGTGCCAGATGAGGCGCTGGGCTGGCTCTACGACCACGCTAAGCTATATGCCTTTGTGTCGCTATCGGAAGGCTTTGGCATACCTGGGCTTGAGGCAATGGCGGCCGGCACACCAGTACTATCCTCTCTGGCGAGCTGCCTCCCCGAGGTGTACGGCGATGCGGCGCTGTACTGCGACCCAGATAATGCGGCCGATATTGCCAAGCAGATGAAGCTTCTGCTGGAAGACGACAAGCTACGCAAGCAGTTGATTGCCAGGGGCAAAACCCAGGTTGCTAGCTACAGCTGGAGACGAATGGCCGAGCAAACGCTAGAAGTGTATCGAAACACCTTGCGGTAGCTCTGGCTACTTCCCAATGCAGAAGTTGCGGAAGATAGCGTCTATAACATCGGCGTGGATACTCTCACCGGTGATCTGCCCTAGTGCGTCCGCCGCTAGTGTAATTTCGCCGGCGATAATGTCATGTGGCCCGTGGCCGGCAAGCGCTTCCATGGCCGAGTGCAGATGGTCGCTGGCAAGCTTCACGGCCCCGGCGTGCCGTAGATTGGCTAAGACTGGTGGCACGGTGGTGGCGGTAGTGCCCAGTGCAGCCTGACGGATAGCCCCCCGCAGCTCTTCTAGGCCCTGTCCAGTAGTGACAGATGTAGCAATACTAGCCGAAATGCTGGCCGGCCAAGCTAGCTGATCTGGTAGGCGGTCTATCTGGGTCTGTATGCCAATGATAGGAGTGCGCTTCGGCAGATCGGCTACTAAGGCAGCCGGATCCTGGTCGGCTGGGCAGAGTAGGAGTATAAGCTGGGCCTGGCTTGCGGTGCGGTGCGCGAGTGCCACACCCAGCTTCTCGACCTGGTTCTCGGTATGCCTAATACCGGCGGTATCGGTAAGCCGGACGGCCAGGCCATCCAGCGAGATGGTTTCTTCTAGGGTGTCACGGGTGGTTCCGGCTATGTTCGTAACAATGGCACGGTCGTAGCCCACTAGGGAATTGAGCAGGCTGGACTTGCCGGCATTGGGCAGCCCAACCAACGCCACCCGAAAGCCCTCGCGGATAATAGCGCCGCGGGGGGCATCGGCCAGCCAGCTCGCTAGCTCTGACAGGGCGGCGGCTAGCTCAGTACTGAGCACGTGCTCGTCTACGTCCGATACATCCTCATCGCCAAAGTCCAGATTGGCCGCCAGGGCGGCGGCGGCGTGTACGAGCAGGTCTCGGATACGGCGCACCCGCTCGCTCAGCGCGCCAGCTAGCTGGGACGAGGCTAGGGTAGCTGCCTCGCTACTATCAGCGGCAATAATGTCTGCTACGGCCTCGGCCTGGGCTAAGTCTAGCTTGCCCAGCAGGAAGGCGCGTTTAGTGAACTCTCCTGGAGCAGCCAGACGGGCGCCGCTCTGGGTAGCGGCCTCAAGGACAGCCTGCACTAGCGCTGGTCCACCATGGAGGTGCAGCTCAGTCACGTCCTCGCCAGTGTAGGAGTGCGGGCCGGGCATATAGACGACCAGGGCATCCCCCAGGTGTCTATCCCCCACTCTCGCCTGGCCAAGCACCAGCTCCCGGGGCCGAGCTACCGCCTTCTCGCCGCGGCTATGAATAGCTAAGGCAATCTGGCGGGCCAGTGGACCGCTCAGACGAATAATGGCAATTCCCCCACTGCCGGGCGGTGTGGCCAGCGCAACTATAGTGTCTGCGTGCATGGCGGCAGCTAGCTGGCTTTGGGTTTAATTACAATGTAGCGCTTGGGCTCGTCGCCGCGGCTCTCTGTCTCTACATCTGTACGGTCTGTAATGGCCATGTGTACCATGCGGCGCTCGGCGGCAGACATGGGGGCGAGGGCCTGCTCGACGCCGGATGAGGCTACGCGATCGGCAGTAGCTATCCCCTGCTCACCTAGTGCCTTGGCGCGGGCCTGCTTGTAGCCGGCAATGTCGACACTGACGTAGAGGTGCTCACGGCTGCTGCCGAGGGCATTGCGAACAATCATATTCACAATGTGCTGCAGGGCGCGAAGCGTCTCGCCGTGGTGGCCTATGAGCCGGCCACTATCGTCGGTGGGCACCTGCAGCTCGATGGTGTCACCATCGTTCACCACTAGAGCCGTCACATTATAGCCGTAGAAGCTGAGGATTTCCTCGAGCCGCACTTTGGCTAGAGCAATGACGTCTTCGCGTTCCATTACTTACGTTTTGCCCGCTTAGGCTGGGGGCCGGTCACTACGGCAGGGGCCGGGGCCTCGGTACCGGTGGACTCCACGATCCCCGCTTCCATCTCGTCCACATCTTGCTTGAGCAGGAGTGACTGCTGGAATATAGCAACTGCGCTAGTAACTACCCAGTATAGGGCGAGCGCCGAGGGAAGTGTCAGACCAATAAGTACCGTTAGACCAGGGAAGATGATAGACATACTAGCCATAGCCTGAGCTTGGGCGTCGCGAGGACCCTTGGGCAGGAGCTGCTTGGTCTGGAAGTACTGCAAGGCACCAGCCAGAATGGCCAGGTAGATGCTGGGCCTGGCTAGATTAATGAAGCCGAGGAACTGGGTGTTGATAGTGGCGCCACCGGAAATAATAGACTGAATTGACGCAAAGCCTTTAATAGAGGCATAAGTTAGCTTGGCTAGCTCACCAACTTTAATAATGTCACGTAGCACAGCGAACAGCGCCAAGAAGATGGGAAGCTGGATAAGTACCGGTACCAATGACGCAAAAGGGTTAATGCCACGCTCCTTGTAGAGCTCCATGAGCATGGCGCTCTCTTTCTGCTTATCACCAGCGGCGTTGGCGCGGACCTTGGCAATCTCGGGGTTTAGCTTCTGCATGGCCTTCTGTGAGTGGAGTTGGCGCGCGACAAGTGGCCAGAGCGCCACTCGAACGAGCAGCGTGAAGATGATGACGGCAATACCAAGGGAATGACCAGGCACCTCGGCATAAATGAGAACGAGTAAGTTGAATAGTGGCTGGACAAGCAGTGTGTTAAACAAGCGGGCTTCCTTTCGGTGCGGCAGGGATGGTAGCGCCAGCTTTGGTGAGCGCACTTATAAGCTGGTGCTCAAGCTCGGCGGAACTTATTTCGGACACCTCTGCACGTACTGTTACTACTATAGCGCAACCTGGTCGGAGTGTCGCCCAGTGCTCGGCCAAAATTTCGAGTAGGCGGCGCCGAATACGGTTGCGCACTACCGCCTTCTTGCTAATCTTCTTGGCGACCACGACGGTGGCGCGAGTGTCAGTTCCTGGCAGAAGTAGCGCTTTAACATGCAAAGCGCCCGCAGCGCCGAAGCGCCCCTGACGATAAACACGTTCTATGTCGCGGCTTTTGCGCAGGCGCCGTGATTGTTGTAGCACGGTTGCCTCCTATCAGACACTTAGCATGGAGCCGTCAGCTAGGCTGAGAGCTTGGTGCGCCCTTTCAGACGACGACGCTTGATGACATTTCGACCGTTGCGGGTCGACATGCGCAAGAGAAATCCATGAACACGCTGGCGGCGGCTCTTTTTTGGTTGAAACGTTCGTTTTGACATTGCCTTCTCTTTGTCGCCACTGGTGGGTGACGCTTATAACCTTACAAGACTACCTGGAAACTACCAGATAGTCAAGGTGTAGCTAGGCACTGAACGGCTCCGCCATGGGATGGCACGGTCGGGGCCTGGCCGGCACATTCCGCCACAAGCGTTAGAGCTAGGCCACCCAAAGCCAAAATATGGAGTTTTCTACCCTTTAGGCTGTGGCGACAAAGGGCGAGTTATACCCATGCATCCACAGGTTATCCCCCATTTCTCATCTGGAATGTGTGGTCTGTGTATAACTTACCGGTTAGCCTTGGTGGGGGTTTTCGGACTTGTGGATAATGCTGTCTGGCCGGTATGATAGATGAAAGTGTTTTTTGAGGGTAGCGTATACAGGGCAGTCTTTTTTGCTCTGCGGCGTTGGAGGGTGTACAAATTATGGATCTAAAAGGCCTCTGGCAGGCTGTACTCGGCGAGCTTGAAGTAAGCATGAGCCGAGCCAATTTCTCCACCTGGTTTCGCCAGACGGCTATTATTGCTAATGATGACGGACACGTCGTGATTGGAGTACCCAATATATTTACAAAAGAATGGCTGGAGAAGAAGTACCACGCCAATATTAAGACAGCACTCGCTAAGCTAGTGGGTAACGTTACAACTATAGAATACAAAGTAGGATCTATTGCCGCTGCGGACACACCGGCAATGCAACTTAGCGAGCTGCCAGCGAGCCATGCGCCGGCCGAGGCACAGCCGGCGCGGGCCGAGCGCGAGCCTCGATCACTACCCAAGATGGCTCCTGCGCATACGGTTCCGGTCTGGACGGGTAACCCACGCTATACCTTCGACAACTTCGTGGTTGGCTCCAGTAATGAGCTAGCTTATGCGGCCGCTCAAGCGGTAACAAAGTTCCCGGGCACTAAGTACAATCCCCTCTTCTTGTATGGTGGTGTTGGCCTTGGTAAGACTCACCTCCTCCAGGCGGTAGGTAATGAAGTGCTGAGACAGGATCCAGACAAGAAAGTGGCCTATGTAACGTGCGAGGAGTTTACTAACGAGTTTCTTGGTAGCCTGTCTAAGAAGAAGACGCAGGAATTTGCTGGCAAATACCGCCGGATAGATGTGCTTATTGTAGACGACATGCAGTTCCTGGCTGGCAAGGAGCGCACACAGGAAGAGTTCTTTCATACCTTTAATGCGCTTCACCAGGCCTCACGCCAGATTATCCTGTCGAGCGACCGGCCGCCACAGGCACTGACCGGCCTGGAGGATAGGCTGCGTAGCCGCTTTGCGTCGGGTATGATGGCAGACATTGGTATGCCAGACCTAGAGACTCGCTCTGTCATCCTACAGCGCAAGGCGGCAGCGCAGGGCGTGTTGCTTCCACTGGAGGTCATCGACTACATTGCCCGACATGTAGTAAGCAATATTCGTGAGCTCGAGGGGGCACTGACGCAGTTCATGGCCCACTGTGAGTTCCACCACTTGGAGCCCAGTCTGGCGACGGCGACGAGCTTGCTGGGGGGACGAATTGGTTCGGCCAGCAAGTCCAAGACACTCACCCCACGGCTTATTATTGATAAGGTGAGTGTGTACTTCGATCTGACGCCGGTGGAGATAACGGGGAGCAAGCGCGATAAGGAGATTGTAGTACCCCGGCAGATAGCTATGTACCTGATGCGCCACGAGCTAAGCCTAAGCTTCCCGAAAATAGCTGCTGCCGTAGGTGGGAGAGACCATACTACGGCAATGCACTCGGTAGCCAAGATTGAAAAACAGCTGGAGGCGGACGAGGACCTGCGCACCGAGGTGCAGACTATAAAAGAACGGTTACGGGCCTAGGTGGATAAGCGGGGGAAGGCTGGGGGTAAGTGGGGAAAACATGTGGGTAATGTATTACTAGAACGGCGGATACCCAAAACTATCCCCTTTTCATCCCCACAGTATGAGTACTTATTCGGGACTTATCCGCGTATTTACCACAGCCTGCTTGGCTAAATATCCGTTCTGCAAAGGCAAAAATAATGGTTATGCCCAGTATCCACAGCCACTATTACTACGCCTACTTAGATAAATGATTATAATTAAGAAGAAAAGAAGTGAGGATAAGTGAAACTCAGTGCAACCCAAGAAAACCTCAGCAAAGCGCTAGCTGTTGTTGGAAGAGCAGTTAGTTCAAGAAGCAGTCTCCCAGTACTTAGTAATATCTTACTGACTACGGACTCTAATCGATTAAAGCTGTCTGCAACAAACCTAGAGATTGGTATTACCTACTGGATTGGTTGTAAGACTGAGCATGATGGCGCTATTACAGTACCCGCCCGTCTATTCACAGACTTTGTGGCTAGCCTACCTAGTGGCAATATTGAGCTAGAGGCCGAGGATGCCAAGCTGGAACTGAGTACGCCACACTACAAGTCCCAGATCAACGGTATACCAGCAGATGAGTTTCCGCTCATCCCACAGATTAAGAGTGAGCCAGTTCTGACGATTAGTGCGGAGCTGTTTAAAGACGCGCTGGCGCAGGTGGTAATTGCTGCCTCACTGGATGAAGCCCGGCCTGTGCTGGCCGGCGTCTATCTCTATACTGAGGGAGACGAGCTGGTAATGGTGGCCACAGACAGCTACCGCCTCGCAGAGAAGAAGCTGAAACTAGCTGCTAGTGATGCGAAGGATGGCTTATCGGTGATAGTACCTGTACGAACTATGCAGGAACTAGTGCGGGTTCTGGGAGACGGCGCGGCGGATTTGCAGGTGTTTGTAAGTGACAACCAGGTACTATTCTCGGTTGACGGGATAGAGCTAACATCTCGATTGATCGACGGACAGTTTCCAAACTACCGACAGATTATGCCAGCTAGCATCGAGACAACCTTTGAGATAGATACCAGCGACTTTGGGCGGATTACTAAGGTGGCCAGCCTGTTTGCCCGCGAGAATGCCGGGAGTATGAAGCTGGTAGTACAGGCGGAAGGCCAGGTACAGATTGCCACCACTGCTTCTCAGATTGGGGAAAACACTTCGACAGCAGAGTGCCGGGTGACTGGTGATGATGCTGAGGTGTCGCTAAATGCGAAGTTTCTAAGCGATGCTCTTAGTGTTATCGGCAGTAAAGAGATTAGCTTTGGTATTAGCGGTAAGCTCAGCGCCTGTATTCTTAAGCCGGCGGGCAAGGGTGCCGATGATGACTATATACACCTGATAATGCCCCTACGTACTTAGTAGACAAACTATGCCACTACAGACCATACAGCTGGAGAACTTCCGATCGTATGAACGGCGGGTATTTGCGCTTGATCCCGGTATTACGCTGGTGGTTGGGCCAAACGCTAGCGGAAAGACCAATCTACTGGAGGGCGTGTATGTGCTGGCTACTACCCGGTCTTTTCGTGCAAAAGATGTGGATCTGGTGCGCCACGAGCAAGACTACTTTCGGCTTGTGGGCCAGACCGATGAGATGGAGCTCAGTCTGGGTTTTGGCCAGCAGGAGTCTGGGGCCAGGGTAAAGCGGGTCATGCACGACAGCGTGAAGCGGAGTCTCGTAGCACACATTGGCGCGCTTAGCGCTGTGCTGTTTGAGCCCAATGACTTGAGTCTACTTGTGGGGCCACCAGACGGCCGTAGGCGCTACCTAGATACTATTCTGTGCCAGACTGACCCAGCCTATATGACGGCGCTTACAACCTACCGACGTGTGCTTAAACAGCGCAACTCGCTGCTGGACCGGTTTGCGACCGACGCGATTAAAGACCAGATATTTGCCTGGGACGTGAAGCTGGCGTCAACGGCGGGTACTATTGTGGAGGCACGAAAAGAACTTATTACGTATCTAAATAATCTAATTCCAGATCTGTATGGGCGAATTGCCGGTACTGAGCAATCATTTCGACTGCGCTACGAGCCGAGTGTTGATGGCGTCGATTATGGAAGTAGCTTTCTTGAGGCGCTTGATACCAATCTGTTTCGAGACTTAGCTGCAGGATTTACTACAGTGGGGCCGCATCGCGAGGACTTTAGCGTGAAGTTCAAAGATAGCCGCATGTCTACGCTAGCCTCACGGGGAGAGGTACGTACAGCTGTGCTGGCACTGAAGCTGGCGGAGATCTTGTATATGGAGCAGCAGACCGGGCGCAAACCCATACTACTCCTAGACGATGTGTTTAGTGAGCTAGATAAAAGCCGCCGTACACTCCTGCTAACTCAGCTGGTTGGCTACCAGACGATCATTACGACCACCGATGCAGACCACGTGCGCGTGGACTTGCCCAAGAACTTTACCTTGATTGACATGGAGGTAGAAGGTGGCCGGTAATCTTGGCGACTACCTGAGGCAGAAGGCTGAGCACCTAGATGTGGGCCGGGCAGACACATTAGTAGTGGCGCAATCTGAACTAGACCGGCTGTACCCCGGTCAAACCAAGGCTATTGGACTACACCAGGGTAAGCTACGAGTAATTACGCCGAGCGCCTCCATAGCAAGCGATCTGCGCATGCGCCAAATAAAGCTGGTAGAGGCGGTGCGTGCACGTTGCGCAGATGCAGACATAGAGCGGCTTATAATCCAGATTCGCAGCCTGTAGCTAGCGATTATTAATATTGCGGATAATGCTCTCAGGCACATCCTTGTGTTCACGGACAGGGATGATAATCTCTGGGCCGGCCACTACTTTCCAGCTGTCCCCTTCTTTCTTGGCAATAATGCGCAAAGTATCTAGCGTGTGGTCTGTGGGCAGTAGCTTGGCCGCATACCATGTGCCGTCCAGGTAGAGTTGGGGAGCGAACAGGCTGTAGGTAGTGCCGTTTAGGCTCGCTGGTATGGCTCCACTAAGGGCTTTGGTCTCGGTTGCAAGCAGCTGCTTGAGCTTTGTCTCGCTATAGTCGAGCGGCTCTGTACTGATAGTAGTGGCAGCAGATACCCGGACAGACAGCTCCTTCTTCACATAGTCGTCACCAGAGTCCAGAATGGCTCGGTAGTTTCCTGGATGGACACGGATTGTTTTAGGTTCCGTCGTTGACCTCCCGAGCTCTACATCTATTCCGGTTTCACTATCAATAACCCGGCCGAATATGACCGTCTCGCCGAGGCTGCCTTGCAGGGTAACTACCTGCTGGACTACAAAGTAGTCCCAGAGACGAGTAAGGCCCCAAATACCAAAGATGCTAGCAACAATAACTATAGCGACGCGCATACGATGGCTAAGTATGTATGTAATAGGGTTGTTCATCGGAATATTAGCTCCATGTCAGATGGGTCGTAGCCCTGGCGACGGATCCAGTCTAGTGCCCAGTCGCGGTAGTCTGGACCGTCAGCGGTAATGTAGATGCCTACTGCTGATGCCTCGCCAGGGTACTTTCGTGAGACGCCGTAATCGATGCGGAAGTGGGCGTCGACATAGGGCAGCTTTCCGATGATTGGGCTGGCGGTAATCTGACTGGCACCCTTGGCCCGGTCCTGGGCTGCTGCGATTGACTCACGCAAGAAGGCCTTATTATCCCTAGTCAGCACTTGCCGCCCGGTATTATTCAGTGGCTCTAACGCAATGGGGTAGGTTGTATAGCTCCCAATACCTACGTTGACTTCGATAATCTCGCTTCGAAAGTCTGTCCTAGAAATTATTATAGTGTGGTGAGTGGCGCTGACCCGGACCTCACCATTCGAATTAAGTGATATGCCGTGGCCGTCCGAAGACACCTTTGCATCTGACGGTGACAAATTAAATTGGAGCTGCCCGGTATTGTGTCGGGAAAGCGAAACACCTAAGGCAATCAATGAGAGTGCCACGATCGAACCAAAGGCAAACAAGGCTAATTGTCTGATTTGTACTTGATTCATTATCGTGGCCTCACTCTAATATAGCTACTGTCGGCGGTAAACTTACGGCTAAGGAGTGGGATGTAGTCAGTCCAGGATGCCTCTACAATTTCGTTGGGTGAGAATTGATTCTGGCCAATGTAAATAAAGGTGTGACCGCTCGACCCGTCATTACGGATAAACCAATCACCTGGCTGTATTTGCGATGTGTCGGTGAACTGGACAACGTCGTAGAGCTCAGGGTGAGCCTCGACGTATGGCTTCTGTGCGCTGGTTCCGCGAACCGGATAGTTTGGATCTGTACCACTACTACGAACGACGGCAGCAACAAAATCACCACAATCGCTAAAGCCCCATTCAGCACCATCTGAGGCAGCGCTAGGATTGTATTGGGTTAGAGTAGCCTGGTAAGCCGTAGTGGCATCTACTTTTCTGATAAGGCCACCATGGTCGGCTTTCGCTTGACCGCATTGCTGCATGTTTCGGCCACGACAAGAGCCGACTGCTGCGTGCGCTACTTGTTGGGCAGTCTTAATACGATCAATATCGGCCTGATTGGTCCAGGCTAGGTTGAGGGCAGTTTGAATTCGATTGCCGGTAACTGGACCCGTGCCACAATCCGATACGGTACTTGCTGTTGTGGCTGCTGCTGTAGCGGCACTGGCCGTCAGTGCTGGAACATAGGCCTTTGCCCCGTCTACAATAGCGTTTGCATACTTTGTAATTTGGTCAGCGGAAATGTTGTTGTCGGTATTCCCAGCACCAATTTCCGAGTAGATCCATGGCACTGTTGAGAAGTATTGAACGGTCCAGATATTACCCCGTTGTGAAGATGCAAAATCAATTATCTTAGCTTTGGTCGAGACGCCATCTGTACCCATTGCTGCAATAAGCTTCGTAGCCGCCGCTTGACTCTTGGTTTGTAGATCCTGGCTACTGAAGAAGTAGTCAAAATTGGTTGGATCCCCAGATGCCCAACGAGACCTGGCACTAACATCACCTTTGTATATGCCACTCCCAACCCTCTGGTAGTTTACCGTAGTACCCGCATCGGTCGAGGCGCTGGGCGTAGTGTGAATAGAGATAGCTAACGAGGCCTTCGCGGCATTGGCAACGTCGGCTCGAGATTTCAGGGTAACATTGCTGTCGGCCTCGCTCTGTTTGGTGAGCACCACATTGTAGCCAAGAGCAGTTAGCTTGGTCTTGGCTTGCTGCGCGACTTCCCAAACATTCTTGGTCTCGAATTGGCGAGTGTCTTCAGACACATCCACGCCACTACCCGGATCGATTATACGGCCCGATGGCACGGACTCTACGTGGCCTGGATCTAAGACGATAGTTCCGCTACCAGGACCGCCTGGTGTTGCACCAACGCTGCACGGCGCGGCACAGGAATTAGCCGCTGTAGTGGTAGTAGTAGCGTTTGCCCCAAACAGTCCGGATGCTCTAGCGTCAGCGGCCGCGGCCATGGCCTGATCCATGTAAGTCCCCACCTTATTCTTGTTCTTAGCATAGGTAAGCGCATCAATTTCTGCTAGCGAGATGCCAGCGGGTGAGCTAAAGGCACCACCTTGATTGTAGTGAGCGGCCATGGTGCGGAAGGTAACTTTACCGGGACTTACAGTATAATCTCCGGCATCACCAAGTGGCGTTGTGGTGGTTGCACCCATGCTCTTCAGTAAGGCGCCGGCCATAATGGCTGCGTCTTCAGGCTGGGCGCGATCGACAATGCCGTCGCCGTTACCATCTGCAAAAGGCTTACCGCTGGCATCGGTATCGCTACCATTGTTTATTGCTTTTATTGTAGAGTCTGGCCAGGTACTCGATCTGACACCCTTGCCATTATTACCCGTGCCAGCATCCTTGCCATACAGGGTATCTACCCATTTGTCTGGGCTTGATTCAAGGCCTCTGGCAGTTGAGTCGATAATCTGGAACGGTCCAGTGGCAGTGGCAGTGTTACGTCGAGGATTTTGACTAAAGCTGGCTGGTGTATCCCAGCCTGTCTCAACCTTCATGAGTCCTGCGAGTAAGGCTGGATCGATCCCAAGCTTGCCGCCGGCAATATTGAGAATAGGTACCCAAGCCGGAGGTAGGCCAGCTAGCGTTGAGCCAGCAGGCGCAGTACCACCAGTGCCACCCTGGTCGGCTGGCACGGCCGCGGCTGACCCGGCTGGGGCAAACTGATTCTTAAGCGCAACAATGTGACTTAACGCCGTATCTATTTGCGCAGCGGTAATAAGGCCAGACCTTGAATCTGCTTCGAGCCTATCAAGGATTGCAGTGACATCTGCATCGGTAATGTTGCCGAGGAGCGGCATATCTACACCAGCTTGGACAGCTAGGGTGACGGCCTCTGGTATGGTGTGGAAATTGCGGATGGACTTGGCTCCGGCTAGGTCATCGGTGAAGATAACACCGTTGAAGCCATAGGTCTGGCGTGCAAGCGCGACGGCGGCTGGGTTGAGGCTAGCAGGTAGTATGTCAGTGGTAAGCCCAGGGACAATTAGGTTGCCGAGCATAAGGGCGCTTGGGGATATTTGCGAAAGGGTCTGATACGGGATAAGGTCATCCTTCTGTAGGTCTGTAAGGCTGGGGGTAGTCACTGGTTGTAGGTCGCTGTTCTTACCCGTTGTCTTACCATGGCCGGGGAAGTGCTTAAATGTGGGCACAATACTGCTTTCTAGTAAGCCTCGAGCAAACGCACCTGCCTTATCAGTAACATTGGTTTGGTTGCTACCGAACGAGCGGTTCTTCATGGCATAGTCTGCTGCAGCATCCGTACCGATTACGTCTACTACTGGGGCGAAGTCGACATTAACACCGATCGACTTGAGGCGTGCGCCAGCATCCTTGCCCAGCGCTGCAACCGCGCTTGTAGTCATTGTGCCCATGTCTTTTGCAGATGGCGGAATGTAGCTGGGATCAAGATTATGCAGGCGAGACACGCCACCGCCCTCTTCATCAATGCCAATCATTGGCACAACTGGAGCAGCAGCTTTGATCTGGGCTAGGGCGCCATTCTTCATAAGTTTCGTGCCACCGTCGATACCAATAATGATGCCACCAAGGTGGTTTACCGTGACCCACTTGGTTGCTAGCGCCAGATCGTCCGTACCGACAGCTAGCATCTGCGCTAGCTTGTCACGGGTCGTAAACGTAGCTGGTATGGCGACCGAACCTGGTGAACCTATGTCGGTGGGGTTGGCGGTTGCGCAGGCTTTTTTTGTGGTGGGATCGTGATAGACCGCGTCATACTGAATATTGCGACGTTGTATCGCGTTGAGTCCAAATGCCGGGCCAGCGTTCAGCAGAATAAGCGCCGAGAGTATTGTCTGTAGCGTGCGGCTTAGCTTTTGATTATTATCGGCCACTAGTAACCTGCGCTATGATGAAATCAGTTAGCTTGTTATACCCCGATGTATTGGGGTGCACGAAGTCTGCGGAGATAAAGGGCGAAACATTGCGAGTTGGAAAACTATAGGGGTCCCCCGCCGGGAACAGCTGATGGAACCAGTCTACGACAGTAATGCCGGGCTGCGCACTAATAGTCCGATTATTCTGGCCCATCGTCTCAGCAAATGTTTGGCCACCTGTGCCGGAACCTGCACGTGATGCCGTGAGATTGACCCAGAAGATCTTGGCATGCGTACCCGTGGCCTGAATGGCTGTGACAAAATCGCTCATGGCTTTGGGGAAGTTGCTCTCGTAATTGGTGCCAAGTACGACGACCACCGTATTGGCATCGTGAATGGTACTGGCATCGGCCTTAATAGCGTCAATCCCTTTTTGATGAATTTGCGAACCTGGATAGTTTATGGCACGCCCACTATCACCATTTACGCTAACTGGCTGGTACGCAGCGGGGAACTTACTGGCAATCTTCCCAATATCACGTAAACCAACGGAGATGGAGTCTCCGACAATATAGACCTTACCTGGTGCGGATGGGGCAACTGTGGTAGTGGAAGCTGCGGGAGCGGCATCGACACCACTGTAAAGTGTGGCAACAGCATGGGTTACGGTTTGTCTGAATTTGTACATGCGGAACTGGAGGTATGTGTCGCTCGAGTCCGTGCACTCCGGATTCTTATTATCCCTTGCATCACTCATGCGATCCGATAGCTTAGTTGCGACACACTTGCTTATAAAGTCGGTGTACTTCGATTTATTATTCCGGACGAAGTCGGAATTATCCTTGTAGGACCATTTGTGCATTTGAGCATCGGTGAAACCCAGGTCTGGGATACCGTATGTAGCAGTAGACCCATCCGCCGCAGCCGGCTGAGCGTAGAAGGGCGACCAGCGGAAGCCGTTAAACATTTGTGCCAGATTCGATGGATTGAAGATGGTGGCAGCAAAGTGCTGAATGCTACCCACGATGCTCATTGGGGTAGCAGGAATTGCGTCTGCCGCGAGGCTTATATTGGAATAGGGATTGCTTGGACTGAAAAGCCGGTACGCTAATCCTCTGTGTTTATCCTGCTCAACCCGATCGTTGCGTATTTGAGTCATGAGGCTCAGATTTGCGGCTGGACTCAATACTGGGCACCCGCTGGCCAGACAATCAGAGCCGGCTAGTACCTTGGACCCAGCACCCATGAGATTGCCGGCTTGGCTCGGCGAGAAATGCTGTTTAAAAAGTACCCCTCCGTAGTGCAGCGCAATGGACGTAGCCAGTGCCTTGCCGGCTTTAGTAGCGAAGATCTGGGCGGCGGCTTGGACACCAATAACTGCTACGTCGCTGGCGCCAAAGGTAAACACGCCAGTTGCAGCACCTAGGATGGTACTACCGACATTAAGCGCAACAAACGCCACCTGAGTATATGTGCTTAGAATGACGCTACAAGCACTGCCGGCGCTGACACGGTGACCCGCGACGTCAAAGCCCAGATTATTGAAATCGTTAGCTAGGTGCACCATAGTGCCTATGGTCCCTCCAGGCTCATAATCCGGTCTGAATTCCGGATCAAGATCTGGATCTTTGCTAGTGACAGGTTGATTAGTTACGCGCTTATACGAGGCAGTCTTAGTGAAGGAGTCTTTGCCATTATCGAACTGGTCGGAGATGGCGGCGGCTTGTGGTAGCTTGCAATCGCCTTGCTTCTGACAATCGGCGTACTTGGCGACAACCCCCGCGAAATTGCCCATAGCAACCATTTTGATAGTCACATAAACTTTGTACCCCTCGACATAGATATCCCTGACAATACACATATAGGTGAGTGCTATAAATGGCCCGCTTAGCTTCTCCATTGCAGAATTACCTTTTTTGGCAAACTTAGCCAGGTTCTCTTTCAGAGTTGGGCCACCCTCGCCGGCAGCTACTAGCTTCTTGCCCTCTTCGGCTAGGTCCTTGGCGTTGGCAGCATCTGGTGGGGTTTGCCCCTGCTCGGCGCCGCCCACCTCCTTACGAAACTCAGCGTCTGTGGCATCATGGAGCTTGGCGTCTGACTCGTTGGGCGCAGGATCGTCAATGTTCCGATTGAAGCCTAGCTCGGCGTCTACCAGTCCCCCAACACCTTCTGCTGATTGGGCCAGGGATTCGGTTTGGCGAGCAGCTTCGTCGAACGCCTGAGTGTCCGCCTTTAGCTTATCTATTTCTTCCGCATTGGAGGCCTTCATAGTCTCGTCCGGCGCTGCGTCACTAGGCACGGCGGTGTCTGGCTTTCCTTCAGGCTGGCTTTCGTCGACGGCCTGTCTTAGCGCAGTCCGAAAGTTGCGGTTAAACTTGGCGAACTCATAGTCCATGTATAGCTGCTTAATATGAACGTTTTTGAATATCATAAGGAAGAACAGGAAGATGAGTACCGGGATGATAATAGCGCTGCCTATGCCGCCAACCGCAATTTTGGCACCATGCTTTTTGAGAAAACTTTTTTCGGCTTTTCCCTTTACTTTGCCCTTGCCTTTGGGGGCCGCTTCGGGGGTGTTCTCCGTAATATTTGTTGGCTTGTTATCTCCAGCATCTGGCCCAGTATAGCTGGGCCTTGCGAACGACTCCTCCAGACCATCTGTAGCAGTTTCTTCAGTTTCGGGAGCGGCTAGAGACCGCTCCTCTGAGTCTGGGGCTGTTCGCGTTGCCATGGGCTATGCCGTTCCCGTTGTTTTCTGCGGGTTGGTGCTGATCAGCTCGGACTCCGTCTGGCTAGCAAGAATACGGATAATAATGTGGTTGAGCCCAGCAAAGAACAACCCCTCCCCTACCGGGAACTGAGTAAGACGCTTCTTTTCCTCATCGGTGAGCTTAAAAGTGTCGGCAATAAGGTCTACAGCCGACGGTGATTGTTTGAGCAAAAGCTGGAGGGAGGAGTTGGAGACCACGGCACGACCCAGGCGTGAGCCCAGGAAGTCCTCCACGTCCTGTGAGATGGTGGTGAGGCCCAGATAGTACTTACGAGCGCGTTTGGCGATGGAGAAGAGGAAGTTAGCCGAGTCCTCGTACTTCATTAGCTGCCAGGCCTCGTCCACAATGAGGATGCGCTTCTGTTGTTCGCTCTTTACCTTGTTCCAGATGTAGTTTAGAACAATGTACATGGCGACCGGACGGAGCTCGTCTTCTAGATCACGGATATTAAAGACAACAAACTTGTTATTAATATCCACATTGGATTGCTGGCTGAATATGCCCGAGAACGTACCACTGGTGTACTTGCGGAGGCGCTGGGCTAGGCTTGGGCCATTGCCAGGCATAGTGACCAGCACATTATAGAGATCGTTCATAGTCGGTGGCACGGCATTATGAGTGAGTGGATCGTTGGTAATGCCGGCCCGAGCGTAGGTCTGGATAAGGGCTACATCTAGGTCTGAGTCCTCGGCCGGCGAGAGCCCAGCGCCAACTGTGCCCTGCATACCGCTCTGCTGCATAGCTTGCACCTGTGCGCCACCCATCATGAGGCGGAGGAGACCATGGAGGGTAATAATATTGGTGCGTAGGGCATTGTCGGCGTCATCGGCATCTATGACATGTGGCAGATCGAACGGATTGAGGCGGGTGTTGCTAGCCAGGCTGAGGCGTAGGTAGCTACCGCCGACTGCGTCGCACAGGGTCTGGTACTCGTTCTCAGGGTCGATGATTAGGATCTCTGTGCCCAGCATGAGAGCACGAAGGGCCTCGAGCTTAACCGCAAAGGACTTGCCGCCACCGGACTTAGCAAAGACAACCATATTGGCGTTCTCCAGCGAGAAACGGTCAAATAGGACGAGGCCATTATTATGACGGTTCAACCCGTAGAGCACCCCCTCGTTGCGGCTGAGCTCCGCCGACGTGAAGGGGAAGCTGGTGGATAGGGCGCCGGTGTCCATATTGCGAGATACCTGTAGCTGATCGGTAGCCAGCGGTAGGCTGGAATTGAAGCCCTGCTCCATCTGGAGCGTAGCAGCCTTGGTATAGATGAGTGACTGGCCGAAGATGCCCTCTATCTTGCGCTGAATCTGGTTGAGCTCCTCAAGCGTGCTGGCGTACATGGTGACGTAGAGGCCAAAGCGGAAGAAGCGCTCCTCCCCCACCTGCAGCTTGTCGCGCAGTTCCTCGGCATCTTGGATGGCGGCTTCTAGCCCGGGGTCGCGGACTCGCCCCTTCTCTTGGTTGATAGTATAGTTGGCCTCTAGCTGACCCACCTTGCGCTTCAAGTTGTTTAGCACTACGGCGCTCTCAACAGGGTAGATATTAATACTAATGTCGATCACTTCATCCAGATTGATGATGGGGCTCATCCAGCCGGTGAAAATCTGGCGAGGATAGCCAAAGACAAAGATAGTACGGGCAAAGCGCTTACCAATACGGAAGTAGCCGGACTCTATCTCGAATGAGGGTGGGGCAATAAGGTCGCGTAGGGTGACAACACCCTGCCGGTAGATGAGTTCGGCTTCTTGCTGCTCCTGCAGGCGGGCTAGCTCGGCTGGGTCGATCTTGGGCTTAGCCATTACTGAGCGCCTCCGTTAGTTGGGTCTGGCAGGCTAGCTGCAACTGCCTCGGCGGCTTGCGTGGCTAGCTGGTCGGCGGGAGTTATGGGCACTGCCGGTTGCTCTGGTGCGGGTCCGGGCGGGGTTGGGAGCTGCATGGTGGCTTCATCCACTGGCGGAGGGGTGGGCTGAGGCGGGGTTGGCAGGGAGATGGCGTATGGATCGAAATTGGTCGGGTTGACGGCGGGCGTCTGGGTTAGCTGCGGGATGGGCGTAACGGGGATGGGCACCGGCGGCGCGACAGGCTCCGGCACTGTGGCAGGCGCTACAGGCTCCGGCACTACAACGGGTGCCACATAGGCGGGCACGGGCTCGGGCGGCGCGGGAGGGGGTGTGGGCGCAACTGCTATGGGCTCTACTATGGCTGGAGCTGGCTCTTCCGGGGGTAGGGCTGGTCGAAGGGATTCAGGGGGCTCGGTACGAGTAACTACTGGCGACTGGATCTGGCTGGCTTCGATTAGCTTCTGGTTCATAGCCACATCGGGGTTGTAGGTGCTGTAGTAGAGGTCGATGAGCTCTTGGCTGTTCAGCGGGATGGCTCGGATGCCCATCTGGTTCAGGCCACTGGCTACTAGCGCCACCCGTTGGCTCACTTCCTGCTTATACTGGTTGAAGTCGGCTTCCTGGACGGTAGTGACGCCCGTGCCTTTGAAAATGCCAGAAAGATTGGAGAAGAACCCGTCCTTGGTGATGACTGGCGGGAAGTAGGGGATGACCACATAGAACTGCTTGTTCATAATGTTCACTTCATCTATAAGGGCCTTAATATTGGCTATGTAGTCTTCCATGAGCATGGCCAGCAGCTCATTGTCCTGCGCATTTTGTTTCTGCTGCAGCCCTTCTATGTAGTTGTCTAACGAAACTTTCTGGCTACGGATTACAATCTGGATCGGAAAGTGGAGTGAGTTGAGGAACCCTTGGTAGGCGTACTCGACGGAGTCTTGTTCCTGGCGGCTCATGAGATCAAAGTTGATCGCGCTAGCTAGCACTACTGCTCTGAGGCTACCGTCTGTGAGCACGACAACGCCGTCCTTCACCTCGGAAATAAGGAGGCTGTTTTGCGTGCTCTTAAGCTGATTGGCTTTGGTTGTATTAGGCTGCATTGGGAGTAGTTATGGGTGGTATAGTGACAGACTGACCCTCGGCTAGCTGATTGTAGCGTTGGGCTTGGGCGGCTATTTGGCTGACTTTGAGCTCCGGAACCTCTAGTGCTTGTTTTAGTATATCACTCGGCAGCGTTGCCGTGCCCCCACCCGGCGCATTTATGGCTGGCTGGCTGGGCTGGGGTATGTAGAGCTGGCCCACGTCCTGGGTAGTGGCCGGAGCTACGGCTGCTTCCTCCATGCGGTGCATGGCCTCTGCTCGAATATTCTTAACGCTATCTTCAATGAGCGTGTTCAGTCCCTGGGCAGACGGATTATTATCTAGGTCTAGTATGTCGTCCGCAGCACCAACATCGCTGGCCGGCGAGGCATACACGGCCTGGTCCAGATGGACCGCGCCGATGCGGCTATCTAGCTCTAGGCCCGGTGTGGCCAGGTAGGCGGGCTCCTGGATTTCTGGCTGCTTGGCCGACCAGCCACGGGTATCTACCACCTGGGAGAGCTTTTCCAGTTGGCCCATAATCTCTCGTGGGTCTATTGGAGGAGCCTCTACTGTAGGCTTCGGCGGCTCAATTTTGAAAATATCGACAATAGGCTCTTTCAGCCAAATGCGCTTGCGTGGCTTAACGGTGAAGCTAACGAGTGCCAGAAATAGAGCTTCGAAGGGCTGGTCTTGGCGCTGCCAGAGCCCAAGGGCGAGGAACAGAAGGGTGGGGAAGGCGCCAATGACGTAGAGTGGCGGAAAGTACTTGCCGGTCACAAATGTAGCTATGCCAATGCCGGTCCCAATAACAGCGTAGAGGAACTGCTTAATAGTAAGCGGCCCAATGATCTTGTCCTCGGCCTCAACATCCTGCGGAACTTTGTACTGACCCATATGACTATTTTAGCTTAGTAGGGCATAAAGGTTAAGCCTAGAACTATGGATGTGGCGGTGGTGGAGGCGGCGGGATGCTACCAGGACCTGGTGGCGGTGGGGGCGTGTGTGGACCTGGCGCGGGTGGTGGCGGAGGAGGCGCAGTCCTAGGCCCAGGAGGAGGGGGCGGCGTAGCTCGAGGCCCAGGTGGTGGCGTACCGGGCCCTGGGGGCGGCGTGAAGGTAGGTGCTGGGCCGGGCGGCGGTGGAACGTGTCCTCCGGTGGTGGTACCGACGCCACCAACGGTTGGCGCACTGGCAGGGTTAAAGTCTTCCATGGTGAGGCCAGCCACTCCGCCGGTACGTGAGTCCAGCTTCGCTTTAGAGCCAGTACTAAGCTGCCTGCCCAGTACAGTGTCGTTCGTAACTCTACTCCCAATCTCCCTGGCCTGGTCTTGGACGCCGGAATTAATTCTTGATGAGGCAGCGATCTGTCCGAACGTGCTGGAGTGTTGCCCTGCGAAGTCAGCGTCGCTCATGCCACCCAGGGCAGACGACACAACCCCAGCTCGCTTGTCCGCTGCAGTGCCCCCGCCTAGGTCTTTTCCTTGCTGGAGCAGCTTGTGCATCTCGGCTATATCGGCAGCCTTGCCTTTGATTGAACTAAAGTTTGCTGAAACAACTCTACCAAGTATCTTGTTCTTAGGATCGTGATCCTGGACTGCGCGTAATCCATCCCAGTCGCCGTTGGCTACCATGTGGTCGAGGGCGGCCTTTTGAGTGGCCTCGTCTACCCCTAAGCCTGCTGCAGCTCGCGACAGTTCGGTAAAACCATCCTTCGTTACAGCGTTATTGTCCATTCCTCGGACTTTTTCGCCCTGCTCTTTGGCGAGGGTATCTAGGGTACTGGCGTAGCCGGCGTTCATCTGACGGGCACCAATCTTACCCGGGAAGGCTTTGCCGGCGTAGATGCGCGCCTTGGCTTTGCCAAACCGTCCGTTGGCCTGTCCATAGCTGAGCAGGGCTTTTTCTTTACGAGCGGCGGCCGAGCCATCGCGTATCGGCTTCGCAATCTTGCTACTTCCACGATTTATATTCTTAGAAACAAATCCGCCAATTGCGCCCATTCCTGCGCCTGCCCAGGTCCAGACACGAGGCACAGAGAAGTAGGCAATGACAGGCAGTGATAGTGCTGCAACCTGCATGATGACATTACTGGTTCCCGCGGAGGTCGCACTGTGCTGAACGGCACCGGTCAGGAGGCTGTTGTCGGCGGTCTTGGCGACACCACTGGCAGTCAGGATGGTACCGAGCTGGGCGACGGTGAATATGAATTGAATAAGGGGGAACATAAGGAGCAGTCGTAAGAGGGTTTTGTACCATCGATTAAATAGACTGGATGTATTGGGCAGTATGCCAAGCAGAATTGCTATTGGCGCTACGCAAATGAGCGCAATAAGCACAAACTTCCGGAGTATTAACGTAATAAAGACCGCTAGGATACCCATAAGTACGGTAAACAGCATAAGTAGGATTGGAACAATAAAGGCAAGGCCTATGACAATGCCAATTCCCACCTCTCCAATACCTAAGGCGGTTAGAACGGTGTCCGAAACATGTCCAGGATTGGTTGATACTGCGTGGCCGCCGGCGGCTGATGTGAGACCACTAAAGAGCAGGGGTATGCCAGTGCCGAGTATATTTGTTACATCTACTGCTAGCTGCATAAGCAGCCAAGAGAACTGTATGGCAATAGCGGCCACGACTAGTCGAGGGAGAATTTTCTTTACTGAGTAATTGTCTAGTCCAATAGATAGCGTAGTTGAAAAGATAACGATTAAGAACACTAGAACAAGACCAGCATTTGTCAGGTTCTTCAATACTCCCCATATGTAGTAGGCCCCGGGCTGGTTTTGTGGTGTAAGCGGATCGCTGGCTAGTAAGGTTACGACCTCATCATTCAGGGCCTTAAAGGCCTTGCGGGCTATTACTACAATGGGGCAAAGTACCCAGCCAAGTGCACCGTCTATCGTGCAGGAATCTGGGTCCGGTGGGTCGGGATTGGCGGCAGCAGCGGCAGTGGCGGCATTTGCAAGACTTGTGGGAGGGGTGCCGGTAACGGTAACGGTAAGCGGCTTAGATGTAATACAGGTCTCATCGGTGCTGTATTTGCTGCGGTAGGTGGCACCTGGCCCATTGTCGAGCGTTATAGATGGCAGTATGGCCAACCGCGAGTACTTTCTTTGTAGGCTATAATTGTCATTCTCAAGCGTACCTTCTTGAGCCGCGACGATAAGTGTCCCCGTATGGTAAAGATTAGGGTCATTGGTTGGGCCGCTGAAGGTAAGGGTATCTCTGCAAGCGCCACTCGCCTGGGCATACACCGCCGTCGTAACGCCGTTGGACTCCGTACTGGAGCTATCGACCTGCCAGCCGCCTCCTTGGTAAACGAATGTTAATGCTGTATTGGACCAGAAGAAGTAGTTATTAATCCGACTGGTATCTATAGTGAGTGTCAGAGGGCTGACACCAGGCTTGTCGACTCGTACACAATTACTAGCATGAGAGTCGTTCTCAATGTACTCCACTGTAGTCATGGTGGGCTTAACACCGTACAGGTTACCTGAAACGGTATCGGATTGAGCCCCACCCACGGTAGGTATCTCATGAATTTCATCCTGGCAGGCAATTCCGCCTTGTCCGCCGAGGCCGCCGTCTGGATTGCCGTCTACATTCTTATCATTCACATCATCTTTGGAGCTCTTGAAGCTAAATAGTCGGTGGCCATGGGTGTAGGAATTGCTGTAGGTAAACGCCATCCCCTTGTAGGTAATGATAGCGCCGTTGTACCAGGTCGGAACGGCGGGGTCGATGTGGGTATCGGCTGCTAATGCACTATGGGTTGCTAGAAATGGCGTAATTGGGACAATATTAAGCACCATTGCCAGCAGCATGCCGACAAGGAGGGTCTTGTTCCACCTAACACGTAAGGAATTAACCATAAGCTTTGTCAATATAATACCACGGCGCATACGGCATGCACCCAAAAATTTACGTCCTAGCCAAATTTAAGAGCCCCGGGCGACCGGGGCTCTAAGGAGCCGATCACTCGGGGCTATTCATCGACGGTCATGGCCATGCCGTCGCCAAGGGGCACGAGCGTAATGTGCTCGTGGAATGCGCGGTCAGTGTGCTTGCCATCCAGATGATCGTTATGACCAACGCCCTGCACGGTCAGCTGGACACCCTGCGCATCGTGACTGATCAACACGAATTGCAGATCGGTGTAATACCGGGCCCGGTCTTCTCGGGCAATGCGTTGGAAAACCCAGAGGATGTCTTGGCCGGGCTTGTTGATGGCAATGGTCCGAAGCTGCTTGCTGGCGGGCCCCTGAACGGTCATGGTGGCGAGCACGTCGTACCAGTGGGTCATGTAGCCCTGAGGGTCGGCGATAAGCGCTTGCTGTGCAGGAGACATTTCGGCGTTGTCCCAGGTCTTAAGGGCTGGTTGCTGCGGGGCGGAGTGCCGTACGAACATGTAGCTGCCTGCGCTGAGACCGGCGAGAAGGAGTATCACCAGAAGGATGATCGGCCGCTTGGACTTCTTGCGGGCGGGAGGGGTTGCCGGCGCTCCGCCGGTACCCGTCGGAATGGACGGTGGGGCGAATGCGAGTGCCATGGCGGCCTCCTCTGTGGTGCGAAGTGAGAGGCTCTCACTAATGATTACATTATACCGCAAAGTGCTTTTGTTGTCAATAATTATCAATTAGATAACTTGAGTGTCTGGGCGGTAAGTAAACCAAAAGACCCGCTGCAATGTGGGTCTTTTAAGTGGCTTACGACGAAGGGCTTAAATGAGCCCACCATTGCCGTTGCGAGTGAGTGCATCGCGAATAATATTCTGTTGCGGCGCACCAATACTCGGACCACTCTTACTGGAGAGTACCGAAGCCAGGGTAGCGGCCATGGCGCGGTCAGCAGCCAGATTGTCCAGGATACCCTTGTCGCGCATAACCTCAATAGCATCCTTGGAGTACTCGGCCCAGGCGCTTTGGTTCTTCTTAGCTACAAACTTCTCCATGCCTTGAACGTCCAGTACGCCCTTCACATCCGTAAAGGCCAGATGCACATTAGTCTTACGGGCGCCTTCCTTGGCTTGGCCCCAGACCTGGCGAGCTATGAGCCCACCAGTCTTAGTCGGTGGTGTGTAGCTACCAATAGCGCTTAGATCGGAGTCCTCAAGCAGGTCCTTGTCGGCGAGCCAGCCAAGTGCAGCCGCACGGGCGGCATTGGACTTCATGTAGCGGCCAGACTCTACGTGGGCCATTTCGTAGCGGTTACGGGTTTCCATAAGGCTATCGTACCGGGCCTGGGACTGCGAGATGAGCGCCATATTACCACTGGCGCGGGCCGTGCTGAGGTCTGCATTGGTAGTGGCAATGTCGGTGTCTACATCCGTAAGCTTGTTCTTAGTCCACTGCGAGCCACGGCTGAGAGCCTGGAAGCCTTCATAAGTCATCCCCTCCTCATTAAGCCGCTTGCTCCACTCGGACTTCTCTTTCACGAAGTCTGCTAGTGCCCGAGCATTATTGGCAGCACTCATGCCTGAGGGCTTACCGCCACGAGCTACCAGCGACACCGCGCTAGCACCGGCATTACTGCCCATGAGCCAGCCGGCACCGCGAACCTGCTGGCCGGCTGCCAGCTCGGTGCGGCGCTGCTGGGTGCGGTGCTTGAGCCGCTGGTAAGAGTCCGAATCGAGAGACTTCTTGGCGACGCCACCGTGGAGGGTGGCCACAAGCCCGCCGATGGCACCGAGGGCTGCCCCAGCGTACTTGAAGGTAGCGGGTATGAAGAAGAGTGGCGCGACATTGGCCACAATACTAATGAGCGAGCGTAGCTCTGACTGGGCGCCGGAGCCAGGGGTAGCGGCAGTGATTGCTCCAAAAACGCGGCCACTATATATGAGCGCGACTACAAGCGGGTACATGATGAGTAGCCGCGATAGCAGCCGGTGCCAGGCCTTGAAGTAGGATTCGGTGTTGGGCAGCACTGCCGCCGCAAAGGCCAATGGAGATAAGACGAGTAGCATAGTAATGAGGATCTGGCGGGTAACCAGAGTGAAGAACGCGCCGAGGATGGCGAAGAACGCGCCGATAAGAATGACGAGAATACCGCCAGACAGTATACCGCCTGCAAGTGAGAGGGCGCCGGCTATGGCGGCGCCTATACCCAGGCCGCTAGTGAGATTGGTTACCACCGCTACGTTTTGGCCAGCTAGAGGCGCCAGCATGAGCTGGCCAAGCCCGTAACCAACGATATTACTTATATCTACGGCCAGTCCCACTAGTGCGAAGGAGAACTGTACTCCAATTGCGGCGGCAATAAGCCGTGGTAGCGTGCGTTTGAGCGAGTAGCTGTCTATGCCAAAGGACGTAGTGGTAGAAAAGATCATTACTAGGAAAGCAATAACAAACAGGCCGGTCGACAGCCCACGAACGGCATTCCAGATAGCGTAGGCCGGGTTGGCGGCATTGGCGGCTATGGGCGTGACCTGCAGTAGGGGCAGAATGTAGTCCTTTTCCAGTGTATTTACGGTATTAAGCAGCCACTCGTATAGCGGGCAAAAGACCCAGCTAAAGGGGCCGGAGTCGCACTTAATCTGCACACCGTCGGTGTTGGCGGAGCCTGGGGGCGCAGTAGAGGCGGTGGCAGCAGTGGCTTTGGTCTGGGCGACAATGGCCACGCTATCCATGGGGCCGGCGCAGGCAGCAAGGCTGGCGTCAGGTGTAACGCTGCCAGTGCTCGAGGCGCCGCCCGCGGCAGTAATGCCTAAATTGGTCTTGGATATGCCCAGCTTAATGCTAGAGCTCAGGCTGCTGCCGTTGGCACAGGTGGTGGTGAGCGAGGTTGAGAATGTCTGACTGTCCCCTACTTCGGTAGAAAGCGAGAAGGTGGCGGGCGCTTTATAAATACCACCCTCACCGATGATAGTGGTAGCGGCTGTGCTAGAGCCCAGGTAGTAGACCTCACCGGTAGCGGCTGCGGGAGCAGCTTGGCCCAAGGCAACAAGCGCCAGGCCCACTATGAGACCGGCGAATGCTTTGCGAATGAGAGATGTAAGATGATTGGTCATAGTGAGATTCTTGACATTAGACGAATTCGTTAGTGTAACCTAAAAAAACGTATTTGTCAAACAGTAGTGCATAAGTGGTTTGGATATTTGCTCAGGTTCAACTACAATCGAGGATATGAAGAGATTGTATGCGTTGTCACAAGCTGTTCTCATGGCGCTAGCTGGTCTGGTCGCCAACTCGGTGCTCTTGGTGGCTCCCGTTCACGCTGCTGCAGCTACAGTGGCAGTATTCTGCAGTGATGGCACCTTCTTCTCGTATGCAGCGCCAGATATAGTTGATGCATTATGCAAAACCAAGAATGCAACCGTGGTCGCGACTATCCCAACTCCGACCAAGGCCGAAGTTGCTTCAAAGGGTCGTAAATTTATTCTTTGCAAGAACGGTACTGTTACTGAAACAACTGATGGTTCACCGACAGACCCATTCTGTGCAAAACCAGGCGCGGGCGGTGTGGTAAACAGTAATATCGCTGCACCAATACCAGATGACTTAACCAACCAGCCCCCATCTACCGCCGGATGGTACCTTATCTTTTGCAACGATTACACTGGCGGGGTGAGCTTAACTCCGGATGGTCGGGCCCTATGCTATGGGCACGGTGGGCTAATGACATCGGAGACCGCTGGCACAGTGCCAGGACCAAATGATATGCTCGCACTCTGTAAGGATGGGACGACCGTAAAGACAACCACTGACGGTCTAACTGGTGCTTGCAGCAGTGGTCTATTGATTGCACTATTCTCGCAGACGGGAGAAGTAACTCAGAGCACCAATCCTAAGTGTAGTGCGAGCGTTGTTACCCCTGGTCTCGACGCCACCGCGATCTGCTCCGCCCGAGGCGGCCCCATATTTGGCCTCATAAACTTTGCTATCAATTGGTTGATTCGCATTTTGGGTGGAGTAGCTGTCCTGGCATTAATTGTAAGTGGGATTCAATACATTACCTCGCAGGGCAACCCGGACGCCATAAAGAAGGCTAAGAGCCGCATTACAAATGTAATTATTGGGCTACTTCTACTTAGCATCATGTTCGTAGTGCTCAAGTTTATTGGTATCGGCTAGCGACCATACCGCTCTACCTTGGTTTTTAGCACTACTTAACCTACAATCTGTGGAATGAGGACAAAAGTATCACATGCAAAGGCACTTACTATCGCCGTTGTAGCACTTGGATTACAGGTGGTGGGTAGTTCCACTATTCTCCAACTACAGGCCTTGGCGGCGGCGGGTGGCCCAGGCCAAGCGGCATGCGTCGGTGGCGGCTATGTTGCTATTCCTGCCGATAACAACGTCGACGCTGCGTGTAAGGCGCAATACGGCCCCTCATCTGGTGCAGCAGTGACAACCCTAGCAACATCTGTTATATGCAATGATAAGACGGCAGCTAGCTACAATACAGCCACTGGCGATGCTGCGACTGCTTGCAAAAACAACGGTGGCTATACCTCAAAAGATACGAATTGCCCAACCGTAATTACGCACGGCCTACTGGTGGACTGCAACGCCAAGGGGGGTGTATTACTTGATCTGATCAACTTTGTCATTAATTGGCTCATAGGTATTCTGGGAGGTTTTGCGGTATTGGCTTTGATTGTAAGTGGCATACAGTACATTACCTCGCAGGGCAGCCCCGATGGCATAAAGAAAGCAAAGGTGCGAATTACTAACGCAGTGGTCGGAGTCCTGCTATTATCAATAATGTTCATAGTGCTCAAATTCATAGGAATCGGATAATGAAAACATATATTATTACTTATCTTCTAGCGGCAGGCCCCACCCCGATATTGCAGGGCGTAAACCCTGATACCCAAGGACTGGATGCTGTACCTATACTCATTCATAACGTCGTGAATATTGCATTGTTCATAGCCGGCGGCCTATCGGTCATCTTCTTTATAGTCGGGGGTATGCGTTTTGCACTGTCTGCCGGTAATCCAGCCAGCACCAAACAGGCAAGGGAAACCATGCTCTACGCTATTATTGGTCTGGTGGTTTCTCTCGGGTCTTTTGCCATACTCAACTACGTAATACACATTTTCTAGGACACTATGCTACACTCACTTCTTCACTACGCTCTTGCTACAATCACCATTTCTGATAACGGAATTATTAACTCTGGCACTGGGTTCTCTAGCCTGAATCCAGCCGGCGTATTCAGTGTAGTGGCAAATACTATAATTTTTCTCACTGGGGCAATTTCAGTAATCATGATCCTAGTCGGCGCTATTCGCTACGTAGTTTCGGCCGGTAATTCTGGGGCAGTTGCCAAGGCGAAGGATACTATCATCTACGCCTTGGTTGGACTGGTAGGCGCTGCCATGGGCTACGCTGCAATCCGCTTTATCGGGAACTTTTTCAAGTAATACTCTCGCTACCTGGTAGCAGCGTATGCTATCATTTTGCTAACGCTCATAAGCTAAATCACTAAGGAGAAACAAGTGAAACGACTACAACAACTAATCCTCGGCGGCTTTACCGCCATGCTCGCTGTCATGTTCATGGCCGCACCAGCCCTAGGTGCGCCAGATGAGCTGGTAAATGGCATTAACGGCTCGTCACCGACGAATGCCTCAAGCTGTCTGTTCGCAGGCCAGACCGGGTGTACGGCAGCCAACAGCATCTTCAGTCAGGTTGCCAACGTCCTGATCTTCATCATCGGTGCCGTCGCTGTTATCATGCTGATCATCGGTGGTCTCCGCTACGTTCTCTCCAGTGGTAACTCCAGTGCAGTTGAAGGTGCTAAGAACACCATCCTCTACGCTATCATCGGTATCGTAGTAGCCTCACTGGCCTTTGCAGCGGTGAACTTCGTAGTTGGTAAGCTGTAATAAGCGCCGACCCAGGAAGAGACCCCTTCGGGGGTCTTTTTTGATAAGGTCTTTTGTATTCTCGCTCAAATCTGCTATGATTCGGCCAAGTCAAGCAAAAATATATAACAGCTCACAGGAGAATTTATGCCCAAGTTCAGTAAAGTAAGTCGTATTATTGCCCAGGCCTTCCTGGCAATTACTCTGATTACTAGTCCGTTTGTAGCTTCCATCGCACTGGCCGCTCCGTCGGGTCTAACGGATGGTATTAATGGCTCAGCACCGACTGGAGCGAGCACCTGCTTATTTGCTGGTACTGGCACCAATGCCGCTGGTAGTGTCTGTACGGCTGCGGATAGTATCTTCAGCAAGGTTGCCAACGTCCTGATCTTCATCATCGGTGCAGTCGCTGTTATCATGCTGATCATCGGTGGTCTCCGCTACGTTCTCTCCAGCGGTAACTCCAGTGCAGTTGAAGGTGCTAAGAACACCATCCTCTACGCTATCATTGGTATCGTAGTAGCCTCACTGGCCTTTGCAGCTGTGAACTTCGTAGTTGGTAAGCTGTAATAAGCGCCGACTCAGGAAGAGACCCCTTCGGGGGTCTTTTTTGTTCCGTATGAGGTGCGGGTGGAGAGGGTACTACCCTCCTTCCTCCCATTAGCATCTATACCCTCCCGCTTCTATCCTGAAATACAGTTCTTCTCTTCTTGTGCCTTTTGTCCAGGCAAAAGGCACCAAAACCTGTCTCGCACATTGCCTTCACGGACGGAGCAGAACCAAGAACTTTCCACTTGGTCTGTGCTGCGTAACTTGCTCTTCCTGACAAGGCAGGAAGAGCTTCGAACAGTACTCGCACGGTAGATACTTACTAGTAGAAGTTCCAAGTCTTGGTTCTTTCCGGTGACTGGCAGGTGCTCGGTGATCAACCATGGATGGTTACCCGAGGCGGGTATGCAGGGAGTCAGGAAGAATCCACCCTCATGCTGACCCGTCTCCCCCTTGAACCTCGCTAGATAGTAGCTTCAGCGAGCATGAGTACGCCGGACGGCGGCTCGTTGTCTCGCAGCAATAGATAAAGTAACCCAACAGACTGTGTCTATGAGTGAAATAGAACAAAAGGGATGAAGACTCGTTCTGGTGCTTGGCAATAAGTAGGTAGTGTCTTGCGATAGAGTTGTTCGCTGTACAAAAAGAGTTTTGCCTACTTTTGCTCGTTTGCCAAAAGTAGGAAAGAAAGAAATGTTGTGTAGCCTACTACCGTGCGAGGCCATAGATGAAATAACTAGTTAAGGTAGAGGAGAATCAAAAAACTCCCCGGAGGGAGTAGTTTGGATCGAGGCTCGATACTAGGCGGGGCGGACTTTGATCTTCTTGACCTTGTCCTGGGCCACCTTGGGAATGGTGATAGTAAGGACGCCATCCTTCAGGCTAGCAACTGCCTTTTCGGCAACAGTTGAGGTAGGTAGAATGACCGAGCGAGAGAATGAACCCCAGTAGCACTCCTGCACGTAGTAGTGCTCGCGGTCGACTTCGCGCTCTTCACGGCGCTCGCCGCGTAGTGTAACAACGTCTTCTGACACACTAATGTCTATGTCATCGGCCTTAACGCCGGCGATGGGCGCCTTGATAACAACATTTTCCTTGGTCTGATAGACATCAACAGCAAGCTGTCCTTCTACCTCTTCCATCCAGTCTTCGCTAGTCGCACCGACCTCGTCCAAGAACTCATCTTGCAGAATATTCTCTTCCTGGGCAGCGATTTTCTTAGCCATGCACCCTATCCTCCACATTATGCTTACCCAGACCGGTACCAGTTATGGTTGTCCTGAGTAAACGCTTTGGTCTATTATAGGCAAATTAATTGGCATCTGGCAACAAGGTCACGTTTATGGGTAGAACAGAAGCATGCTAGCGCAGCGTTTAATTGAAGTAATTGCACCAGTGTCCTGCTTGGGCTGCGGGATTGAAGGCAATCTGGTTTGCGGCCGATGCGTGGCCAGGCTTGGTGTGCCGAAAACGGCTACGTGCTACAACTGCAACCGCTTGAGTGCAAACGGTCGTACTTGTGCTAGTTGTCGTAGGCGTACAGAACTACACGGTGTAGTAGTGGCATACCGCTACGAGGGTTTGGCGCAGGCTCTGATTGGCCAGCTGAAGTACCACGGCCAACAATCGGCGGCGGAGCTCTGCGGGCAGCTCCTGGCCGAGCAATTGCAAGCCGAGGACTATGATCTGGTGACATGTGTACCGGCGGCGGCGGGGCGGCGCCTACAGCGAGGGTACAACCAGGCGGAGCTCATAGCTCGGGCTGTGGCGCACCAACTGCAGCTGCCCTACGTGCATACCCTTGAGCGCAGGACGGACGCACGGCAGGTGGGTCATAGCCGGGCAGAGCGGATTGTCCAGGCCAGTGCCGCCTATGCCGCCCGGAAAAGCCGCCTAGTGGTGGGGTCGCGGGTGCTGGTGGTGGACGACGTAGCTACTACTGGGGCTACTCTGGCAGCCTGCGCGGGAGCGCTGCAGGAGGCTGGGGCCAAAGCAGTCTGGGGCGGTGTACTGGCCAAGCATTAGCGTCTCCCGTGGCCTATCTGGAAAGTTATTGCGAAAACACGCTCAAAACACTATACTCCTAGGGTCGTTGTGACCTGGAGGGGTCGCATAGTGGTTTAGTGCACCGGTCTTGAAAACCGGAGACCCAAAAGGTCCGAGAGTTCGAATCTCTCCCCCTCCGCCATGTCGTCGCAAAGTTTCGGCTTGCGAGAGCAATAATACTGCTCAGGGTAGTACGTATATTGTTAAAGTTGCGGACCCCACATGGTAAACTAGGTCATAATGCTCGAAGACAACACGGAGAGGTACCCAAGTGGCTGAAGGGGCGGGTTTGCTAAACCTGTAGGGGGGAGTAATCCCCCGCGAGAGTTCGAATCTCTCCCTCTCCGCCAAGAAAAATGTCCCAGCTGGTCTGGGGCTTTTTTCTTGCTTGGAACATAAGGCTTTTGTAATTATTGGCCTAGACGTGCAATAATTGTGGTAAGGAAATCACTGTGAACCAAGAGTCAGACAAATCCATCGAGAACGAGCCCGACGAAGTCATGCCAGGGCATCTGACAGCCGGGCTATCTACTGATGTTGGCGAGGTAGATGAGCAGGATGAGGTGCGTGAGGTGGACCCGGAAGAGACATTTTCCTGGCAAGCGTCGGAGTACATACACCACGACAAGACGAAGCAGTGGTACATAATTGTGATTGTGGGTGCGCTGGCTCTGGCTGCTGGCCTGGCCGCGTTCCAGCAGTGGTTTAGCATACCTGTCGTTATTGCCATGGCTGCCGCTATTGTTGTTTACGGGGCGCGTGCACCACGCGTACTCAACTACTCCCTGGATGATCACGGTATTACTATCGAGGGCAAGAGCTACCCATACTCCCAGTTTCGTTCCTTTGCCGTTGTGCAGGACGTAGCCTGGCACTCGATAGATCTGGAGCCTACACAGCGGTTCATGCCGCGCCTCACTATCCTGTTTGATAACGATGACTTCGCGGTTATTGTGAACCTGCTAAGCGGCTACCTGCCGGAAGTGGATCGCTCGCCGGACTGGATTGAGCGATTGTCCCGCTACCTGAAGTTCTAGGCTTCCCTCGGTCGCTAAAATGTGTTATTGTTGGCTTCGTCCCAACCGCACTTTCGTAGTCCATATTTGTGCGCTCGTAGCTCAGCTGGATAGAGCATCAGCTTGCGGTGCTGGGGGTCGGGGGTTCGAATCCCTTCGAGCGCACCAGAGGCCTGTAACCAATTCGTTGGTAACAGGCCTCTGTTTTTGTTTGTGGGATGAGAACCCCCGAAAAGCCGGGTACTCACGGCGTGGGGTTCGGCGTAGGGCGCAGTCGCGGCGGAGCTGGCTTCAAGAACCTGCGCCCGGAGAAGCACGAATGTGCGCTATCCCTTCGAGCGCACCAGAGGCCTGTAACCAATTCGTTGGTAACAGGCCTCTGTTTTGTTTAGGATAGGGGTAATGCGAGAAACTCCTTCACCAGCGGCGCGGCGTAGTCAATTATGGCTCTACATCCTGGCCTGTACCGCCTTTGTGCTCTGTGCACTGGGGATAGTCTGGGCGGCCTATGGTCGAGTAGAGCTGAACGGCAGCGGGAATAGGCTTATTCTGGCGAACTACCGTGATGACTTCATCTACAACTCCCTGGTTGCTAGCGGGGAGTTCTGTCGGCACAATCTGACAACAGCTATTCCAGAGGGGGGCTGCCGCATTAACCTGATCTGGTCTTTTACCCACCTCTTGTATTTCAACCAATCGGTTGCGCTGGCCGGCTTGTTGCTGCGCACTCTACTCTTTGGGTTAATCGCGACTGCCCTCCACGTGTTTGCCAGGCGCTGGTCCAGGGCCGCTGGGCTCCCAGAAGGGCGGGCCAGGCTGTGGCTGTTTGCCTTGGCTATGACGGCGGCCTATCCGCTGATCCTGGTGGCACCACGCTTGGACTACCATGAGTTTAGTGTCTTTTTGTCTCTCATCTCATCGCCGCCCAATTTATTTTCGGCATTGGCCTATTTGGTGGTATTTGGCGGTTACTACCTGGGGCGTCACAAGCCGAGTACTTGGCCCATCTGGGGTGGTCTGGCAGGCATATGGTTGTTTATCCACCCTTACTTTGTGTACCAGTGGGTAAGTCTAGTACTGGTCTGGGCCTATCTGGATAGGCGGACGCTCCGCGACCACTGGGGTAAGCGTTTGCTTCTGCTCGTGCCATCGACAGCAGCCATGCTCTACTACCTGTGGCTCGCACGGGTGAACCAATTCTTCAGATTCCACCTAGGAACCAATGTGACTCGTTACCCGCTTAGCCTCTTGATTGTTCTGGTGGTGACACTAGTCGTGTATGGCTGGCTCAGCGTGAGGATAATCCGGCGTGGTACAGCTATGGCTGAGCGATCGACACTCCGACCGGATGGGTACCTCCTGAGCTGGGCGGTGGTGGTTGGGGTGTGGCAACTAGTTCCGATAGCCACCCAGATCCGTGGACTACTCCTCCTAAGCCTGCCACTGGCACTCCTACAGACGCAGCTGGTAATTCGATCCGGCGTGCGGTCCTATACGCGCCTGCTCCTTGGGGTGGTCGCGCTTAATTGTCTGCTCCTCTTAGGATCACTTATGAGCTACGAGCGACAGTATCTGGGTCCGGATACTCGACAGGTCACCCTGACCAGTGAAGACCGCGACCTAGGACTGTGGCTTGGAGCACCACCACAGAAGCAGGAGTATTTTGTGGGAACGGAGACCGCGAGCAGCCGCTTCATGTGGTTGTCACAGACCCACATTGTGAATACCCAGCAGCATGAGAGCCAGTACTTCCCCTGGTGGCACGAGCTAGATAAGCAGGTACGCCAGGGAGCTGGATCCTGCGACAAGGTAGCGCTGGGTATGAATACGACCCATGCCAGCGGTGAGATTGCAGCCAAGTTCCGGGACCGGGACTGGATTACATTTATGCAGAGCTGTGGAGCACCGGTACGCTTCGAGAACGCGTCCTGGGTGGTCACTGGCGCTCCAGCGGCCAGGTAGCCGACCCAGGCTGGTCAAATACAGGTCTAGGCGGTACAATACGACGGTATTTTTCGCCGTTATCTGTGAATGTACTGAACTGATAGCCGAGCCAGACCAAGCCGAAGGCTGTGTGGCGAGGCATAAGGAAGAACCGCATGAAACCTGGAGTACATTGATTGCCAATGTATGGAAGGTGAAGCTGCGGTTATGACGCGGAGAGGTGACCGAGTGGCTGAAGGTACCGCTCTCGAAAAGCGGCATACCCGCAAGGGTATCGTGGGTTCAAATCCCACCCTCTCCGCCAAAGAAATGTCCTCAGCCTAGGCTGGGGGCTTTTCTTTGTTGGCGCGTATCCCGCTATAATCTGGTTATGCAGACATTGTTACGACGCGTACGACCACTCCCCTATCTAGTTCTCAAGCATTGGCGTGGGCTCGCGGGCGCACTGCTCCTATTCGGCTTTTTCTTTATCATTTGCGTGGGCCGGCTCGACCCAGACTTCGGGTGGCATCTGGCGGCCGGACGCTACATCCTGGCGCATGGCGTGCCAGCGACCGACCCGTTTAGCCTGACCATGTCGAAATTCCGCTGGGTGGACCATGAGTGGCTGCAGGACGTACTGTGGGCTGGCGTGTACCATCTGGGCGGCTACCGACTGCTTGCTGTAATGTGGGCCGCTCTCTGGACAGCTGGTGTGCTGCTAGTCACTCGAACACGCTCCTGGGTGGTTGTAGGGCTGACGGCTGGCGTGCTAGCCCCATTTGCCGGTATACGCGCTGCCATCTGGGGGCTTTTGGGCGTGGGGCTAGTGGAGTGGCTAGTAGCAAGCAAATGGCGCCAGCGCTATGTGGCAATTATTGGTTTGTTTCTTATCTGGGCCAATGTGCATGCCAGCTTTGTATTTGGCCTGGGCGTGCTGGGTCTGGGTGTGGTTATGGACCGGGCCAAGGACCGCCGCCTGGTCTGGGCGACTGGACTCGCGGTGCTGGCTTCTCTTCTGAATCCCTATGGCTGGCAGGTGTATCTGGAGGTGTGGCGGACAGCATCGGATAGGCAGCTAGCCGGCCGAGTGTTTGAGTGGGCGCCCAATGCGCTGCGGCCGGCCTACCTGGTATTTGTACTGCTCCTGGTCTGCTTAGTTCTGTCGCTGGAGGGCTGGCGGAGCTGGAGGCGCTATCTGGTGGCAGGACTAACGCTGGTGATGAGCCTAGTTTCTATGCGTCATACTGTCCTGTTTGTAGCGGCTAGCTCGCGCCACCTTGGCCGACTATACCGAGTGGCAGCCAACAAGCTCCGTGGACGGCTACAACTGGCTTTTGTAGCTAAATATACCCTGGTGGTGGCAGTGATCCTGCCCACCGTACTAGGCTCCCAGTTGCGGTATGACCGAGAAAGCCACTACGCTGGGAGGTATGTAGCGTATGCGCAGGACCATCCGTGTGCCGGTAACGTCTTTACCACCTATGACAATAATGGCTATCTCATCTGGAAACTACCTGGCTTCCGGAGCTACATAGATGGGCGTATGCCCAGCTGGAAGGACGGCGAGGGTAAAATATTTGATCGTTACCTTCGGGTTTTTAACGACCCTACCTATCGAGACCTGGAGTTTCGGCGCTTTAATATTGCTTGTGTGGTGGTACTCCAGGTTGATGAATCGCTAACGCACCGGATACAGGAGCAATTCTTTGCAGATCTACGAGCGCAGGGCTGGCAGGACATTCCCGCTATGGGTAGTTACGTGGTGCTCGCACGGCCATAAGAGAGCCTAGGGCGTACCGGTCTGTAACTGTTTAATGAACCCGGCCTGTTCGGTGGCCTTTTCTGTCTGACCCAGATCATTCTCGGCCTGTTGAAGGAGTTGATGGAGCTGGATATTGGCAGGATCGCTAGTGACCGCGGCAATAAGGCGATCGGCGGTGATCTGGAGCTCGGCCGGGCTATACCTGTAGCGGGCTAGGCGGATTGTAGCCTCGAGCCGAATAGACTCACTGTTTGGCGAAGACACGGCTCCCACTGCCCTCTCTGCGCTGCGTAGGAGCTCGCCATTGGCCAGAACAACTGCCAGCTGGTATTTACCGCTCTCGGCATACGCAAGCGTTTTACGGGCCTCTAGGCTGGTTAGATTGGCAGCTAAGGTGTGGAGCTCGGTAGTTCTATCGGCTATCAGGTAGGCTAGGCCGAGCTGGAACTGCGCACTACTATCCCCTACCCCATCCGATACGGCGGCCTCGGCGGCCATCACGCTGTCTCGGGAGCGATTGAGCTCGAGGAAGATGCGGGACTCTAGGGTGGAAGCCTTGGCACTAGATTGCCGAGCGAGCAGGCTTGTTATGGTACCCAGCGCCAGATCTGGCTTATCGGCGGCCAGTTGAATCTGGGCTTGCCGATAGCCGGTGGTAGTAATTGGCAGGCGCCTCAGGGTGGTGAGCGCATTGTCGACCAGGCCGAGCTGGAGGTACTTCTCGGCCAGGGCAGTAATGTATTCTGGCTTCTCGGGAGCCAACACATTGGCGTAGCGGTAGTTTAGCGCGGCTTGGGTGGCATCGCTGGCACTATCCCCTGCTCCGGCAAAGGCGGCGGCACGGCTGAGGCGCCAGGGATTGAGCGCAACACAGCCAGCGGCTAGGATGACCACAATGCCTCCGATTATCAGGAGGGTGCGGCGGCTAGGGCGTTTGAGCGTAGGCTTCCAGTGCTTCATTAGCACTGATGGTAGCAGTTACGCGGGGGCATTTCGAGCGCAACGGGTGTGGCGCTAGCCAACGGAAGCGATTTGTTCAGCGAGCTTGGTAGCTATAAGTGATGCCTCGGCCTTGCGCGCCATAGTTTGCTCACGGATATGATCTGGGAGGCGGTCGTTTGCTAGCTGCTTATCGAGCTTTTCCAGATAGGCGGTTTTTTCGGCTAGTTCTGATTGCAGCCTAGATTTGTAGTCGTCGATGCTAGATTTCTCAATATCGAGCCAGGCATTGGGGCCGGCGTAGTTAATAGCCAGGCCCTTGCCTTTCTCGGAGTATTCGAGTGAGCCTAGCTTGGCTAGGCCCTGAATAATATCGGCGTTCTCTCCTATTAGCTCCTTTGAGGAATGAACCAACTTTGGCTTTGCTAAGCCAAGAGCTATAGACTGGATACGGATGGCTGAGACCAAATCAATGATTGTTTGGAAGGTTTTGGCGTCGGCAGGGTATGACTTCCCTGTCTCAGGCCAGGCGGATACAATTAGATTTTGCTTTTGCCAAGCCATTTGCTGCCAGATTGCCTCGGTCACGAACGGGGCTATGGGATGGGCGAGCTTTAATATTGTCTCGAGGCAGTGGGCGAGAACATCTATATTCGTTTCAGCTTTGCTAGCCTCAATGTACCAGTCGGCAAAGTCGTTCCACAGCAGGGAATAAACAGCCTGGCCCGCCTCAGAGAAGCGATAGCCCTCTATGTCTTTGGTGATCTGCTTGGTAGCGCCTGCCAGCTTAGTCAGGATCCATTTATCGGCAAGCGACTTTGGTTCGGGAGCAGTGGGGGAGTAGTTCTCTGGGAGCTTCTCGATAATGAAGCGGGCCACGTTCCAGAGCTTGTTGCAGAAATTGCGATAGCCCTCGATCTTTTCGACAGATAGGGAGCCCCCGGTACCGGGAGTGACACCAATGGTAAGGGCTAGTCGCAGGGCGTCAGTGCCGTACTTCGAGGTCATTTCGAGAGGATTGATGACATTGCCCTTGGACTTGGACATTTTTTTGCCAGCCGCATCATTGACAGTGCCCCAGAGGTAGACGTCTTTGAACGGTACCTGGCCGGTGCGATAAATGCCAAACATGATCATGCGTGTCACCCACAGGTAGAGGATGTCGCGGGCGGTGGCCATGACTGAGGTAGGGTAGAACTGGTCGAAGTCGCCGGTGGCCATGAGGGTGGCGTAGGGCCATTGACCAGATGAGAACCAGGTGTCGAACACATCGGTTTCGGCCTCGTAGCCGCCCGGGCCATAGGTCTTGATAGCCTCGGCCTCATCAGTTGCCACGATGTACTCAGGTAGGGAAGTGTCGGTGGTGGCATTGTAGTAGATAGGGATGTGGATGCCAAACCAGTTCTGGCGACTAATGTTCCAGTCGTGCAGGTTCTCGAGCCAATCTATAGCCTGCTTCTTGAAGCGCGTAGGGTAGAACTGGATCTCATCTGACTGGATGGCAGCAATGGCCGGCTTTTTGAGCTTATCCACCTTCAACCACCACTGATCTGTCACGAGGGGCTCAATGAGCGTACCGCAGCGATCATGGAAGGCGACAGAGTGGGAATAGTTCATATCCACATGGTCCATGAGGCCACGTTCCTGGAGATCGTGGGCGGTAGCGGCGCGAGCGTCGGCGACAGTCATGCCGGCGTACTTGCCTGCTAATGAGGTAAGGAGGCCGTCGGTACCAATGACTTGCTTTACTTCCAGATGATGGCGCTGGCCCATCTCCCAGTCGTTGGGGTCGTGGGCAGGGGTGACCTTGACCACACCGGTGCCGAACTCTGGAGCGACAAAATCGTCGCCGATGACCTGGAACTTCACAGGCCCGAGTAGGTCTTCGGCCTGAATGGTGGTGCCGATGAGCTTGTTGTATCTGTCGTCCTTAGGATTGACGGCAATAGCCGTATCACCGAACTTGGTCTCGGGGCGGACGGTGGCGATGACAAATGGGCCGTACTTGATGTAATAGAGGGGATCGAGCTGCTCGCGGTACTTCAGCTCAATGTCGGAGAAGCTCGAGCGGCAGTGGGGGCACCAGTTCACAATCCGGGCACCGCGGTAGATAAGGCCGTCTGCGTGCATGCGGCGGAACGTCTCGTAGACGGTAGTAAGGATGTCTGCATCGAGGGTGAACTGGAACTTGGACCAATCCACGCTGAAGCCAAGGCTGCGTAGCTGGGTGGTGACATTGCCCATATTTTGCTTGGTAAATGCCAACGCAGCGTCGTAGAAAGGCTCGCGGCCCAGATCAAACCGGCTTTTACCCTCGGCAGCCAGGACGCGCTCGTAGACCACCTGGGTCTCGATACCGGCGTGGTCGGCACCCGGGAGCCAGAGGGTCGGGCGGCCTTGCATGCGGGCATAACGAGCAAGAACGTCTTCCACCAGGTACATGGCGTGGCCAGCATGGAGATTGCCATTGGCGTTGGGCGGGGGCATAATGATAGAAAATGGCTCTACAGAGCCCTTACCAGCACGTAAAGCAGCATTGCCCTCCGGCGTAAAGGCGCCGGACTTTTCCCAGAGATGGTAAATGTCGGCTTCGTATTTGCTTGGATCGTAGGCTTTATCGAGTGGCATGATACCGAAATTCTAGCTCAGTGGAGCCAATCTGTCGACTCACACGGCGTCTTGCCTGGCGCGCACAAGCCCAGCCTATGATTATTAGATGTGCCTGTTTTGTTCGATTGGGCATTTGTTCCTTGAGCGTAGCGAACGACCATAAAATTTTTACGCGAAGGGGAAATGGAGGAGTACTATCCACCTCCCTCCCATTTCATCTATGACCTATTCTGCTAGTCCGAGAATTCCTTTCTCCTCTTTCTTGGTACCTTTGTGACTCCAAAAGTACCCAAAACCAAGCGAGACAACGAGCGACAAAGCTCGACTCACTCGCTTTGTCCCACCGTACTCATGCTCACTGACGCTGTATTTTTTCGATGTTTGAGCAAATCAGGGGTGGACGGAAGGGGATATGGCAGCGAGACGCGCCTGAATACCGAACATAACGGGTGTGGGAGGGGCGAACGGCATAAGCGCTTTGACCTAAACATTTCACGATTCAGAATTATGGCTTAAGCACGCTAGAAAAGTGGCGGTCTGAATTGATTATGTTTTTGGCGTGAGTTTGCGTATTTTCAATTTGAGGGCTTAGCCGAACATACCACTTATGCTAATCCCGAACGCTACATTGGCTCTTGATGGGCTTTCATGAAGAGGATTATGGCTTAAGGACTGCAGAAAGTAGTGAGTCAGAAAGAAAAGCCCCCACTGGGTAGTGGGGGCTGGCCGCAATGTGGCTAGGACGTGGCAGGCTCGCTGGCCTGCACGAGGTCGATTACTTGGCCACAGAGTGCTCCAAAGGTCTGGCAGCTGCCAATACTCGTTCCGGTAACGGTGATGCGGAAGAGGCCAGAGAACTCGACCGAAAGCAACCTACCCTGCTGATAACTGTAGCCTAGGCCATGGTTACCGAGGGGTGTCTCATCGGTTGCTGTCTCGGGATCGATCATGTACAGATCACCGAGGAGACCAAGCAGCTTGGACCGTATCTCGCCGGCCGTCATGGGCGGACGCCCATTGCGCTCAGAGCAAGGTTGTCGATGTGACGCTTGATCACAAGTGCTCGCAGACTTGCATAGTCGTTGGCAGGTAGGAAGCTGAAAAAGAAGTCGAAGAAGCTATTGCCCCACTGCTTGCCCTCGGCATCGATAGTAAAAAGCAGTGGATAGGCGGCCAAGCTCTCGATCGGCCGCAGCCTACTGGTGACCGTGTAAGTCCGGTTGGGGATGTTACAGGCGATGGCATATGGGCTCTCCCACACCCGATCGTGTTCGACATGGCCTTCTCGGCTCCAGACGGCCAACTGCAAAAGGATAATCTCAGCAAAGCTGCTACGCGTGATGGACTCGTCGATCACGGCCAGAAACACGGTGTAACCACCGACCTGTGGCTGCTGCGCGAGCCGGTTGCGAACCTCGCGGGCGAGGCTGAGTGCGGCGTCACGTCGGGTGTCGGGCCTTTCGGCGGGGGTAGTGGTGTCGGACATGTGCTTCTCTTCTCGGTTGGTGAGTGGGGACGGGCCGTATTATGCCATAAGCAATTGAGTCTGTCGATATCGAAAAACCCCACCGAGGCGGGGTTTCCGTAATCGGTGGGGCGTGGGTGCATCTAGGACTGGTGGGGCTGTGGCTCGGTAGTCACTGGTGTCTGTGGGGGCGAAGTGGATGGTACGGCAAGGGGGTTAATTTGTGCTCGCACCGGTGTTGCTGTTACGCGCTTGGTGACGTGAGCGGGACCGGCAAGCTAGGTGGATGAGGTAGCTTGCACAGTACATGAAGGCGATGTACAACGTGCCTCGGGTAGCAGTGGAGTTGCGGATATGCTCCGGCCCAGTGCGGAGCGAGATTATGACCCCCATGGTAGTAGCGAGAGTGGCGAGCCACATGAAGGTTACTACGGCGTATTGGGCAGTTGTAAACCGAGGACGGTACTCCCTTGTGGGCTGTTGGCTCATGCTCTGACCTGCCTGTTGCCAGAGTCGCGCTGCGCCATCTCTTGGTACATGGTAAGGATGGTCATGGCCGGGTTGGATTCCTCGAACGTGAGGTAGCCGTTCAGCAGATACAGTAAGAAGCTGCCACTGGCTAGCTCTCCGGTGTAAGGAGAAAATGGGCAGAAGGGGGTTTCCGCGGCGAGCTGGTCCAGCGGGAGAAGCTGGTAGGTGACGTGCCTAGCGCGCTGCGCATAGTCGGTGGCGCGCGTGACGGTCCAGACCTGTAGGTCACTGTCTTCGCTCCAGTCGGCAATAAGACTGAGAAGGGTGGTGGCGTCCTCGCCCTCGATCACGTTTGGGAGCTCGAACAGCCCCTCGCCTAGTGCGGCTTCGACCACACTGCAGAACACGGTGTTGACGTCCGGTGACGTGGTGGACTGGTGGAGACGGCGTGTGAGTGCCTGGATGAGGCCACGCGCAACCATGGTCTGGGTAACGCGAGAATCGGTGGAATTGTCGGACATGGAGCGCCTATGGCTTTCTTAATAGGGAATAGGATGGCTGGATTATGCCACGGACTGGGCAGAAAGTCCAGCTCTCCCTGATAGCCAGAGAATAAGTCAAACAGGCAGACTAGGGTCTGTCACAAGGGCATCTGGAGCCACTACGAGGCCCGCTAGCGCATGATGATAGCCGAGGGAGGCAATCATGGCTGCATTGTCGGTACACAGCGCCATGGGTGCGTAGTGCATGGCCACGGGCAGACGGCGACTGGCCTCGTCCCTGAGCGCTTGGTTAGCGGCCACGCCACCTGCTATGACCACGGTGGCGGGGGAGTGCTTGTGATAAGCCTGAACCAATCTGTCCACTAGTGTCTCGGCTACCGTTTGCTGGAAGCTCGCGGCTACGTCGTAGATCTGTTGCTCAGATAGCGTCTCGGCTAGGGTAAACGAGGGGGCAGTGTAGTCCTTTCCGGCTAGTTCCTGGCACTTGCGTAGCACAGAGGTCTTGAGGCCGGAGAAACTGAAGTCTAGCGAATCTGGGCCCAGATTGGCCTTGGGGAACTTATAGGCAGTGACATTCCCTTTGAGTGCGGCGGCGCCAATCTTGGGGCCGCCTGGGTAGGCCATGCCCAAGATGCGGGCGACCTTATCAAAGGCTTCGCCAGCGGCATCATCAATAGTAGAGCCGAGCAGCTCATAGTCCAGATAGTCCCGGAAAAGTAACAGATGGGAGTGGTTGCCGGAGGCTGATAGCGAAAGGAGTGGAAACGTAATTTCCTGGTCAATGAGCATATTGGCGTAGGTGTGAGCCACCACATGATTAATAGCGTAGAGTGGCTTTTTTTTGGCTTCGGCAAGGGTTTTTGCCGTAAGCGTGCCGATAAGGAGCGAGCCCAGCAGGCCCGGGCCAGATGTAACAGCTATGCCGTCGATGTCGTCCCAATCTGCAACCGCTTGGGCGAGTGCGTCCTTGATTACAGGCAGAATGGCCTCAATGTGGCTACGAGCGGCAATCTCTGGCACGACGCCGCCGTAGTGGGCGTGGATGTCTATCTGGGACACCAGGACGTTCGAGAGAACCTTTGTCCCATCCTCGACTACGGCCGCCGCCGTTTCATCGCAACTTGTTTCAATGCCAAGAATTTTCATCCGGGCAAGTATAGCTGGGGCGGGTGGGTATTGTCACGGGTAAAGCAAAAGCCCGCCCAGAAATGAATCTGGGCGGGCTTGGTGGACGGGTGGACGGATCAGCCGCCGGCGTGGGGCTCGCGCCGAGCCAGGTGGGACCGACGCTCGGCGCCGAAGCTGACCATGGTGGGGTCGTCGAATTGCCAGGGTCGTTCATGCCCGTCATGGTGACGGATGGTGAAGTGCATCTGGTTGAACTCGGTGACAGTGGTGAACAGCATGGCGCAGAGCCTGCGATGGAGTTCGTCGTTCGGATCTAGAACGTCATCGGACTCTACCGAGAACCACGTGGGAACAACCCCAACCAAGTAGGTGTCCTTGATGGTCAACTTGATCCGCGTGTCGGGCAGGTAGTAGAACATTAGCTCTCCCAGCCGATCCCACTGGTCCGGAATGAAAGGACTGGGGGCGAAGAACCTGGGATTGGTGGTCGTCCAAGCTGCGTCGATTTCGTCGCGAACGATGCGGTACTCCCGATACTGAGCACTGGCGAGTTCGAGTACTTGGTCGTACGCACTGCTGGTGTCGGCTTTGGCGGCTTCTACCCGTGCGAGCTGCTCGGGCGTGAAGGCCAACGGATCACTGAACAGGCGACGGACAGTCTCAAGGTAGTTGATGGACTGGAGGAATGTTCCGGAGTTGTGCATGATGCACCTTTCAGTTGTGGGCGGATTGTGAACGATCGATTTCTCGACTATTCGAGTAAACGTCACACATAGTAGCATAAGTAGTATGTATTGTCAATACCTACGATCGAGACAAAGCTAAAGCCCGCCCAGAATAGAATCTGGACGGGCGGGTGTGGCTAGTGCCAGCGGCTGGCTACCGAGAGGGCAGTGATAAATATGACGATAGCCAGGAGGTAACACTGGAGCATCCAGCTCTGTAGGAAAGCTCTGACGCTTGTGGGCGTACCACTCACCTTGGCCATGTGACTGTTCACTGCGCCTTGTCTTACAAGATCTGCGGCGATAGTGCAGCCGACCAAGACGACCCTGGCCTGGTGAGATATGCCGTGAAACATAGCTTTGGCAGCAAACCAGAAGATGAACGCGTCGATGACGGTCGAGATCAGTCGGGGGCCGTGCGGTGAGCGCAGCAGTGGTCTGATGAGCCACTCCCGGAGCCAGCCGCCTTCTAGCTTAGGAGGACGCCAGTTCTTGGGTCCCTGTCCATGGAAGACCGCTAGCTGCACTTCGGCCCGGCGTTCATCTGGAACGCGAAGCTTGGATGCGTAGAAGGCCGGGTTGTCCGGTGATGGTACGACTTCGACCAGACCCTCTTGGATGGCCCACCATCGGGCTTGGCCGATGTAGACCTGCGTTGCCAGATGAGCTTGGCCTGGTGCCAGCGGACCATCTGCGGCCAGGAGCAGGGCAAGCGAGTGACGATCACGCTTGGTCAGGTAGTGCGGCGACTCGGGCTGTGAGGTGGTGGCTAGTGGGGTAATGGTGTCGGGCATGGTGCTCCTTGGACGAGTAGGCCTTGGTACGGCAGTTATAGCATTATTGTTTACGAATAACAACGAGGCCTCTTGTGAAGTGTTAATGCTACAATCAGGATATGGAACTGATCGAGATTACAGATAAAGCCCAGTGGGATGCCCTAGTCCAGACATCGGCCTTTGGCCACCCGCTCCAGCTCTGGGGCTGGGGTGAACTAAAGCGTACCGGCGGCTGGTGGCCGTACCGTGTAGCAGTCATGGACGGCAGTAGGCTAGTGGCGGCAGCACAAATCCTGATGCTACCCATACCTGGTCTACTGGGGCGCGTAGCCTATTCGCCACGCGGACCGGTGATGGACCCGGAATGCGCTCAGGCGGCCGAGGCACTAGTGCCGATAACCCAATTTGCTAGGGCGCAACGGGCTCTGTTTCTTACCCTGGAGCCGGCTTGGCAGCGGTTTGATTGGCCTAAGCGCTGGCGCAAGTCCCGCGAGCATGTGCTTATGGCAGAGACCTTCACTATTAACCTGAAGTTGGAAGAAGACCAGCTGCTGGCAGCGATGCGGCCCAAAACGCGGCAGTATATTCGCAAGGCGGATACAGATGGAGTCAAGATTGTTCAGGATAAGGTAGGGCAGTACTTTGAGGACTTCTGGCGCATCTACTCCGATACGGCCAAACGAGCCAAGTTTGGGCTGCATGCCAAGGAGTACTACGCGAAGCTCTGGGCAGAGATGGGCGAGAACAATCTGGTAATCTACGCGCTCGTAGATGGCAAGCCCGAGGCGTTTCTATGGCTGGCGTGTGCCGGCACAGTGGCGTTTGAGCTGTACGGCGGCGTAACCGAGAAAGGCGCCTTACACAAGGCCAACTACAATCTGAAATGGCAGGCTATACAGGTAACTAAGGCCAAAGGCTATCTGGTCTATGACTTCAACGGCCGGCTCAACGATGGTGTGTCGCAGTTTAAGGTGGGTTTTGGGCCTAAGGAAATGAACTACATAGGCTCTTTTGATCTGGCATTTAACCCCGGACGCTATGCACTGTGGCACAGTGTGCTACCCGTGGCCAAGCAGGTGGGCCGCCGGATGCGCAATCTGAAGACAGAGCGTAAGGATAAGAAGACCCAGAAAGCTGATCTGTCGTGAGACAAGAGGCAACGGCTGACCAGATTGAGCGCTGGGATGAGCTGGTAGCAGCTAATCCAGATGGAGGCAATGTGCTGCAGTCCAGAGTATTTGCCGAGGTAAAGGCCCGTACCGGCTGGAAGCCCCGCTTCTTCATCTATGACTTATCCGGAGTCCAGGTAGCTGTACTGTACCTGACTCAGCAAATCCCCGTACTGGGACAGATCTGGTATGCCCCGAAGGGCCCAGGTGTGGCTACAGTGGAACAGCTAGCTAGTTTTACCAAGGCCAATCTGGGGCTACCGGCATTCCTGGTTAAGATTGAGCCGGAACTGCGGGTGGATCCGAAAGTCCTGAAACAACTACAATCGCCCAAGCTAGGCGTGGTAAAGGCACCACGGGACATACAGCTAAATGTAGCAACTGTGATTGTGGACCTAGCGGCAACCGAAGAAGACATACTGAACTCATTTAAGCAGAAGACCAGGTACAATGTGCGGCTAGCTGAGAAAAAAGGCGTGACCGTTGAGGCGGTTGAGGCAACGGATGCCAACTGCCAGACTATGTATGACCTGATGAAAGCAACGCGTGACCGGGCAGGGTTCTTTCTGCGGGATTATGGCTATTTCTCACATTTCTGGCAGAGTCACCAGATGGCCTGGCGCGGGCAACTCTTCTTTGCCCACTATGAGGGCCAGGTGCTAGCGGGGGACTTTGCTACCTACTTAGGCGGTAAGGGGCTGTACAAAGACGGTGGGTCAATCCGCGCCCATTCGGAGCTGCAGGCGCCCTACCTACTGCAGTGGCGGGTAATGCAGTGGCTGAAGGAACATGGCGTAACCGAGTACGACCTGCATGGCACGCCACCCGCAAGCGAGATAGAGAACCCCAACCACCCATTTGCCGGCTTAGCCAGATTCAAAACAGGCTTTAATGCTGAAATTACCCAGTTTATAGGTACCTACGACCAGGTACTAGACGTACGCAAGTACGCTATCTGGAACCGGCTGGGTGAGCGCATTGTGACCGGCGTGAGCCGACGGGTGAAGAACCGGCTGTTTTACTAACCCGGGATGTATCAAAAAGAAAAGCCCCCGAAGGGGCTTTTTGCCTTTCGGGGACGGTGGCTAGGTTTGATCTGAGCGCTTGGAGCGCGCTGGGCTGACGATGATGGTGGTATCGCAGCAAGGGCAGACAACGAACTGCTTTATGCCGGCAGCACGGCGCCGGTGGCGGAGGTGAGTACTACGGACTATCTGGTGGATGGTGACGTGGATGGCTGTAGGGTCGAGACGGTAGCCAACACTCCTGACCGCTTCTACCGACATGATTGGCTGGGGGAGTTGGGCGTTGATCTGGTCGCGGATGCGGCAAACCAGGACACGGATGGAGCTACGCACGTACTGCGGCTCACTATCCCAGACCTGGTGCGCGATCTGCTTGAAGGTAAAGACGCGCCCAGGGGACGTGGCCAGAAGCGCTAGCAGATTGAACTGCAGGTGAGCGAACCGGATTGGTAGCCCGTCCAGCGTGACGGTACGGTCGTCCAGGTCAATAACCAGTCGCGCGGTCATGACGGCACTTGGTGATCCTGCGCGAAGAAGCCATAACCGCAGCGAGGGCAACGGACGTGATCCTGGGGTAGACCGACAATGATCTGTGCGGGTGACCCAATGATCTCAATTTGCTCGGCGCCCAGCAACATGATCTGGCCTACCCCGTGTACTGTATCGATGATCTGGCGCTGCTTGGCGGTATCGCCCAGCTTGCGGCGCAGGTTCGACAGATGGGTTTTTGCCAGGCTCAATGAGGTTTGCTTGCTTGCATGGATGCAATAACGGATCTGATCGTTGGTGATGAGGCGGCTGGGGTTGAAAGCAAGCAGGCCCAGGATACTGAGCTCGGTGGGCGTAACTGCGACAAGCCGTCCATCGAGAGTGACCCGGTGGCTATTGCAGTTGATGATCAATCTAGTGGTCATAGTGATCCTTAGATGTGAAGGTACGGATAATCGGTGACTGTACAATATTACTCTTGGAATTTCAAGCATAGCCGAGTTCAATATAGGCGATGGTGGTGTAAGATAGAGGGGCAATTATTATCTGGAGAAGCCACCGTGAAATCATTTCGTAAACTGGTTAAAGCCCTAATTCCGCACGCACTATTTGCCCGTGTGGAGCCCTGGGGCCATCTGGCTGAAACATTCCTTATGAATGTCTGGTACGGCTTTCCTGCCCGCGGTATGAAGATAATTGGCGTGACGGGTACAGACGGTAAGACAACTACCTCGACCTGGATATACACGATGCTGAACGACGCCGGTATTAAAACTGGCTTAATGACCACTATTGGCTATGGTACTCCTGAGAACTGGAGCCCAAACTACGTCCATATGACCAGCGTGCCAGCGGGCATGCTTATGCGCCGGCTACGTGATCTGAAGCACCGCGGCGTAGAGTGGGTGGTACTAGAAACCACTAGCCATGCGCTAGCCCAGAACCGGGTGTGGGGTGTGCCGTACAGCCTAGCCGTGATGACCAATGTGACGCATGAGCACCTGGACTACCACAAGACATTTGACCGCTACCGGATGGCCAAGCTGCGCCTTTTCGACAAAGTGGCCGAGAACCGGCTTGGGCTGCAGATGGGGATTGTGAATGCCGATGACCCAAGCGCAGAGCTATTTGCGGGCGCTATCCAGGAGACGATACGCTACGGGCTGAAGGCTGGTGAGCTGAAAGCTACTAGCATTACCAGTAATGCCCAGGGTAGTAGCTTCACTGCCACCTATAAGGGGCAGAAATATAGCCTGAAGACGCATCTACCCGGCGAATTTAACGTCTACAATGCCCTAGCTGTGATCGGAGTAGGCCTAGCGCTCGAACTTACGCCTAAGCAAATAGAACGCGGCATAGGGGCTCTGGAGAGCGTAGAAGGGCGTATGAATCGCGTGGATGAGGGCCAAGACTACGGCGTGATCGTGGACTTTGCCCATACACCTGATAGCTTTGAGAAAATCCTATCTGATTTCCGTAAGCTAACCACTGGCCGACTGATTGTGTTGTTTGGGTCCGCAGGACGGCGGGATGAGACCAAGCGGGCCAAGCAAGGTGCGTCCGCTGGTAAGTACGGTGATCTGGTAGTTGTTACTGAGGAAGACGATCGTGACATAGATGGCGATCTGATAATGGGGATGATTGCCAGTGGCGCCGAGGAGCAAGGTAAGGTGAAGGGGAAAGACCTGTACCTGATCCATGACCGGACGGAGGCAATCCAGTTTGCGGTTGATCAGGCGCAGAAGGGTGACACGGTGCTACTGCTTGGTAAGGGACATGAGAAGACGATTGAGGGGAAAGATGGGGAGCGGCCGTGGGATGAGCTGGGTGAGGCGCGGGCAGCTATTCACAAGCGTCTGAAGCGCGGATAACACTGTCTGATCTGCCACAAGGCCCCTCCGGGGGTCTTTTTGCTCCCAGTGAGGGCGGAGGGAAAGGGAAGTGGTTATGATTGAAATATGGTGTGGTGCGTGGCATAATCTGCCTCACTTGTCAGCTACTGTCAGGAGTACCTATGACATCCAAAGTCCAGATGATGCAGGCGGCCAGGTCGGTCGTAGGCCTCATAAGCGTCCAGATTGTTCCACCAAAAACGCTCAGTTACCGCCAGCTAGATCTGATGATCCTAGAAAATGGGGTTGTGTCATGAGTGACATTGCCGAGATGGCCAAAGAAATGGGCCGAGCCATCCGACTGGCAGATTGGTCGGCAGCAAGCCGTATCAAGGATGAGCTCTTGCGAGAGATTGATAGCTTGTCTGGGGATGATGCGCACGAACTGGAGCGCTACGCCGAGCCGCTTCTGAACGCTTCAGCCGGAGGAAATACCGCCGAGTCGCTAGCGCTGTGCCTGGCACTAGCTGCTCACGCTGTGCGCATTGATGCTCGACGAAACGACTTCTATGGTGCCGGGTTCGAGGTGGGGATGGACATTGCAAAGCGTGCTGATAACGCTGCTCCAATCTGGAACTGAATACATATAAACCCGCCGTAAGGCCCGAACCCCAAAGGGGCGTAATGTCAGCAAGATTAACGGCAATAGATGGTCCAGCCAACGCTGGCAAGTCCACCCTAGCGGCTGAGTTAGCCAAGCGACTTGGAGTGGCCATTGTGAACACGGGCAGTATTTACCGCATTGGTGGATACCTGGCTCACGGCGAAGGACTAGACCTAACGAATGATGCAACATGCGCAGAGTTCTTCGCAGGGCTTGATCTATACCTGGCCAATGGCCTAATCCTGGTCAACGGCGAGGACTTCAGCTCACAGCTCCGAAGCCCCCAGGCAAGCGTGCTGTCCAAGGCGGTAGCCAAGCTGCCGTCCGTGCGCGAGGTGGTGCGAGGAGTTCAAAGGCTTTTTGTGGAGCAGGCGGGTGGCCGGGCGGTGGTAGAGGGCCGCGACATTGGCACGGTAGTCTTCCCCGAGGCTGATTTGAAGCTCTGGCTCGATGCCTCTCCAGCGTGCCGAGAATACAGGGCCTACCGGGTGCAATTGGCACGCGGAAGCAGTCCGGAAGTGGCACGTGAGGAAGCCCGCCGCATCATGGCCCGCGATGCGGAGGATGCGGAGCGGCACCACTCACCCATGGTCGCACCGACCGACGCCATTACCTTCATGAACGAGTTCATGACGACCGAGGAGGCCGTGGAGACATTGCACGGCATTGCGCTGCTACCTGCCCGCGCCAGACCCAGTAGAGTGTCTGCTAGGCGAGTGGGTGGCCGCATCTACTTGGAGCAACAGTAAAGCTCGCTATACTGGCCCCGGATTTCGATCCGGGGCCTTTTCTTTTTCCATATTTGTTACGCTTGAGTTCTCGAAAAGAAGATGGTTTAATGCAGTATCCTTCGGGAGAACCTAGACCCGGCCACCTGGCCCTGACCCCAAGGGGTAGACTTGTTCACAGTAGTGATCGATGGACCCGCAGGTGCGGGCAAGGGCACCCTAGTGCGCTACCTGGTAAAGCTGCTCGGAGAGCGAACTGGTGCAGCGTGGCGGCCGCTGGATACTGGCTCGGCCTACAGAGCAGTGGGAGTGGCCGCGCACTTGTTGGGGACGCCCATGACTGATGTTGTGGACCTGACATACCTGGCTGCTGCGGTGCAGTTTGATCCGGAGACGGGTGTAGCCTACGCAGTTGGCGAGACCGCTGTCGGACACCTAATTCGGAGCCCAGAAGCCAGCGAATGGTCCTCCAAGGTAGCGGTAATCCCGCAGGTTCGTCTGGCGGTGAATAAACGGTTTCATGCCTTTGCGGCCGAGACCAACATTGTGGGTGATGGCCGTGATCTGGGTAGTGTGGTCTTTCCAGACGCATTGCTCAAGGTATACCTGACTGCCAGCCCTCGAGCGAGGGCAGAACGGCGAACGGCCGAGACCGAGGGAGCGACGGATATTGCCCAGATAGAAGCAGCCATTGCCGAGCGCGACTACCGCGATGCTCACCGGGCCGATGCACCCATGACCATGCAAGCCGACTACGTGCTGGTGGATACCACTGGACGGGCGGTGCAGGAATACGGTGACGAGGTAGCCACCATGGCGATTGAACGAATGAAGTACTAGTGTGTGCAGCGGGCCCCGGATTACCATCCGGGGCCCCTAATGTTAAATATTGTGCGTATCTATTGTATTATTACAATAATAATGCTATAATATAGCATCTTGTGAATCCAATCGGGTTTACAGGTAATTGAAAATTTGTTCTTTCCCGACCAGGCCCTGGAGGTCATCATGTTGCGTTTCATCGTTTTCACCCTTTCAGTCGCAATTGCGATGGAGCTCTATCTGATCTACGGCGGCAACAAGTCCGGCCTGACCAACGCTTTAATTGGCATGGGTATGGCCCTGTCACTGCTTGCGGCATGCATTGTCCTATACGGCTCCATGTCCGATAGGAAACACCAGATGCACCACGATGACACGAAGGTGGCATTCCAGTTCTACCCGGCAAACAACCCCAATGCCAAGCTGAGCTTTGTGCTCACGCCTGGCATGCTGAACTCTGGCGAGATCGTCTACCACCAGCTGGTGGGGCGGTTCACGCAGTACGGTTCGGTGTTGGTGGTCAACTGGCCCCGCAACGGCTTCGACGGCAACGAAATTGCCGGAATAATTGCCGACAGGATGGCCTCCCAGAGCATGGTAAACCCCATTTTCGTTGGCCAGTCGTTGGGTTCACTGATGGACATGCAGGTGATGGAGGAATACATCCGTCGCGGCAGTCCAGGTGGCCCCATCCAGGGCTTCCTAGGCGATTCCGCCTTCACTGGTGCCTACGATGCCAAGATGCCAGCCCCGCCATTCCTAGCGGATCTGATCCGTGATCTGCCGGGGCAGTCTCTGTACTGGCCAGCAATTGCCAAGGTCCAGGGTAAGTCTGGGGTCAAGAAGATGGTGCCACTGACAGAGTCGGGTGTGAACCAGGAGCTGATTGATAGCCATGTCTCCTTCCTGAACCACAACACGTTCTACAGCGTGGCGGCCCAGGGCCGCTACATTGTGGATTTCCAGGCCCCGCCCGCGGGTGCATTTGCAGCTGTCCCGGCGCTGTTCCTGCAGACGCCGAACCTGACAGCTGCTAAGCCAGGAGACGTACTATTGCAGGAGGGGCAAGCACTGGCCCATCTGCAGCAGATCTTCCCCAACAGCACCGCCATCAATGTTGGCGGCATCCACGGCAATACCGTGGAGCGCCCAGAAGAGCACTGGGCGGCGTATGAGCCGTTCATTCAGAAGTGCCTGGCACGCCAGATGGCGAGAAGCCTCAGCCAGAACCCCAACTACGATCCGAATAGCACCGGATCCTGATCAGTCCACCGTCCGCCCACAAGGGCCCCGTCGCAAGACGGGGCCCTTCTTGTTTGGAATTATCACACGCGTGTAGGCCGACTGTGTGGAGCCAGCGCTGGCTAGTCGCGCAGATCGAGGGTAAGGCACTTCACGCCGCCGCCCGATTTGCGGAACTCCAGGATGGGGGTGCCGTGGACGGTGTAGCCGGCTTTTTCGTACTTCTTCATGAGCGAAGCTGATTCGTTACTGCAAATAACATTTTTGCCGTCGGAAACGGCATTAAGGCCAAAGCCCTTTGCCTCCTGGAGCGTGGCCTCGATAGTGTTGGGTACAGCAAGCTCCAGGGCGCGGCGGCTACTTTGGTCGAAAGCGCCGGGGTAGTAGGCAACGGTGTCGCTATCTAGGACCGCAAGAGCGGTGTCCATATGGTAGAAATTGGGGTCTATAAGACGAAGGCTTATCACAGACTTGTCGAAGTAGGTGTCTAGCTCGGCGTGGCTTTCTAGCTCTGAGCGGAAGCCGTAGCCGACCAGAATAAGATCACCACAGACAAGAGCGTCGCCACCACCCTCGAAGAGGTGCTGGGGGCGGCTAATGCTAGTGTACCCGGCCCCGCGAAGCCACTTTTCGTACTGTGCTGTCTCCGGTTGGCGCTCGGGGTAGCGGAAATTGGAAAGCATGACCCGGCCATCAATAATTAGACAGCTATCAGTAGAGAACACCAGGTCGGGCAGGCCCTTCACGGGCTCAATCTGGTCTATGGTGTAGCCCAGCTTCTGGTAGATAGCGTGTAGCTGGCGCCACTGGTCCTTGGCGGTGCTGGTGACCACCTGATTGTCGGTGTGCATCCAGGCATTAATCTCGTACTCAATATCGAAAAACGTAGGTGGACACATGAGGATGTGCTTTGTAGACATAAGAGCATTCTAGCGATAGCGGCCAGCTTGGGCAAATGAGAAGCCCCAGCGCGGGAGCGCTGGGGCAGGGCGGCGGGTTCTTGCTAGGGCGATTCGGTTGGGTTGTCTTGAAGCGGTGGGTCTGGCGCTACGAGCATCTTGGGTGGCATGACAAGCTGGCCTGTGTGGATGAGATGGCGGATGGCACAGAGGCGGGCACCCACGGCATCAATGTACCCCGCGGGGAGCGACTGGCTAAATACCAGACTGAGGCAGCTCTCGACGTGCTCGTCTAGAAGCGCGTAGATCTCGAATACCGGCTTGATGCCCGCAAACAGCTGGTTGATTTCGGCGGTAATGATGAGCCGCACCCCGTCGTTCATCCAGGACGGCTTGAGATGAGTGTGGAAGGCCACCCATATTTCGGTGCGGCTCCCAACTGGTAGGTAGCCATAGTCCGACAAGCAAATGTCGGGCACTTCGGTGTTCTCAATGGTAGGTGCGTCCGTCATGATTATTCCCCCAAACACTAGATTGGATGGGGGCATAATACGCCCCGCAAAATGGAATGTCACTAGTTGTTTTTTTGGCAGGGAGGGAGTACTAGCCTCATTGCCCACAAAGGGGCTAGGAGAAGTCGTGGGATTGGCCGGCGACGAGGGGGATGAAGTCTATGCCGTGTTTGGCGGCAATACTGGTGAGGCGCTCGTTTGTCATATCCGGTAGACCGTCTAGAGCATCGTGGACTGGTATGGCCTGCTTAGGCTTCACCGACTCTAGGTAGGTGAGAACATCGCCGAGTTTAGTCCAGGGCCCGCTGGTGGGGAGCGCCAGGATCTCTACTGGTACCGGAGGGACTTCGAAGGAGTCGCCGGGAAACCAGAGGCGGTTGGCAATGAGGAAGCCCACGTTGCTCCCCGTGTCCCAGCTGTGGTGGATAGGCGCATGCTTTGTGCCATAGACCTGGACGGTGACACCGCCGACCTCGAACGTATCGCCATCATGAACCACATGGTGTGGCACGCCCAGTAGGGCTAGCTCGGCTCCGGCGCTGTCATCGGTATAAATGGCCAGGGTACCGTGGCTGGCGTGCAGTGCCTGCACCGTCTCGGGATCAATGTGGTCGTAATGGGAGTGGGAGATAAGGACAGCGTCCAGATCTGTCAGCCCCTCCCAGCCGGGTGCCATCTTGGTGGGATCGAGTAAGAAACGAACGCCATTCTCTTCGACTACGAAGCAGGCATGGGCAAAACGTTGGATTTTCATTATTGCGGCCTCCTTTTCCATCTATTATACCGTGCTGTCGGTAATGTAGTATGGGGGTATGAATATTGCTGAATCTGCTCGTACACAGCTATCGCCCGAGGCCTTGGCTAATCTGGAACTCTGGCTCACTGATGACCGTTTTGCCGCCTTTCGTCAGGACATTGAGGCTCTGGTAACCGCCGCAGACTGGGCGGAGCTAGAAGATGCTTTTTATACGCGGGTACGGGTGGGTACGGGTGGTATCCGTGGCAAGGTGGGGGCGGGGCCAAACCGGATTAATACCCGGACTATTGGTGAGGCAGCGCAAGGCCTATCGAAATTTATCGAGGACTTTGGGCCAGAGGCGAAGGCCAAAGGCGTGATTGTGGGCCACGAGGTACGGGTGGGCTCTGAGGACTTTGCTAGGGTGTGCTGCGAGGTCTTTGCGGCCAATGGCATTAAGACCTGGTTGTTTGACGGAATACGTGCCACGCCAGAGGTGTCGTACGCGGTGCGACACCTGGGCGCAGTAGCTGGCGTGCAGCTGACTGCCTCGCATAATCCCCGCACGGATAACGGATTTAAGTTCTATTGGACTGACGGTGGGCAGGTGGTGGCACCGCTTGATCTGAAGTTCATGGCGCTTGTGCAAGCGGTGGATGTGATTGAGCTCATGGACTATGGGCAAGCTGAGTCGAGTGGCATGGTGAAGCTCGTGAGCCCCGACGTGGACGAAGCATATGTACGAGCAATTCTTGACCTCTCTCTGGTGCCTAGCCGGTCGGCGCAGATTACTTTTAGCCCGATTCACGGTGCTGGCTCCACCAACGTGCTGCCCGTTCTGGAAAACGCTGGGTTTACAGTCCAAACCGTTGCCGAGCAGATAGAGCCCGATGGTCGGTTCCCGACGGCTTACGGTAACCTAATTAACCCCGAGTTCCCGGAGGTGATGGAGCTAGCGATCAAGCGTGGCGAGGAGCATGCGGCGGATGTGGTGTTTATGTCCGATCCAGATGCCGATCGTCTGGGCGTAGCTGCACGCCGACACTTGTCCGAAACAGGACTAGTACAGTTTACGGGCAACGAGATTGGCATACTCATGACTGCTTTTGTGATAGACCGGCTCAAGGCTTGTGGCAAGCTTCCGGATAAGGCACTGCTTATAGAGACCAATGTAACGAGTGCCCTAGTGGCCACGATCGGCCGGAGTGAGCAGGTTGAAGTCATAGACGATCTGCTTGTGGGTTTCAAGTTTATCGGTGAGATTATTGAGAAGCTGGAAACTCCAGAACGCTTTATTCTGGCAGCAGAAGAGAGCCTAGGATACCTGCGTGGAACATTTGTGCGTGATAAGGATGCCGCTATCTCAGCACTGACAATGGCCGAGCTGGTGAGTTGGCTGAAGGACGATGGTAAGTCGGTACTGGACTATCTGGATGAGATCTACGCGAAGTACGGCTATGTGAAGAATGTCCTGCACTATATAGAGCTGCGCGGTGGTCGCGAGGACAAGAACCGCATAGCAAACATTATGAAGGGCCTGCGGGCCAATCCGCCGACAGAAATTGCCGGCCTGCCCGTGCTGGCAGCAGAGGACCGTTTGCCAGAGGCGCAGCGTGATCCCCAGACCTATAGCCCAGGCTGGACTGGTGACCAAATAGCCTACTACTTATCTGAAGATAAACTGAACAAAGTTGTGGCGCGACCATCTGGTACCGAGCCGGTGACAAAAATATATGTGCAGTACTATGCGCGACCAGGGCTAGATCGTGCCGGAGTAGATGCGCTGGTGCAGCGGGTTGAGCGTGAGTTTGTTGAACACTGCGAAAAACTGATGAACCAGGCTGCCTAGCGGAGCGCTCTGTTGTCGTATAACTGAATCTGGTAGTATCTGGATAGTTCTTCGACAAAGGAGTGTGTATGCCCCTGAACCCTCCATGCCCAGATGGCTTCCGAGAGATTGGAACCATGTGGATGCACAACAGCAACCAGGTCATGCTGCTATGCCACGAACGCTGTCACTGCTTGGTAGTGCTGGCGGACGCCCGGCACCATGCTGATGCCTGTGCTCCGCTACTCGGTACGGCAGTGGCTGCTGGTCGGCGGGCGGTCAGACGCGTGAGTACGGCGTCACGACGGCGCGTGTTGCGTCCAGCCCAGCAAGCAGCGGCCTGAAATGGAACACAACGAGGTTGCTTACCCAATTGCCGTTGGGTGGCACCTACGGCTTGCTATGGCGTTCGCGCTGGTAGCCGGGCTCGTACCCGGACTTGGCTTAGAGGGAAGGCACTGGGCGATACCGGTGACTCTCGTGTTCTTTGTCTGCGCTGCGGCCCTAATCTACCCAGTGCGGCCAAAGGCGCCCCCTAGCTCGCGACACCGACCGAGCTGGCAGCTGCGGCATGCTGCGGTGATGACGTTCGTGGTGTATGGCGTGGGATTTGGCGCGGCACGATCATCCGCCTAATACTTCTCTAGGAAGGGACTTGTAATGGAGCCGTTCTACACGGGTACGTCTGAGGCTGCGCCCAGCTGGGGCCATGCCGAGCTGGTGGCAGAGCTACTGGCTGGTGCGGCTGGCATCTTGCTGGTCGCTGGCTATAGCAACATTTTGTCAGTCATTGCCCTCTTAACGATCTTCTGGCTGGCCTTCCTCATACTGGTATCGGTTCACTGTAACCCCTGGTACCCATCTACGCGCTTTCCCCGGCATCCATTCCGTGGTGTGTTTGAGCTATTGTCGCTGCGCGTGACGCAGGGATTGCTGCTGGTGTTCTTACTCCGGCTCTGGATTCTCCTGGATTAGCTTCTGCCCACTGCCCGCTCCATCTGGAGCGGGCTAACTATTTGAGAGTGACAGTTCGCTTTATGATCGGTATATTGGACGTATGAATTACGATATTACCCAGCTGAAATTCAAAGAGATCCGAGAGCTGGCGCTGGCGGAGGAGATAATTCTGATTACTCCTGCTGGCATGGACAAGCAGAAACTGCAGGCGAAAGCTATGGAGGCGGAGGCAAAGGAGCTGAAGAAGAAGCTCGGCGAGACAGCTCACGAGTACCCGGACCTACGGGAGAACGCCACGTTTGATGTACTCTCGGCCCAGCTGGAGCACCAGCTACCGGAGCAGCAGCTAGCACTGCGCCGCCAGCGTCTGAAGTCCCAGCTGTATGCGCCCAAGCGTAAGGTAGGCGTAGTCGGCTTTGATGCTATCTGCCAGCTAGAGAATGTAGATGGCCAGCTGTATGAGTACTGGCTGGCTGGCCCCGTGGAAGCGGCCCTCAATCTGGAACGTGCGGGCGTGGCAGCCATCTCCTATCTGTCCCCCATAGGTAGGGCTATCTGGAACGCGAAGCTGGGCGACACCGTGGAGGTACACCTGCCGGCGAGCGGGCGGGAGAGGTTTGTCCTCTATACCATTACCGGGATCAGCTAGTACTACGGCTGCGCTGGGGCTATAATTCTGTTATAAGTTTGGAGCCTGCCGCATGGAAGAAGATCTTCTGGAACGATTTGAACGGCGTGAAGTGGCGGTTGTGGATGCTACTGGTGTAGACGCACACTTGGTCATAGCGGTGCTGGCCTGCCACACCTGCCGCTGCCTCGTACTGGAGGAGGATGGCGAGGCGCACATTGTCTGGTGCGATGGTGTAAGCGGTGGCGCAAGTGATGCCGAGGCGTTGCTGGCCTAGACCTTGACTGTCTCAAACCACATAGGTACCATTTATTAGCACTCTCTCTTGTGGAGTGCTAATATAGTTATAACAATATTGAGTAGCATCGAGAGATCCCGCCAACGCGGGATACTTCGACAGAGCTCAACATGAATAGAGGAGGTCCAAATGAAGCTACAGCCCCTGGCCGATAGAATTGTGGCCAAGGCCATAGATGCCGAAACTAAGAGTGCCTCAGGCATACTCTTGCCCGAGAGCGCACAGACTAAGCCGCAGATTGCTGAAGTAATCTCGGTAGGTGCGGATGTGAAGGAAGTAAAGGTGGGGGACCACGTGGTCTACACCGAGAACTATGACCACCGCCCCGAGAAACTGAAGGTAGGCGATGACGAGCTGCTGGTCATGAAAGAGAAGTCAGTTCTCGCAATTGTGAAAAATTAAGGAGAGAACCCATGGCAAAGAAAATTTATTTCGATGATGATGCTCGCGCCCGCGTACTAGCCGGCGCCAAAGAGCTGTATGACGCCGTAAAAGTTACGATGGGGCCGAAGGGTCGCAATGTAGTAATCACCAAGTCCTATGGTGGACCGACCGTAACCCATGACGGTGTGACTGTAGCCAAGGCTGTAGACATTGAGCAGTCACCCAAGAACGAGAAGAGCTGGGGTCGCAATGTGGGTGCTGATCTGATAAAGCAGGCTGCGAGCAAGACCAATGACACCGTGGGTGATGGTACTACTACCTCCACAGTGCTGGCTTACCACATCCTTGAGGAAGCTAATAAGCTGATTGTGGCTGGCCACAATCCTATGGACCTGAAAAAGGGTCTGGACGAGGCTGCTACCCAGGTGCTGGACCAGATTGCCGGTATGAGCGAACAGATTGCTGGAAACAAAGACAAGATTGCTCAGGTGGCAACGGTGTCGGCTGGCGACGGCGAGATTGGTAATCTGATTGCCGATGTTATTGAAGCTGTTGGTGGCGAGGGCTCAGTAACGGTGGAGCAATCGCAGACACTCGGTATGGAGAAGGAGATTGTGGAAGGCTTTAAGATTGATCGCGGCTACGTCAGCCCCTACATGGTGACGGACACTGCGCGCATGGAAGCCTCCTACGATAAGCCACTAATCCTGGTGACTGATAAGAAGATTGGATCCATCCAAGAGATCCTTCCTCTTCTAGAGAAGGTGGCTCAAGGCGGTAAGAAAGAGCTGGTGATTATAGCCGAAGATGTGGAAGGTGAGGCGCTATCTACGCTTATCCTGAACCGCTTGAAGGGTGTGTTTAATGCCCTGGCTATTAAGGCCCCGGCCTTTGGCGACCGTCGCAAGGCTATCTTGGAAGACATTGCCATTCTGACGGGTGCCCAACTGATTAGTGATGACCGTGGTATGACATTTGAGAACGTGGGTATCGAGGTACTGGGTAGCGCGCGCAAGATTATTGCGACGAAGGATGACACTACGATCATCGAGGGCTACGGTGATCCGAAGGAAGTGGCAGAACGCCTAATCCAGATTAAGGCTCAGGTAGAGCACCAGAAGAGCGAGTACGAGAAGGAGAATTTGGAGAAGCGCCTAGCTGCTCTGCAGGGCAAAGTGGCCGTTATTAAGGTCGGTGGTGCTACTGAGACCGAGATAGAGGAAAAGAAGTTCCGGGTAGATGACGCAGTAGCAGCTACCAAGGCAGCCGTGGCCGAGGGCATTGTGCCTGGTGGCGGCGTCACCCTGGTGGACCTGAGCAAGAGCCTGACTATTGAAGCCACCAAGATTGGTAGCTCACGCGAGGCCGGACACCTAATCCTAAAGAACGCTCTGGTGCAGCCTTTCCGCCAGCTCATGCTCAATGCTGGGCTGAATGCTGATGAGAAGCTGGCCAAGGTACTCGAGGGTAAGGCCGGTATGGGCTTTAATATTCATGAGCCAGCTACCGCGGTAGACCTGAAGACAGCCGGGATTGTTGACCCAGCCAAGGTGACCAAGGAAGCCATAATCAACGCTGTCTCGATTGCGGGTACGGCGATGACGATGGGGAGCCTGATTGTGGAGATTCCAGAAGAGAAGAGTGCGGCCGGTGGTGGTTTGCCAGGCGGCGGCATGGATATGGGCTACTAAGACTAGCTACTAGATAAAAAAGACCCCTTTCGGGGTCTTTTTTAGTATACTGGGACCAGATATAACCTGGGTGCGCCATGAGCGTGATTGAGAATGCCGAGCTGGATAGCGTAGCCACCACCTTTAGCGGCGGAGGCGAGATACGCTATATTGCGGCGGCAGCACAGCTGGCACCAGGAGACTTCTCGGTGAATGCTGCGGACATATTTGCTACCTATGCGCACGCCCGAGACACTGGCCACCCCCGGATGGAGGGCATACGACGGGCAACAGAAGCGTACGTGGTGGACGAACCAAATCCGCTGAAGCGGCTCCAGGCAGATGTGATTATTAATGCGCAATACATGGCGCAGGTGAGCGGTGACCAGAATAGGATGCAGGAGGCGCTGAAGTCTGATCCTCGTAACGAGCAACTGCAGGATGAGTCGCTGCGCATGAAGCGCCAGCTGGTGCGTTACAACCACGCCGTACGAGACCTCATTGCCAATAGCGATGGCAAGCTGAGGGCACATGAGCTAAAGAACTGGCTGGAGAAGGGGAGCAATGGTAACACTGCCTGGGCGGAGCGGACAGTCAGTGGGGTTGCAGCCGAGGTGGCTGCCGCGGCGGCGATTGATGAGATACCGACTGTCAGCGTGCAGTTCGCTTCGGTGGAAGAAGACTTGCGAGGGGTGGATCTGAAAGTAATACCAGGTGATGGCCGGCCAGCGATTAATGTGGATGTGAAAGTGGGCGGGAATCGCCCGCTCGATAATCTAGGTGTGCGCGAACGCAACGGGCAACGAGTGTATGAAGTAGGCCTGGAAAGCCGCTGGATGGATGGCTTCTATCTGGATGCCAGCGGAAGGCGAAGTCTACAGGGCCAAATCGAAACAATTCTTGGCTAATCTTGACTAAAACCGTTCTATCTGCTATAGTAGCTATGTTCCTTCGACAGAGATGAGCCGCTATGCCTTCCCCCAACCCGGGCCAGGTGAGCCCGGCTTATCTGCCGGACTTCCCGCCCGAACTCCACCACCTGATCAAGCCCCACTTGGGCTGCCACTTCATGGCCGATCTGCTGAATTGCGGGTCACGAGGGCTTACAGCTCTAGAGCTGGACATGCTGAACGGCCACTTGGCCGCCTGCCCCCACTGCCAGCGCTACGTTGCCGCTTTGCAGGGCACCAACTAGCGCAATCTGATTGCGGCCCGCTTGCGTCAGATGACGTGCCTCTTATCCGGGTCTTTTGGCCCGACCTATCCATACTCCACTACGCCAAATACTTGGCCTACTACCCCCCCCGGTCGCTTATGCGACCGGGGGTTTCTATTTGGCCGGATTGACAACTGATCTGGCGCTCCGTATTATCTGTAACTATTCACACGCATATACCCAAGAAGAGGGGGCCAGAAGTGGCACAGGGAGAAGTGACGTACGAAGAAGCATTCCGGCGGCTGGCCGATCTGACGCCCGAACAGCTCAAACTGACTCTGGGGGCTTGGGAGAAGTACGGAAACAGTGGACAGCAAACCGCAGTCAAGCACTGGCGTAATGGTAGGCGCCCAGGTCCTGGTAGTGCCAAACCCGACACCGGCAGGCTAGCTGTCGATACCTGGCACCGCCAGCTACGCGACTGGCGCATTGAGGCCAGAAGCAAGCCCGAGGCTGTGGCTACTGTCTTTCGCGACGCTTTGCCCGACAGCCTGCCAGGGCGGGCCTTGCGACGACTGGGGCCGTACCACCGCGAGCTCATTGATGCCAATGCGGCTCACGAATGGGGCCCTCAGGGATTGAGAGGTGCGCTGGACCAGGTGTTCTTCCAACTACATGAGGAGATTGATGTACTGCGCTTCCGTCTAGAGGTGGCCGATAAGCGGATGGCATTACTGCAGATCATTGATGCAGATGCCAGCTTATTGGGCCACCGCAGCAGGTACTGCTTCCGGCTCAGCCTAGACACGGCGACAGTCGAGCAGACCGTGCAGGTACGCGACGAACTGGATGAGGTACACCAGGCAATCCGTCAACGGAAGCAGCAACAGCTTGAGCGCGACCTGCGCGCCATCTCCCGCCACCAGCCGCGTAAGCACGGCCGTCGCCGCTAGTTTTGTCCCGTCACTGCCATGGTAGTGACGGGATTGGCATTGGTGGGCTGATTAGTGGATTTGACAATCGCTGAACGGAATTGTATATTTCGCCTAATCTCGCTCCATGGCGGGGTTGCAACCCGACGAAGGGATTCACAACATGACTCATCCGGACATTGACATCGGTGCTGCCAAGAAGGCAGACACGATGGACTCCAACTGCACGACATCCGACCTCGACGTGACGGCCCCCGGCAACACCCGACACCGTCGGCGACACGCGGGCTGATAGCGCCGGGCCAGCACGGCCCCTCGCTATCGATCTCTCGCGCAAGCCTACCGTCCTTGGACGGTACCAGAACGCGGGTGACAGGATGCCGATCATCCGTCACCCGCAAACTACCTTGTACAGCTGATCTGCTACGAATCCAAAACGTATCGGTAAGCAGGCAAGTCACGGCGGGGAGATGGTGGAGTGCTCATAACCTTCTCGATCTCGATTTCTCGCCGTGTGTTCTCCCGCTGCCATACTCCCGTTGGTGGCGGGTGATCACTGGAACTGACCCCTAGGTCAGCTTCAGTGCGTGTAGCACGTAGTTGGCGCCTGCGGGCCCCGACGCGTGCTGCAGGGAAAGCCGGTGGGTGTAGGCGGATCCTGTCTCCGCAGCACCCACCGGCACCCCAGCGGGCGCAACTGATTACTCCTAGTCCACCTACCCCACCTTGATTTCTATTGAGGTGGGGTTTGACTTGGTGCCCTCAACCCCAGATGTGTGGCATAATTGGGGGTAACGGAGGGACTATGCTCGATAATCTGGATACAATTGCCAAGTACGATAACCATAACGCTCTCGGAGTAATTGCCGGGCAACCTGAGCAGCTCAAACACGCCTGCGAGCTGCCCAAACGAGAGTGGGGAGAGGTACGCCAAGTAGTGCTCGCGGGTATGGGTGGATCGGCACTGGCGGCCCAGTTCCTGAGTAATTGGCTGGGCAGCCGCCTACCTGTGCCGCTTATTATTGTCCGTGACTATGACTTGCCTGAGTACATTGGGCCAGAAACGCTGGTGATTGCCTCAAGCTATTCGGGTAATACCGAGGAAACTAGGGCAGCGCTGGCCGAAGCCCGCAAAAGAGGGGCGCAGATTGCCGTACTTACATCTGGCGGACAGATGGAAGAGCAGGCGGAGGCTCATGATCTGGAGCTCCTAGAGACCCCTAGTGGCCTACAGCCCCGCCTAGCAGTGCTTTACAGCGTACGCGCCATTGCGCAGCTCCTAGAGGCCGTAGGCCTGGCAGAGCACCTAGTGGTGGAGCTGGAGAGCGGCGCAGACTGGATGATGGAGCAGCTTCCGGTGTGGCTAGCGGACAGCCCCACCAGTGGTAACCTGGCAAAACAGATAGCTGAGCGCCTGCTGGGCTTCACGGTAATTATCTATGGGGGCCCGGCGCTTGCCATGCCTACCATGAAATGGAAGATCGACATTAATGAAAATGCCAAGAATCTAGCATTCTTCAATGTGTTACCGGAATTTGACCATAATGAGTTTATCGGCTGGGCCAATCCGGTGGATAAGGCCGTACGGGTGGTCGAGCTCCAATCATCGCTAGATAGACCACGGATTAACCAGCGGTTTGAGCTGAGTAACCGCCTACTCAGTGGGAGCATGCCGGAGCCAATAATTGTGGAGGCACAGGGAACTACTAGACTACAGCAAATGTTGTGGACGATCATTTTGGGCGACTTTGTAAGCGCCTACCTGGCGTTTCTGAATGGGATTGATCCGACGCCGGTTGATCTGGTGGAGAAGCTGAAGAAGGAGTTGGGCTAGTCATTCCTGTGTTGGCTCCTTGGAAGGCCCCTTCGGGGGTCTTTTTTTTGCCTGTACTTATTTCAGTCGCGTATGCCCGCAGGAAAGTAAGGAGGACTGAGACGGGAGAGCTTATGGCTTGAGGCCGATAAAGGCTACATTGTGGGCGTAGGACTCTTTGTCGCGGCGGTAGCTATGGAGGGAGTCGTCAGAGAAGGTGGAGCGCGGGTCATGCTCAATCTGGCTACGGGGTACGCCGGACTCTAGGAGCTGGTCAACAATACGGGCTGTGTAGTCTAGGTAGACCTTCGCGGGATCGGGGTGAGGGTGCCAGTACTTCTGATCAAACTTGTCCGCTACGTCGAGGTGTACTTCAAAGTCTGCGCCCGAGATTGCGGGCCCCACAAAAGCATAGATGCTGTGCGGAGTAGTACCATACTGTTTGGCCAAGGCAGAGATGGTCCCCGGCACAATGCCGGCCTCGGTGCCACGCCAACCGGCGTGAATATTGGCAAGGGCGTGGTGCTTCGGATCATAGAGCATGATTGCGGCACAATCGGCCATGCGAATGGTAAGGAGGTAGTCTGGCTGGTCAGTAATAATGCCGTCGGCTCTGGCGCCGTAGCCATTGCTAGGGACAGTAATAATGTCCCCGCCGTGGACCTGCTTGGTGGCAATGACGTGGTGAGGATTAAAGCCGACGCTAGTGGCGATGGCCTCAAATATGGCCCGGGCGTGTGGATCGGTAATGGTATTTAGATTGGCATTGGGTAGATCCTGCCCGCGGCCTATGAAGCCAGCGGTAAGCTCGGGAAAGGATTTGAAAATGTCTGGTGTATGGAAAAGCATGCCATTAGTGTAGCAAACTACTCGTAACGAAGGGCTTCGATGGGGCGTTTGCGGGCTGCCTTGATGGCTGGCGCGAGGCCGAAGATTATGCCAATGAGCACTGATACACCGAAGGCAACGGACATGGTCTGAATGGTGAAGACGGGCGTGACGTGGGCGAGCTTGCCTACGCCATAGCCCATACCAAAGGCGCCAAGTACACCGAGAAGACCACCGATAAGCGAGAGAATAATAGCCTCAATGAGGAACTGGCCGGCAATAGTGGAGCGAGTAGCGCCGAGGGCCTTACGAATACCGATCTCACGGGTGCGCTCGGTGACGGTGACAAGCATCATGTTCATAATACCGATGCCACCAACGAGAAGAGCAATGGAGGCAATGGCTGCCACAAACGTTGAGAGCAGATCGAGTATGCCGCCAACAGTAGAGACGAGATCGGCCTGGGTAAGGACGCTGAAGTCTTCTTGACCACCGTGGTTGGCAAGGAGAGCTGTTTTGAGGCGGTCAACGCTGGGCTGAACCTGGTCGGACGAGTCGGCTTGCGCAAGGATACGGAGGATTTGAACATTGCCATCGGACAGGCGCTTCCCGGCTTCGAGAGGCAGGTAGGCTACCGAGTCGAAATTGGGTCCAGAGATGGCGCCGCCACCGGAGTCAGATTTCTTAATGACGCCAATAACCTGGAAGTCGGTGGAGCGGATCTTAACCGTCTTACCTACGGCGTCGTTTGAGCCGAAGAGCTCTTCCTTGAGGTCAGCGCCCAGAAGTGTAACATTACCGGCTTTCTCGGAGTCATTGAAGAAACGGCCAGCAGTGAACTTCTGCTCGCGTAGCACATTGTACTGGGTGGTTGTAGCAATAATAAGAGCCGATTGTGAGGTAGCGCCATCGTGGCTGACCGTGCCCGAAATGAGCGATATGGGCGCCACGGTAGTAATGTGTTTGACCGTGGCGATGGCATCTAGGTCCTTCGGGGTAAGGGTGGAAGCGCCAGCACTAGACGCAAAATTGGTCTGGGTCTTGCCCTTGCTGTCCTTACTGACAGTCTTTCCGCTGGTGACGGTAAGTAGATTGGTGCCGAGTCCGGTGATCTGGTCAGAGACCTGTTTCTTAACGCCCTCGCCGACGGAGTTGATGGATACCACCGCGGCAATGCCAATGATGATACCGAGCATGGTGAGAAAAGAGCGTAGCTTACTAGCCCGGAGGCTCATAAAGGCCATTTTAATATTTTCCCAGATCATAATCCCATACTCCGTTTCAGGGCCGGCCGAACTGGCTTCTGGATGCGCAGGCTAGGCTTACCAATGGATTGCTGTTGCTTGAGCGACTCAACAATCTCGCCGTCACGAACGTGGATGATGCGGTCGGTTTGCTCGGCAAGCTCGGGATTGTGGGTGACCATAACTATGGTTGTGCCGCTGCGGTGGAGTTCGTGTAAGAGGTCCATGACGGCTTTGCTGGAGCGAGTATCTAGATTGCCGGTGGGCTCGTCAGCCAGGATGAGGCTGGGCTTATTGGCTAGCGCGCGAGCTATGGCTGCCCGTTGTGCTTGGCCACCGGAGATCTTGGACGGCCGGGACTTAGCGCGGTCCTTAATACCAACCAGGTCCAGTAGCTCTAGGGCTCGCTTGTGACGAGTACGGGCCGGGACGCCTGTGTAGATCATGGGTATCTCCACGTTCTGTAGGACTGTCATGCGTAGAAGCAGATTAAAGCTCTGAAAGACAAAGCCAATCTTGTCTCGGCGGAGCTTGGCCAGATCACTATCTTTCTTGGTCGCAATTAGCTGCTCATCGAGCAAAAACTCGCCACTGGAGGGTACGTCGAGCAGGCCCAGGATGTTCATAAGTGTAGACTTACCTGACCCTGATGGCCCCATGATGGCCACAAACTCGCCTTGGGCAATGACAAGATTAATATCTTGGAGGATGGGGGGCTCGCCTGGAGCTGCATCGGCAAAATGCTTGGTAATGTGGCGCAGCTCGATAACGTTCATGCTTATATTTTAGCTTAAACAAGCGATTTGGCATACCGCTTCTGGTTGACGGATGGGACTGTCAATAGTCCTTACCGCTTTGGCAATAATAACGAAAACCGCCAGCTGGAGCCGGTCGCTTGCGCGACCAGCCCAGGGCTGGCGGTGAGTGAGAAACGGTCCTTCGCAGGTTAGCGCCGAAGGATAAGGTGGTTGTTGGCGTCGGTCCACATCTCCATGTAGGTCTTGGAGCAGGCACGCAACGAGGGGTTGCTAGCGTTGACGCAGACGGTATGGAGTAGGACGCCCCCGTGTAGCGCTAGGCTGATAAGCCCAGCGTCTTCGGCGCCTTGGCCATCAGTGAGTAGCAGGATTTCCGGCGTGTCGCCTTTACGGTGGGGCAGCCGGCGAATGTCGTCGGCACCAGTGGTAATGGCACTCTGAATGTCTGTGCCGCCACCAAGGTTCGGGGGCACCATGAGCGCCGCAATGAGGCGGGCTTTGCCGACTTCGTCGGGAGCTTCCTGTAGTGCCCCAACCTGGCCGGTGAATGGACGATACAGGTACCGAGAGCCATCCTTCATGTGACAGCCAATGACGACGGACGCCAAGGCAATTTCCATGCAAATGCGGCGGTTATCGCAGCCTGCTTGCATGTTTGAAAGCGTGGATGGGCTCCAATCCATGAGGATGATCAGGTTCTGTCCCTTGGTGGCGTCAGGCACCCTGATCTTGCGCGAGTGAGTGACTGTCTTCTGATAGGGCTCCTGGCGCGTAACGGGCCGTTCCACCGTGGATGCCACTGGAGTCTCGATCCGTTCTTGGTACTCAGAGACCAGTAGCTCTCGCTCGGCTACCTGGGGTGCCCAGAACTCTGTGGGTGTGCCCAAGAGTGCCAGGGGGATCTCGTCCAGCTCGGAGAAGCCTTCGATCTGTCGTAGTTCCTGGTCGTTGGTGGGGTAGGCGGCAGGTTCCCAGGAAGACGCGGTGGTGGTGATGGGGACGGGCTCGTTGTGCACCACGCTTCTGGTCCGTTCCACGACGACTGGCTCCTGAATAGTCACCTCTCTGGTAAGGTCGGGATTCTCCAGGTTGTAGTAGTCGATGACCGGGATATTATGCATGGCATTGAGCTCGGCGATGAACTGGGGTACCAGATCTAGATCTGGCTTCAGCAGCACCGCGCTCCAGGCCGATGTGTTCATGGTGGCGAGCATTTCCACTAGCTCCTCGGTCTCACCGTCCATACGGCCAGGCAATGGCGCCTCGCCGCCCCATGGCTTGCCATCGCTTGATGTCTCTTGCTGTGACTTGGTTTGGTTCAGCTTAGGCAGCTGCACCAGGGGGTGGGGGCTGAAGAAGTGGGAGAACCGTTCCTGCCAACGCCGATGTGGCGAGACATTGGTTCGGGTGCGTAGATCGTAGACAGTGCCTGATTCATTCAGATTGTCTTGGACCTGGGTTACCGCCTCTTCGTAGGTGGGGTAGAAGCCGGCTGGCTTGCCCTCGTAGTCGAAGACTGCGAAGGGGCCATCACCATGGTCATCGGGCTTGGGGCTACGAATTAGCCACTTGCCAATGCCGATAGTGCGTTGAAAACGCTGTCCGACGTTCATGAAACTTCGGGCCAATCTTGCGTGAGCGACATGGTGCTGTCATTTGCCGGTGCCAGCAGCGGAAGCTCAGCACGGAGCTCCTGCATGATGGCCTGGTTGGTGGCATGTCCACGACGGGACTTGCCCAACCATTCCTGGATCTGGAGGGCGCCCCAGGTGGGGGCCTGCCCGGCAACCACATTGACAGCATGGGAGTTTTGGCCAGCTTCGTCGCGGAGCGTGTGCATACCCTCGGCCAGCCTCCCAAGTGTTTCGGTTTGCTTGATGTCGTCGGCACGAGTAGGAATGGTGGCGCGACAGGTCTCGCTCCAGAGGGCTTCTAGCTCGGGGTTGGCGCCAATAGTGAGCAAGCCATACTCGTAGGTGTGGATGTCTGGGAACACGGTGTGATCGCGGCCATGCAGCACAGCATTGGCCCGCGACAGATTGAGTAGAAACGCATCGGTGCGTTGCGACAGCGGCGCCAGAACCGCCCCGATTTCATCAGGGGTTGGTTCACGGCGCAAGGTGGGTTCCAGCTGCTCGCGGACCAGTGCTTCGGCCTGCGGCATGAAGGTGGCCAGGATGTGGGTGTGGAGCAGTCGGTAGCCCTCGCTCATGACTATGCCGCCCTCTGAAGGGCTGGCGTTGGCCAGTGCTCGCATTTCCGCGAGGCCACCGTAGTCCAGCTTGGGGAGCTGGTGCGCGCGCTTTTCCAGGTAGTTGTCGGTCAGGCCCAGCTTGTCGATGTAGTTGGTAACAGGCGTAGCGCGGATCTTTACCAGGAAACGCTCCATGACGGCCTTGATGGCTTCCGTCAGGCGACGGAAGTTGGTGGTGGCAATCACGGTATGCAGCGGTATGTGCAGGATGGGATCGTCTTTGGACATGTAGATGCGCTCGTTCAGAACATTGAGCAGGGCACCGCGCAGGATCATATCCGGCAGGTCAAATAGCTCGTCCAGGAAGGCGAAGCCCGCGGTGAGTAGGCCGCCTTCAATATTACGAACTTGCTTGCCTTTCTCGATCATGAGGCTGACAATGAGCTGCCCAAACATGTCCTCGAGCTTGGTCATGGCAGAGACGCCGAGCCGGAAGATGGGTACGTCGGTGAACATGGAAAAGGTGGAGACGGCAAGCTCGCTCTTGCCATTGCCAGCTTTGCCCTCAATGAGGACGTGTTGGCCGGCAACGAGCGCCAGGCTAATGCCCGGAACCGCGCGCCGGTAGCTGATAAACCCTTGCGCGACTTCCGACATTGCTACGGCGAATTCTTCACGGTACTGCATGGTTATTGTCCTAACTTGTCGAGGATCTCTGCGAAGACGGTTCGCGGATGCCGGAGGGAATGCCTCATGGTCAGCCCCAGCAGATGCTGGGGCGGGGTAGAGGGATTCCTGGGGGTGGGTCGATTGCTCGACCCACCCCCAAAGGAGACTGTCGTTACGGGACAAGCGTGGAGGAAGGAGAAGCTGCTCCTAGTAGCCGGTGAAGGCGGTGACGTAGACTGTCCGCGGCTCGGCGGACTCAACTACGAGCACCTGAATACCCTTGAGGATAACCTCTTGGCCGTCGTACGGGTGGGCGAAGAATGCCTCGCTACCACCGCGAACGCTCAAGGTGACCTCCCCTGTAATGCCGGGAGCGACTTGGCCAGTGACCCGGCCAATCTTCCCGATCAGGGAACTAATGGCCATCAGTACCTCCTGTGGTATCGGCGCCGGCGGTTGCAGCATCGGGTGCGGGCGTAGGGGCGGCAGCTGCAACAGCCTTCGGCATGAACATGCCCCTGAGCAGTTCGAAGCCAGCCATGCCGGTGGAAGCCACCTGCATGAGTGCACCGTTGACTCCTTCGGCGCCGTTGAGCACCGTGAAGTTGTCGACATGAGCAAAAGCACTGGCAGCCTGGCCGACAATGTCTGCCCAGTTTTCGGCCAGCTGTTGCATGGCAACGGCTTCCGGATTGGTGGCCAGAGCCTCGGCACGAGCCTTGATAGCGGCTGCCTCAGCCAAACCGCGGGCCTCGATAGCCGCACCTTCTGCCTTACCTTTGGCCTCAGTGGCGTCGGCTTCGGCCTGACCCGTCAGACGGGTGGCTGCGGCCTCAGCCTCGGCAGCGAGGGTGATGCGCTTGGCATTACCCTGAGCTGTCAGTTCGGCGACCCGGCTGGTGGCCTCGGCGGCGGCAATATCGGCATCGCGCTTGGCCTCGGCCGGGCGGATGACGCTGGCAACCAGGCGCTGTTGCTCGCGTCCAGCTTCGAGTTCCGCAGCGCGGGTCTCTTGCTCGACGACGGCTTGGCGGGCCTGGGCTTCGGCCAGTGGGCCAGCCTGGGCGGCTTCCTGCTGGGCGCGGTCGCGCTCGGCCTGGAAGCCCGCTTGCTTGATGGCTGAGTCGCGCTCGGCCTCGGCCTTGAGGGCGTTGGCCTCTTGCTCACGCTGGGTGGCCTCGCGGTCGGCGTCGGCCTGAGCGATGCGAGCAGCACTCTGGACGGCGGCGGTGTGGGGCTTGGCCAGGTTGGCGATGTAGCCGGTCGGGTCATCGATCTCCTGGATCTGCAGCGAGTCGACGACGAGTCCCAACTTGACCATCTCGGTACCTGAGGCATCGCGGGTCTTGGTGGTCAGCTGCTCGCGGTCGCGGATCATGTCTTCCACCGTCATGCTGCCGACGATGCTGCGCAAGTGGCCGGCGAAGACGTTGTGAACTCGTTGGTCCATCTTGTCCTGCTGGTCGAGGAAGCGCCGGGCGGCGTTGGTGATGCTGGTGGGGTCGTCGCCGATCTTGTAGATGACCGTGCCTTGGACGTGGACGGGAATGCCTTGGGCGGTGACGCAGTCGACAACGAGGTCGGCCTGGTGCAGGTCGAGCGACAGCCGACGGACGGCTTGGACGCCTGGCAAGACCAAGGTGCCCTTGCCGGTGACGATGCGGAAACCCATCTCGTCGCCGGTGGAATCCTTGACGGTTCCTTTCTTACTAAGTCCTGAGATGATCAGAGCTTCGTTGGGCTCGGCGACCCGCCACATGGCCTTGAACAGCAGGATGAGCACGATGATGATCGCAACCACTCCTATGACCGGGTAGGCAAAGACCGGGATCTTGGCCAGTTGACTGATTGCTGCGTTCACAGCTTCTCCTTGTGGGGTACAAACGGTATACGGCCCGCTATGCCGGAGGGAGTACCTCATAGCAACGCTCAATAGAATTGAGAATCGGCGAGAGATAGTCCAGATAGGACAAGATATTTATTAATAACATTTTTATGTTGTTTGGTCAACGTTTACCATCTGATAAGCCTAGCATAATGTGGGTTGCGGTATACTAGACCTGCCGCTGTCAGTCGTTTCGTAGACTGCCTGACAGTTGGTGAGGCGTCCGCCGGGAGCGGGCTGGAGTAATCCAGTCCCGCCCCCGAGCGGCGTTTTTAGTTGTGACGTAACTAACGTTGATTGGAAATACTAGCCTCCGGTTGTAGGAGTGGTCCCTTCCGTGCTTGGTGGGACTGTGTTGGTAGTGATGCCACCATTGGCTGTGGAGCTGACGCCCCCGGCGCTGACGCTGGGCTTAGCCGTCGATGCATCGTAGATGATGAGCGGCTTGGTGGTGAGGTTCAGCGGTGAGTCCGACTCCAGGTACAAGCCATTCCACTTGATCTCTACACCTTCGGTGGTGAAGAAACCAATGCCGTCTGGCTCTGGTCCCCAGGTGGCATTGTCACCCGGCGACTTTGTAGCAACGGCGTTACCGCAATTGTTGCCACAACCAGAGTAGTTCAGCTTGTCCTCGGTGGTCATCTGGCTGTTGAGGCTGAAGACCATCCCCTGGATGGTGAACTGGGTGATGGGTTGGCCATTCACGTTGAGCAAGGTCACGTACGCAAGACGGTTCTTGTCGTTCTGCCGCAGGAGATTCTCCTTGAGCAGGGTACGCTCCAGCCAGCCACCTTTAATCATCTCTGCAGATGGGTAGGGCACCTGGGCTTCGGCCGCTTTCTGGTAGTTCTCGACAACTTGTTGACTGGTCTGCTGACTGTCAGCGGGAGTGGTGGGTCCGTCGCTGACGCAGGCTGCGAGCAGTAAGACGCTGGCCATACCGACGGCCAAGTACCTCAGGGTGGATTGGAAACGGTTCATTGTGGATTCCTTTCGGGGTTGGTGGGTTGAACCGGATTACTTGCTACCGACACAATCGAAGTCGCTGAAAGCGGCCTGATTGCTGGTGAACACGGGGTCTGTGGCGACAATCTTGTAGGGCAGATCGGCGTCGCGGAAGTCCCGGGCGGTGTACTGCTCAGTTGAAGCGTTGTACTCGCCGACCACGCGGCGACACTGCTGTTGCAGGCCGGTGACGGTGGTTTGCAGGTTGGTTTGCTGCTCGGCCAGCGGATCGTAGGCGGTACCGTTGCCGACGGTGGGGTGCTGCCTGTTGAAGGCATCCAGGGTGGCTTGGGCGTCGCTGAGACGCTGGTCGAGTGAGCGGATGGACTCAAAGTTGTCGTGGTACTGAGCCTGTGCCTCGATGCGGTTGGTGGCACTGTTCTTAATGATGGCAGCGTCGCCTCGGCCCTTGGTGTTGCTCGTAGCCACATTGAACCCCCAGATCCCAACGGGATGAGAATAGATGCGGCTACCACGGCTACAATGGTCCAGATGGCCCAACGGCGGCCGGTGCGAACGAGTTCGCGGTCGGACACCTCGGCAAAATTGCCCTTGTCGTCGTACTTCACGGTATTTCCTTTCAATTGTTCAGGTACTGCAACGAATCAGTCGTTGCCACTGCGGTGGAGTTGTTGCTCCCCCGTCGCTGAGATGAATTCAAGTTTCTCGGCGATAGGAGAGTAAGTAGCTGCTTTTGGGTGAAAAAATACCCCCAGGTCTTGGACAGGCTTTAGGCTAAACCTGTGACGTGGGGGTGAACTTTTCGATACCGATAGCTAATTAAACTGTATTTATCATTATAGGACACTTTTCTAGTTTGTCAAGCCCCTCTTGATTTGGCTTAAGGAAGCCAATATTGGCAAGGAGCCAAATTTGTAGTATCGTGTCTTGGTTATGGAGAGGTCGCATAGTTGGCCTAGTGCGCACGCTTGGAAAGCGTGTATGGGGCAACCCATCGAGAGTTCGAATCTCTCCCTCTCCGCCAAGAAAAGACCCTGACGAAAGTTGGGGTTTTTTCTTGGGCAGGGATAGATGTTATGAGAACTCTCGGGGGAGTTCGGCATAGGGCGATCACGCGCAGGAGCTGGCCCCGAGCATGTGAGACCGGAGAAGGGCTTTGCCCGCTCTTTCCCTCTCCGCCAAAGCAGCGCCCCAAGCTAGTCTCGGGGCGCTGCTTTATTGGTTCAGCCTAAGCTCTGTTTTGCCCACTGGCTTGAGCGAATCAACCATCTTGATGAGTTCCGGAAGGAACGATGGGTTGTAGGCCATCCCGTTTACGCTATCGAATGATAAGGCGATGATGGTGTCGCTACGCACTAGATAGAAGCTGTGGTTTTGCGAGCGGGTGGCGGGGGTGCTGTAGAGCGTGTAGCCACCCGGGGTAACGACCGGGGTAGGGCAGGGAGGATAGACGCTGGGGTAGTGGTAATTTGTCCCAATGCCATCACCTAGCTCAATGGCGAAGAAGATATGGTTAACATCGCAGTTAGTGGGTGGCTTTATGGCTGCCGCGTAGCTGTCGAGCATTTTCCCGACGGCAAAGGCTATGGACTGGCGCCGGCCCGGCCCATCGAGGTGCGCCTGCAGGCTTGGTTGGTAGCTTGACACGGAGGATAGCTTTGGATCTCTGATAGTAAAGCCGGTCGGCAGGTAGCCTGGTAAATAGGGCTGGAAATTAATGCGCCTAAGATTGTCGGCCTGTGTGGCCGTTTCTTTGATAGCTCTTTGCTGCCTGGCGCTACTTTCCAGGGTGGCAATTACATTGCTGGCGCTACCAAGTGCAACGATTGATACAATAATGAGCAACAGGTGAGTCCTTAGGCTGGTGGTTGCGCTATGGAGTAAGGCATAGGCAAGACCATAGGTGGCGGCATTGATAACAACTAATAGTGCTAGATAAACAATCGGCGAAGTGGCTTGGAGCCAACTGCCGGATACAGATAAGTAGAGCATGATGCTCGCGGCGCCCGACATAACAAATGCTCCCCGGTAGCGAAGCATGCGTAGCGCAAAGCCAGTAACCAAGAAGGCCCCGACAAACGATGCACCAATGAGCAGGGGGGCTACAACAAGGCCAATGGCAAGCCCAGAAAGGCCGCTAAACAGACTACCACTCTGGCGGATTGCCACGTTGGCAATGAGAATACGTAGCCCAACGAGTATGCCTATTCCGAGCGGCGATAGGGCGAGGAGTAAGCGCCATCCAGGCTGGGGCTGTGTGGGCGGTGGATTGGTTGGCAGGCTCATGGAGATAGTATATAGCGCGTGGATAAACATAACCACAGTAGGCGTATATTGACGCGATAGAACTTCAGCTATGTAATAGAGGCATAACTGTGGAGTCGGTCATGAAGGGTTTTATCGAGTTTGTGCGCAAGGCTGGGGTGATTGGTCTGGCGGTAGCATTTATCCTGGGCGCAGCTATTACCAAGATTGTGACGTCGCTCGTCGAAGACATTATTAATCCCATAATTGGTATTATTCTTGGCAGGGTTAATCTGGCTAGCCTGTCGATAGACATTGGTGACGCACATATAAAGTATGGCTCGTTTATTGGGCATGTTATTGATTTCATGATTGTGGCAGCGGTGGTGTACTTCGGTGTCTCCGCGCTCAAGCTAGATAAGCTAGACAAAAAGGAAGAGGAAAAAGCTGCTGAATAGTTAAATAGTATTGACAAATAGGCCATAATAGTATATTATGGCCTATTCTTTGTGTTGGTCATGTATGACGACGAAGGATGAACCTACCCGACAGATTGAGTACCCTTGGAGGGATCAATGAAGAAGAGCACGACCATCCGCACTACCATGACCGGTAAGCCGGTCACGAAGGCCAAGCGACCAATCAACGTTCGCCGTTGGCGGATGGAACACGGTTACTGCGAGCGCAGTCGCCGCGAAGGCGATCGCAGTATGCTGCACAGCATTGAGGTCGGCGTCCTGCGCCACCACTGGCTCATGGCCCGTCAGAGCATGGCCGAGTCACTGCCCGAGCTGATGGCTGCGCAGGCCGACGGTCGCCTGGTGACCCCTGGCAAGAGCCGCCGCCGTGACGTGTTCATTCAATTCGACTGCCCCTGCGGCGACATCTACACGGTGGAGATCGTCGATGGGGTGGCCCACGTGAAGCGCGTCCGCCGCAACGTGGCGATGCGCTAGCCCCGGTAGGTTCTAGGACCGGTATTTGCACAACATTGTGCATTGCCGGTCCTTTGACTTTCTACCCAAGAAAACATTGACAGAGCATAACAAGCATAGTAAAGTGTGTTTATGCGTAGAGCATCTATATTCAAGTCAACCAATATTTCGCATATGTCGTGGGCCTATCTGGCCGGCGATACCTTTGCGTACGACTTGTCTTGTAATGCTTAACCTCACCATCTAGCTGATCCAGACAAGTCTCCGAGCACACGGAGGCTTTTTTGATTCTTTGACTTGAACCAGATGCTCCCTCGGAGGCTTTTCTGGTTTAGTGAACCTAGACCACGGCGCCAGCGACCGATTCGCTGGAGAACCCTGACAATTTGGAGGAAGTAATGTCGTACGAACAAACGGCAACGGTCTACGATGCCATCTACACGAAAATGAAGGACTATCCTGCGGAAGCTCGCCGAGTGATTGAGCTCTGGGAGGTATTTGCTGGTCCTGAAACCACACTTCGGAGTGTTTTGGACGTTGCCTGTGGCACTGGCCTGCACCTGGAAGCCCTGCGTACTATGGGTATTGACGATCTGACGGGATTTGACCTGTCAGAAGCACAATTGGCAGTAGCCAAGTCCCGGCTGGGGAGCAAATTTCACCTGGAACTGGCCGATATGACGGATTTTGGTATGGGCCGCTACTATGACCTGGTGACGTGTCTGTTCTCAGCGGTTGGCCACTTGCCAACGTTTTCGGCGCTCTGCCAAGCCATAGAGGCGATGGCAAGCCATCTGGAACCGGGCGGCATAGTCATGATTGAGCCTTGGATTGACCCTGACGACTTTCGAGAGGGACATGTCGGCATTAATGTCGTGGACACACCAGAACTGAAGGTGTTGCGGATGGGTACCAGTACCCGCGAGGGCAACTTGATTCATTTGGAGCTAAAGCACATTGTGGGCCGACCTGGGGTAGCCATGGAGGACTTTTCGGAAACGCACCAGCTGATGATGTTCAGTAAAGCAGAATTTGAAGCGGCGTTTTCGGTGGCTGGGCTATCCTGCCACTTTGACGAGCAAGGCCTTATGGGCCGTGGCCTGTATATTGGCGTAAAGGCACAAAACAAGACTATGAGCTGGGGTCAGCAGCATGTCATGGCTGAGCACCTGGCCGATGAGATTGATGGCAGGCTGCCCACTAGCCCGTCGTTTCAGCAATCCTACCAGAACTTTACAGACTAGGAGACTGAAGTGTTTGGACACTGGATGGAGATAAAGACTCCAAAAGTACATGTGCGGATGGGACCGATCAGACGCGAGGAAATGCCGCGGTTTGTGTCGGCGGATGTAGGCTTTGGCCTGCAAAGCTATATGGTCGGCCGCTACCTCGGACACGATCGAGCTACCACTGAGGAAGCTGAGTATGCTTGGTGGGACTCGGTGATTGCCGATAAGACCAAAGTGGTCTGGGGCATCTATGTCCAGATGGATGGCAGGTGGACAGTGATTGGCTGTACCTCGCTAGATCTGGATGGCTTCGACCGCAACCAGGCATGCAGCGGATTTGCCATGTTTGACCGCCAGTATTGGCGCCGTGGCATTGCCAAGACAAGCCATCTGGCCCGGACGCTCTATGCGTTTGAGGAGATGGGTATGTGGGCGATCAATAGTGGGGCTGATACGGCGAACTTCGGTTCGGTCAAAGCCCTACAATCGGTTGGCTATGTCCAGACCGGTATGCGCTACGGCGGCAAGATGGTACATGGCAAGGCGCATGACGCTATGACGCTGTTGGTAGTAAACCCTGCGCCCAATATGTGGAACGCCTTCTGGAACCGGCCCAAAGCCGAGATCCCGCCAGAGTTCCACGAGGCGCGGAAGGTGACGCGAGCTGCACTCCAGCAAGCCCACCAGTTCGTGACCTTCCTCTAATTACCTGATTACACTGCAGCGCTTGCTTGCGCCCCGCCCCGCGGGGATCCCTTTTTGGGATCCCCGCTTTTCTTTGTGTCCACAGACGGCTACAATTTAGCAAAGGTTGGTGGAAAAACATGATTGGTCAGCTCGGCACACCGGGGGTGGCATGACGGAGTACGCATCGTCGTACGATCCGGTTAGTCGCGATGTAGATGGCATACGCCGGCAGCGCCAGGCCGCTATGGCTCAGCCTGTAGTGGCGCCTAAGAACAGTAGTGTTGCAGAAACAATAACTGCTCCGGCAGAGGTGCCACCACGGCCTAAGCACCGAGTGCTGTGGGGGCTCGGCATGGCAGTAGGGCTGGTGGTGCTAGCCAATGTAGCTGTCTGGGGACTGTACCGCGGCCGAGCCTATCCGGGAATCCGGATAGATAAACTAGCTGTCGGGGGCCTTGACCGGGGGCGGCTCTACGCAAGACTCCAGGGTACGACTGGTAGTCAGAACCTCATTTTGAAAAATAATGATACAGACATTGCATTGGTAGACGCCGGTATTGATGCCGATATAGAGCTGACAGCGACCGCTGCTACGGAGGTATTTGACGCGGAGCTGCCACTAGTGCGGCTGGTGCACTCGGTACTATCCCGACCGCTGGAGCTCACCTATAACGTGGATGGTGCGCGGCTGACTACCGCGCTGCAGAAAATTGCCGCAGCTGTAGAGACGCCAGGCCGTGCTACTGGTTTTACCGTGCGGTCTGGGGTGCTAGAGGTAACACCCCCACAGGCCGGCACGAAGGTAAATATTGTGGTCACTACCCAGCGAATACTGTCCGCGCTATCTGCCAAGCAACAGATTGTACCGCTCGTAATTGAGCACCAAGACTTCAGTCTGACTGGCGCGCAGCTGGCTACCGTAAAGGCTAACGCCGAGCGGCTCTTAACCCATAAGCTAAGCGTGGTAGTAGATGCCAAAACCATAGTGATGGATCGAGCACTACTGGGCGACTGGATAAGCGTGTCTCAGACAGGGAGCGATACGACCGTGGCGTTTGACCAGGCCAGGGTGGCCAGCTATGTGGCAGGTCTGGCCGCACATAATGACCATGCAGCCGTGGGTGCACGGGTGACTATAACGGCTGAGGGCAATGTAACCCAAGCTGGCCAGGCCGGCCGGGCCATAGACCAGCAGACGCTTACCACCGCCATGATGGCCGCGCTGACCCAGGAAGCGCCCCAGACTGTAACAGCCAGCTGGAAGGCAGTGGCGCCGGGTACCACCTACATACGTCCACCAGTTAGCTACCATGGGCCCCTGCAGGACCGGCTGGCGCAGTTTGCGGCAGGGCATTCCGGCATATTCGGCCTAGACGTGAAGAACCTGGTGACGGGTGAGACGGCTGCTTTCAACCAGGAGTACTCATTCACGTCGGCTAGCCTGTACAAGCTATTTGTGGCTAAGGCTATCTACCAGCGGGTAGCTGGAGGACAGCTAACGTATGGGTCGGCCTCTGGTGTGCCAGGGCGGAATGTAGACGTCTGCCTGAGTCTGATGATTACTATCTCAGACAATGGCTGTGCCGAGGCGCTGGCCGCTAAGGTGGGCTGGATGCCAGGTCTAGACGCTGAGGGCTACGCCGGTACCGATCTGACGAAGATACCGAAGCGGACAGTCGCAGCCGATGTGGCGCTGCTCCTAGAGCGACTATACAAGAACGAGCTACTTGGCCCAGATGAGACAGCTCGGTTTATAACGCTCTTAAAGGGGCAAAAGGTGAATAATCGTCTGCCGGTGGGGTTGCCAAATGGGACGGTAATAGCCCACAAAACGGGTGATCTGGGCAACTACTTGCACGACGCTGGCATAATCTGGGGCCCAACCGGCCCGTACCTAGTTGTGGCCATGAGCCAAGGGGCCCATTTCAGCGACTTTGGCGAGCTATCTAGTATGCTGTACAGCTACTTTAACCCCTGAGACTAGGGCGCCCACGAGAGTTAGTCAGGCGCCGGGACTTTCTTTTGCCTTGGGGTGGCTGGTACAATCGGGCAAAGGAGCACGTATGGACCAGGAACTGTGGACCAAAGAGCATAATAAGTATGGTGATGCGGACTGGACACATAAACCATCGCTATTTGCCACGGAGGCAATCCAGTACTTTCCCAACAGGGGACGGATACTAGACCTGGGCGCAGGGCACGGGCAGGATAGTGCCTATTTTGTCTCCCAGGGCTATGGTGTAGTGGCTTTGGATACCTCCGATGCGGCCGTAGCCACTTTGGAGCAACTGAAACGAGAACTGGGTACGGATCGCCTAGAGGTGGTGCAGCGCGATGTTATTGAAGGCATACCGTATTCGGATGGTTCGTTCGAAGTGGTGTTTGCCCAATTGAGCCTGCATTACTTTGACAATGAAACAACCAAGGAGGTGTTTCTTGAGCTGGCCCGCGTACTGAAGACAGGGGGCATATTGGCATTTATGGTTAATACTACGAAAGATCCAGAGTATGGCCAAGGGCAGAGGCTTGAGGATGACTACTACGTAATAGAGGGCAAGCTGAAGCGATTTTTTAGCCCAGATTCCGCGGCCGCTTTTGCCGATGGGTTTGAGGCTATTGTCGCGGATGCCAAGGGTGAAACATATAAGGACCAGGCGAAAGGGGTGCATGGCCTGATCCGGTATATTGGTAAGAAAGTATGATATCCAAGGCCATTATCCCCGAGCAGTACCTAGCCGAGTTACCGGAGGAGCGGCGGCACGCTATAGCAACGGTACGCCAGACCATCCTAGACAATCTGCCGGAGGGCTACGTGGAAGAAATGGGCTATGGCATGATCACCTACGTAGTTCCGCTGAGCGTCTACCCCAGCACCTATAACCAACAGCCGTCCATGTACGCGGCGCTAGCGAGCCAGAAGAACCATATGGCGGTGTACCTGACGGCACCGTACGGCGAGCCCAAGATTCGCGAGGAGTTTCAGCGCGACTACCTGGCCACCGGGAAGAAGCTAGATATGGGAGGGTCGTGTGTGCGGTTTAAGAAGCTGGATAATCTGCCTCTTGAGGTAATCGGCAACTATATTGCACGGGTACCCATGCAGCTGTTTGTGGAGCGTACACGGGCCTTTGATGAAACCAGGAAGAAGAAATGAAACATGAACGCTTGCATGCGCTGACCGACGGCATATTTGCGATTGCTATGACCCTGCTTGTGCTGGACCTGAAAATACCAGAAATGGGGACGAATGTAACGGAGGTAGCTCTGCGGACTGAGCTGTATAAGCTCTGGCCGGTACTATTCAGCTTTGCCCTCAGCTTCGCTCTACTTTCGGGCTACTGGCGAGCCCAGAACCTGGTGATTGGTAGCTACATTAAGAACCTAGATATGAAACTGGTGAATCTGAATATGTTATTCCTATTCTTTGTTTCCCTGGTGCCGTTTTCGACCAATCTACTCGGCCGCTTCATTGGCAATAGGGAGGGCATTATTGTCTATGGTCTGAATGTGAGCATGCTGGGGCTAACGCTACACCTAGCCAGGCGCTACGCCGACAAGGCGGAGCACATAGACACTAGTGACAATGGCTGGACGCGTCGTGACCGGCGCAATAGCACGGTACGGGCGTACTTTCCAATTCTTACCGCCATTGCCGCCTCGGCAATTAGCGTTCGCTGGGGTACGGCTGCTTTGGTAATGCTGGTAGCAACGGCGCTATTGAACCTGACGCGGACAGGCTTTGACGGCTTGTACTGGGCGCTAGACCGGCTCGGTATTGGGACAAACGAGTGACCAAGCTCCGGCTGCTAGTGAGCGCCAGGCCGACCTGAGCGGTAGCGCCTAGATAGCCGAAGGGCCCCGTTCACGCCAATCTGAGATTGGTGCAATACAGGGCCCTTGTGGGGCGGACAGCGGATGATCAGGAGGCGGTGGCCTCTTGATGGGGGACAATCGCCAGATGTGTCCGAACGGGTGCCGAGGCGGCACGTTGCCGGTCGATGGTGGCACGGGTGAGGCGGGTGAGGGCGATGACGTCCACTCTCTTGCCGAAGACGCGGCGGTCCATGTACTCGATGAAGACATCGACGAGTGAGTAGTGGTAGAGAGTGCGCTGTGTCCAGTTGTCTGGACGGTCAACCAGATCGTGGTCCACGAGCATGGCCTTGAGGTGGCCAATGGCAGTCGGCAGCCACGAAGCCACACTGCTGTGGTGGACGCGGCGGCGACTGCGGCGGCTGACTTCCTGGGACAAACCGCCCAAGGTAAGCCAACCGGCGTTCTTGAACACTTCGGAATCGGACATGCTTATAAGCCTTTCGGTCGGAACAACCCCCATTTTGGGAGAATGTCTTATACTAGCATACTTCTTATGTAAAGTCAATAGTACTCTCGATCTATTCGACTATTAGCTACATTAGCATTACAGTAATGATATGAGTATTGAAGCCTATTGCCTCAGAAAGCTAGCCGCCGTGGAGGACTACCCATTTGGGCCTGATGCAGCCGTTTTTAAGGTGGGAAACAAAATTTTTGCATTGACCTCCCCACCTGGTAGTCCAACTAATATTAATCTCAAATGCGAGCCGACGCTGGCAATAGCGCTGCGGCAAAAGCATGCAGCCATAACGCCGGGTTACCACATGAATAAAGTGCACTGGAATAGCGTGGCACTGGATGGCAGCGTGCCCACAGCCGAAGTGGAGCGGATGGTGGATATGAGCTATGAGCTGGTGGTTGGTAGCCTGCCACGGCCTGCGCGAGACGCCCTGGGAAAGTAGTTTCTATAGCTACCTTGAAGTCCTCGGCCTGCATATGGGCACAGCGTAATGAGTGCCAAATGCGCTTGAGCTACAGGGCTATCAATCGCTAGAGTCCGCATTAAAAAAAGGGTAGAATAGTGGCAACTATGGCAAACACAAGCAAACATGACACAACCACCCAAGCCCGCCGTGAGCGGTATACCAGCTACCGTGCCCAAGCAGATGCCCAGCGTAATCTCGGCGAGCGACTAGCTGACGTTTTGACGGCCAAGCTAGGCTCGGTCACATTTCTTATTCTAAACGCTATCTGGTTTGCGATCTGGATGATTATTAACACTGGCATTATTCCAGGGATCAAAGCCTTCGACCCCTTCCCATTCGGATTGCTAACTATGGTAGTGTCCCTTGAAGCAATCTTTCTTGCCATCATTGTACTGGTCTCGCAGAACCGAGCAGCGCGAGTAGCGGAAATCCGTGAAGAGACAGATCTGCAGGTGAACTCAATCGCTGAGGGTGAAATTACCAAAGTGATCCACCTTATGACCATATTAATGAAGAAAAATGGCATTAAGATAGATGATGATCCCGAACTCGTAGAAATGCTGAAGCCTCTGAATAACGAGGACCTCGAAAAGAACTTGGAAAAACAGCTGAAATAAGCGGCGTCCAGCCTGAAGCCGTCCGAGAGTGACCACGCGTTACAGTCGGACGGCTATTTGTTTTACCAGGCCTTAGCGCAGGGCGTAGACGATAGCGACGGAGGCGCTAATGTCGTTCTGGCCAGTGTAGATAACGGGGGCAGGAGCCGTGACAGGGCCGCCGCCATTGGCGTCTTGCGCAACGGCCTTGCCGCTGGCTAGAGGCATAATCTCGCCATAGCCATTATTAGTATCCACGCTCTGGGCTTTGCCGACGTGCACGCCTAGCTCGGTAGCAATCTGCGTGGCTTTGGCCTTGGCGTCATCAATTGCCTTGGTGCGTGCCTCTGCCTCTAGAGCCTTGCGTCGTGTCTCGCTGAAACTAGCCTGCGGGCTGGCGCTACCGGTGAGGTCGGTGGTGAGCAGGTAGGTCTGGACTTTCTCGGCCAGGTCCTTATTGTCTACAGTCACGGTGAGGCTGGTGGTAGCAGTTTTACTACCAGCATTCCACTTCCAATAGGGGTAGTAGTTACCGGTAGCCGATGAGGCGGTGGCAATGTCTTTGTCGGGCACGCCCAGAGCCTTGAGCGCGACCGTGATGGTGGTCGTCTGGTTGGTGGCGCTTGCGAGAGCTTCTTTCTCGGTGGCACCCTTGGCCTCGTAGGTCGGCGAAAAGACATACTGGTCTGGCAGGGCCTTAATACTAGCGGTGCCAGATACACTAATGGTCTTGGCGCTAGCGGCTGCCGACCAAGGCTGCCAGAAGCCAAGCATTACTAATATGACAACGGTAAGCATGGCACTGACGATCCGAAAGTCGAGTTTGATAGTAAAGCTTTGCATAAGAGTATTGTAGGGCCTGTATATCTGATAGTACAAACAAAACCCCGCCGCCCAGATGGGCGGCGGGGCAGCGGAACTACCGTGGCAGGGACTCGATGATGAGGTGCGTGTTGCGCAGCATGTGTGCCTCACTGAAAATACGCTGGAGCTGCTCTATACCAGTATGGGCTTCATCGCTGAGTACAAGTAGGTCACTGAGTGGCCGGTTTTCTTCAATTGCGCGGGAGGCCAATCGCTGAATGCACCGGTAGGCATCATCACGCTGCCAGCCGTCATCGATGAGTGCCGTGAGGGCGGTCTGGGTATACATGAGGCCGAGGCCACGCTCAATGTTGAGCCGCATCCGGCTGGAGTTCACCACCAACAGGTCGAACACACTGGTGGCTGTGACTGTCATGTAGTGGGTCAGGGTGAGAGCGTCGGGGAGGTAGATGCGCTCAGGCGCGCTGTGTGAAATGTCGCGCTCGAAAAGCAACTCAACGTCCTGAGATGCCATCTGGTAGTAACCACGCAAGGTACGGGCCAGGCCATCGAGCTGCTCGCCCTTGATTGGGTTGCGCTTGTGTGGCATGGCGGAACTACCCTTCTGTCCCGGACGCCGACCCTCTTCCACCTCACCAATCTCCGTTATGGCCATGAGCCGGAGGTTGAAGTAAATGTGGCCAATGGCGTTGCCCAACTTACTGCAGGCATGCAGTAAGTCCAGGTGTAGATCACGTGGAATGACTTGGGTAGCGACAACGGGTGTCAGCGCCAGGTTCTCGCAAGTAAGCCGCTCGACTTCAGGGTCAATGTTGCTGTAGGTGCCACAGGCTCCGCTGAGCTTGCCGACCTGTATGGCTTGATTGGCCAGACGTAGCGTCGCTAGGGCCCGATCGACCATGTGAGCCCAGTTGGCTATGCGTACTCCGAAGGTGATGATCTCGGCGTGCTGTCCGTGGGTGCGGCCTGCACAGGGCGTGGTAGCAAACTCACGTGCCCGGCGGCACAGGCTGGTGAGCAGTACGTCGCCGGCGGCGATGAGTGTGTCGCTGGCCCAGGTGAGCTGGCGACACAAGGCGGTATCGGTAACGTCAGACGATGTCAGACCGTAATGGAACCAGCGTGCTTCATCGCCGCCAATGGCTTCGGCTAGCACATCCACGAAGGCGGCTACGTCGTGGTCTGTCACTGCTTCGCGTTCTGCAATCTGGGCAATGATGGCCTCGGTAATACGAGGAGCGTGCTGCAGTATGGCAATGGCGTCCGCTTCAGGAATTTGGCCAAGGTCCGAACGGGCACGAATGGCGGCCAGCTCAACGTCGAGCACCGCGTCCCACTTGGCTACGTCGGTGAAGTGTCGTGTCATTTCGGGCTTGCTGTATCTGGGGTGCATGGCGGCTCCATCTCGATTTCAAGGGTGCGGATCTATTCCGCTGCGGCAGATTATACCCTGGAGATGCCTAGCTTGAAACCATAAGAGAAACCCCGCCGCCCAGATGGGCGGCGGGGCAGCGGAACTTAGGGGAACAGGTGGAGGTAGACAAGCCCCCAGCCGGCAGCGGTGATGACCACGAGTGCAGTACAGTGCTCAATGAGCCCACCTGGATAGTGCAGGGGCCACTCGTAGGTGACGCCGCTTTCGTGTCGCCGGCGCTTGAAGTAGGCCAGCCAGACCTCTCCGGCAAAACCGATGGCCACAAGGGCAACGCAGGCAAAGAATATAGAGGGTGTGCTCAGGCTGAGAAAATCTGCTTGGACGGCATAGGCCGCAATGACGAAGGCCACAATTGCCTTCGAGAGCCCTATAGATGCTACAAAGAGGCCTGAACTCCTAGGGATAGCTCGGGTATACAGCAGCAGCTCGATGACCCAATACGCTACCATATTGGGTAGCACAGTTAGGATGATTAGTAGGCTCATAGTACCGAGCCCGTGGGCATGTCCCAGATAGGGCAGGCTGGCCAGAATGCTAACGACTGCACAGAGGCAGAGTAGGTCTATGACGTCTGACGATGTGCGGCGCGGACTGCTATCGTGCTCGTTGTAGCGCTCTTGGTGGATAAGCTCGGCCAGGCTACCCGCCAGCGGTACGCCGAGGAGGCCCAGGGCCAGCATTGCTGCGGGCCAGTCCAGCCAGGTGACCGAGACAACTGCTCCCGCGGTAATGGGTGTCATGATCAGCCAGTACCAGGCATAATGCCAGATAGGCAGCGTACTGGGATGGGGATAGTGCTTCTTGGGGGTTCGTGTGGGTGGCACACTAACCTCCTTTCAACATGTCGATGAGCTGGCGTCATAATGCGCTTTGTAAAACCCTGAGTCAATTTCTCAAAGCTTATACTCGTAATCCTAGGTAGGTAATTGTATGATGGCGCCATGGATAGAACCTGGAAACGTCTTAGTCGTGAATTAGTCGTTGATACGCCTTACTACCGGGTAGCTCTAGACATAGTAGTGCGTCCCGACGGCATAGAGGACACCTATATGGTGGCCATGCCTCACGATGCTGTCTACATTGTAGCGATCACCACGGCTGGTTTGGTTGTCCTAGTGCGCCAGTACCGCTATACCCTAGATGCCGAAACACTGGAGATACCTGCAGGGATGGTGAAAAAGGGTGTGGATCCGCTTGAGCAGGCGCAAAGCGAGCTAGAGGAGGAGGTGGGGTGCCGGGCAAATCGAGTAGAGCTGCTGCACACCTTGAAGACCAGCCCAGGCCGCCAGAACCAGAGCTACTCCATCGTGCTGGCCACGGGCCTTGCCGATGATTCGTTGAGCCACGCACACCAGGAAGGTGATGAATCCATATCGGAAATCCTGGCATTACCGTGGGCCAGTGTCATGAGCATGATTGACTCCGGCGAGCTGTGCGATACGGCTAGTATTGCAGCCCTATTCCTATACGCTCGGAGGGCTGGCTTGTCCACGGCTCGCTGAGCCGTCCGTTCCTAGGCGCCGGTATCTGCCGGCGCCTTTTTCTATTACGATAATAGCCATGAGTATGGAAGCTTTTCGAGAGCTAGTCTGGGAGTACTACCACGACCATGGGCGGGGTGAGCTGCCGTGGAGAACTGATGTGTCTCCCTATGCGATTTTGGTTTCGGAGGTAATGCTGCAGCAGACGCAGGTGAGTCGAGTGATTGAGAAATTCAATGCTTGGATGGTCACATTTCCGGGTTGGCAGGCGTTGGCGGAAGCATCGCCCAGTACCGTCTTGCAGGCCTGGCAAGGACTGGGCTATAACCGGCGCGGGCTGTACTTGAAACGGACTGCCGAGATGGTGATAACGACATATGACGGGCAATTGCCGCCAGACCAGAAGCTTTTAATGTCACTGCCTGGGATTGGTGCCAATACTGCAGGGGCAATTATGGCTTATGCATTTAACCTGCCAGCAGTATTTATAGAAACGAATATTCGCCGGGTGTTTCTCCACCACTTTTTTCCGGAGGTAGATGACGTGTCCGACGCGCAGCTACTGCCGCTGATAAAACAGGCAATTGATGCTGAGAGTCCGCGGGAGTGGTACTGGGCGCTGATGGACTATGGCTCGTTTTTGGCTAGGCAAGGGGATAACCCTAACCGGCGGAGTAAACACTACGCCAAACAGTCAAAGTTTGCGGGCTCGACGCGGCAGATCCGGGGCGAGGTACTGCGGCAGCTCTTGGACGGCTCGAAAAAAGTCACGGAATTATCAAAAGCCATCGCTGATGAGCGATTGCACATGGTGCTAGCTGGCCTGCTTAAGGATGGGGTAATTGAACTAGCACTTGAGCAATATCAGATTCGCTCCAAGTAGGCTAAACTAGAAGCATGATAGTTGTAGATGTTGAAACTAGTGGCCTCGATCCGAACGCACACTCCATTCTCAGCATTGGGGCGGTGGAGTTCGGGAAGCCGAATAACCAGTTCTATGTAGAGTGCCAGGTAGACCCGGACGCTCAGGTATCGCTTGAGGCACTGGCGATTAATGGCTTTACCGAAGAGCAGATTGTGGACCCCAAAAAGCCCACGCTGCAGCAGGCCGTGGGGCAGTGGCTGGACTGGACGACCGAGATTGCAGACCGAACGCTGGCTGGCCACAATACCTGGTTTGATTACGGTATGCTCGAGGCTGCCTGCCGCAAATACGACTTGGGGTGGCCTTTTGGCAAGCGCTTGGTAGACTTGCACGTACTTGCCTACTGCCACTACTTGAGCCGCGGCGAGCAGCCGCCACTATACGGCGGAGCCTCAGGCGTGAACACCGATACTATCCATACCTACGTAGGGCTGGAGGCTGAGCCAAAACCACATAATGGTCTGGTAGGTGCCAAGATGGAGGCCGAGGCACTAAGCCGGTTTATTTATGGCAAAAACCTGCTGAATGACTATGCCCGGTTCCCCGTGCCAGACTATTTACTTCGAGAAAGAGGCTAATATGGCAAGCTTAGAAAAGAAATTTGTGGTAGTTACTGGCGGAACAAGTGGCATTGGCTTGCAGCTGGCTCGGTTGGCGGCCAAGGATGGGCACGATCTGCTAATTGTGGCGCATGATCCTAGCAAGCTCGGTTATGTGGCCAAGCAGCTGAGCGACCACTTCAAAGTAAACGTTGACTCACTGGAGCAGGACCTATCAAAGCACGGTGCTGCTAAGGCAATTATTGATTATGTAGGCGAGCGCCAGGTAGACGTGCTCATTAACAACGCCGGCTTTGGTGACTTTAGCGAGTACGCGCTGGCCGATATGGACCGGCTTATCGACATGATGCACGTGAATATGGTGGTAGTAGCAGAGCTCATGCACTGGGTACTGCCCCAGATGATTAAACGCCGCGCTGGTAATGTGATGAACCTAGCGTCTACCGCGGCATTTCTGCCCGGCCCACTAATGGCGGTGTACTATGCTACCAAAGCATTTGTACTGAGCCTAAGCGAGGCGGTAGACGAGGAACTGTCTGGTACTGGTGTGCATGTGACAGCAGTGTGCCCTGGCCCGACCAAGACCGGGTTCGAGAAGGCGGCCAAGGTGGAAGAGTCCAGACTGTTCCAAGCTCGTGGCCTCATGAGCGCAGAGGCAGTGGCCGAGGCGGCTTGGCGAGGTATGCAAGCAGGCAAGCGGCTGGTCATACCCGGTGTACGCAATGTGCTGACATTATGGGCGGTGCGGCTCATGCCACGGCGCTTGGCTACCTCTATTGCCTACCACGCGCAGAAACGGGTACCGTAGTGGCGGATGCACCCGGCTACTCTGGTAAGTCCCTGACTGACAAGCTGGGGCTCAAGCGCGATACAAACCTGGCACTTATCCACGTCCCGGATGACTACGATGACCTAATTGGAGGCTGGCCGCTGGGCTCTTCTATTAGCTGGGACCTGGCCGAGCCTAGCTACGAATTCATCCACTACTTTGTGGCCAAGCGGATACTACTGGAGGCCGAGATTGAAGGCCTTATCGGCCACATGGAGCGGGAGAGCGTACTCTGGGTGAGTTGGCCAAAGCAAGCTAGCGGTATGGTAACGGATGTAACGGAACAGACCCTCCGCGACGTGATCTTGCCGATGGGGCTAGTAGACGTAAAGGTGGTGGCGGTGGACGATACCTGGAGCGGACTTAAATTTGTTTGGCGGAAGGAGCTACGCTAGTGGGGGAGCAACCAGGGTATAACCCTAGCGAGGATATGGAGTACCCGGCGATAACGGCTAATATTGAGATAAATACCGCCCATCCGGGCGGCCACCAAGGCAGCTTTGAGCAGGACGGTGTACGCTACTACACTCATGATCTGCTTATTCGCGATTTATATGAGATAGACCCTGGTCTACGCGAGCCCCTGCCTGGGGAGTTGGAAAAGGACCATCTTCAGCGTATAGCCGAGCAGGAGGCCCACAACATTATGGAAGTGGCCCACTACGGTGTACCCGTACCACCGACTTTTGGTTCTGTAGGCCTGGATCCTGAAGCAGTTGAGCCAACTATTATACTCGCGACAAGAGAAGTAGTTGGTACGAGGCTTACCGAAAGAGCCATTACAGATGTGGAGCCGATCATTGCGCTTATCGAGAGCCTTAGTCGCTATCTAGCTGAAAAAGTGGGTGCAAGAGAGGCGTTTTTGTATGACATCTTTGAACCCAGGCAATATATACTGGGCACATGGGACGGCCAGTCAGTCGCACAACCCTGGCTAGTAGATGTAGAACCATTGAAACAAGACTACGCCGAGAACGCCCAGCTCTATATGCGTTTTCATCAGGGCGCCATGGCAGGGCTTGAGAAGCTAGAGAACCTAGTCTTGGCGCGTGTTACCCAAGAGCAACAACGGCGTCTGGACCGGGCAGCGTTGTTAGTGGCCGATGGTACGGACCTGTCCTTCAAGGCCGCCTAACATACAAAGGATTACTATGCCTGAACTGAAATTTGAATCACTACATAACCACACCCTTATATCTGACGGCTACCTGAGCCATCTGGATCTATTAGCGGCAGCCGAGCGGCAGGGCGTTGGGATTGTCGGCCTGACAGACCACGACTGCCTGCCTAATGCCGAGATTATGGATCAACTGCGGGCCTATGCTGGCCCAGTGCAGTGGACCGTGGGTATAGAGCTGTCGACGGGCCTGCCCAAAGAGCACCCGGAGTGGATGCGGCACTCGGTGCACATACTGGGATTATTCATTGATCCGGCAAACGAGCCTATCCTAGAGTTTTGTGAGCAAATACACCAAGGCCGCGTGAAGCGCATGAGCCGGGTGGTGGCGCATCTGCAGTCGCTCGGCATGGACATTACCGAGGCGGAGTGCCAGGCGGCAGCGGGTACCAGTGTGCCAGGGCAGCCCCATATTGTAAAAGCTATGCTCGCCAAGCCGCAGAACGTACAACTGCTGGCCACGTTTAAGGCTGAGATGGCCGAGGCGACTCAGACCAATCCCAAGCTGAAGAAGAGCTACAACTACATGCTAGAAGGTGGCGCGCGCCAAGAGCCCTATGCTCTGGTAATGGGATCTAAGTCCTTCAAGCCGCTGCCCAAGGCCGACTTTGAATTTATTAGTGATTTGGATAGCGGCGTTAAACTCATCCGTGACGCCGGCGGGATTGCCATATTTGCTCACCCCTACCACTACTGGGAGGACTTTTCGCCAGCTATGCTCGAGCAGCTGGTAAAGGATGGACGGATTGATGGACTAGAGCTCATAAATGAGAACAATATTAGCCCGCATATGAAGGCTGATCTGGACATACTACAGGGCATTGTGGACCGTACCGGGGTAGCCTACATGGTGAATAGCGATGCTCATGACGAGAAGGATCTGGAGGCGTTTGTTACGAGCCCTATCGGTGAGGCTAGCGTAGGCCAGACGCAGCGGTTGCTGGAGCGCTTTAACCCTAATCTGAGCTGGAGCCGACTGAAATAGCCGCATTCGTATTTTGTTCGCATAGCTTGCCTCTCCCTGTATAATAGGTATATGAACGAAGTTGAGGAGATAAAAGGCCGGCTGGAGATTGCCGATGTGGTGGGTGGGTATGTGCAGCTGAAGCAAGCTGGGCGCAACCTAAAGGCACCGTGTCCATTCCACCAGGAGAAGACTGCTAGCTTCATGGTGAGCCCTGAAAAGGGCATATTCCATTGTTTTGGCTGTGGCCAGGGTGGGGACGTCTTCAAATTTGTCATGCTCATAGAGGGTCTAGACTTCCGGTCAGCACTGGAGCTACTGGCACGGCGGGCTGGGGTGGAGCTGAAGACCAAGAGTGGCCGACCTAAGGAGAATACCGATCGACTGTATGCAGCTATAGAGCTGGCGGCCAAGTACTTCCAGGCTACCCTGGTAAAGAACCCAAAGGCACTGGAGTATGTAACGAGAGACCGGCGGTTGGGGAAGCAGATTATTACCGACTTTATGATTGGCTACGCACCCGAGTCGTGGGAGGCGCTCAGTGGATTCTTGCTGAAGAAAGGCTACACCCAAGACGAGCTCCTGCGGGCGGGGCTAGCGGGTCAGCGGCCGGAGCGCTCCACAGTATACGACCTATACCGCGGCCGGGTAATGTTTACCATCTCCGATGGGCAGGGGCGGCCGATTGGCTTTACCGGTCGGGTACTAGACGACTCGCTACCCAAGTACCTGAACACACCCCAGACAGTGCTCTACGACAAGTCCCGCGCCATCTTCGGCCTGCATCTAGCTAAGGAGGCCATTCGGACCAAGGATGAGGTGGTGCTGGTAGAAGGCAATATGGACGTCATTGCGAGCCACCAGGCGGGGGTGCGGCAGGTGGTAGCGGCTAGCGGCACGGCGCTGACGCTCGACCAGCTGAAGGCGCTGTCCTACCTGAGCAAGAACGTGAAGCTATGCTTTGACGCTGATCGCGCCGGGCTGGCCGCCACTGAGCGGGCCATACCGCTGGCGCAGAAGCTGGGGCTGAACTTATTCGTGGTGGAGATAGAGGGTGCCAAAGATCCCGATGAGCTTATTCTCCAAGACCCTGCCCTCTGGGAGAAGGCAATCAAGGATGCCAAGGAGATTCGGGAGTACTGGTACGAGCGGTCTCGGCGGGAGTTTAATATTGATGATAAGCCAAGCGGCATTGATAAGATCCAGTTTGTGAAACGCATGGCGACTATCCTGCGACTATACGATAATGCGACCCAGCAAGTCTTTGTCCAGCACATGGCAGGTGAGACTGGCATAGAGGAGCAGTCGTTCCTGGATGCCATTGAGAGCACAGACGAGACTATGCCGACTACCACGCGGACGTCCACGTCTGCGGCTACGGCGCGGATAGCGACCGCAACTGCGGCCATAGTGCCCCCGCCTAAGCTAAGTGGTCGAGCCAATATTGAGGTATCGGTGCTTAGCCTGAACCTGGCGTTTCCCGAGGCACGGCTGAGCCTGGAGGACCTGAGGACTACGGATTTTGCCGATGAACGCCACCAGACTATATTTGATCGGATGATCAGCGAGGGGAGTAATGCCGCTCTGGACCAGCTGGTAAAGGTATTGCCAGAACAGGCGGATTATGTCAAAATCTTGGCATTGCAAGGCGAAGAAGAATATGCGGATACCGCCCCGGCTGACCGGAGCTTCGTGGCCTTTACCCTAGCCCGCCGATTGATTGAGCTGGCTAGTCACGACCAGAAAATGACACTAAGTAAACGCCTGAAGGCCGCTGAAGCAAGTGGCGACACTGCGCTGACCCACCAGATACTTGGTGAGTACCAGGCCATCATGGCAGAGGAGAGATAATTGCCTAAGAAAGCTGCAACACCGGAGTCGGAAGAGACCCCGGCTGGATCTGGGTATTCCCCGGAGATTGAACGATTAATTGCCAAGGGCAAGGAGCAGGGCTTTGTCACCCAGCAGGAGATAGCCCAGGCTATTCCTGATGCGGAAGATAACCTTGAGGAGCTGGATGAGTTGTACGCGGCGTTGCTAGAAAACGGCGTAGAGCTGACAGACCAAAAAGAACGACTCATCTGGGACCAATCGGATGAAGAGCCCGTGGCCGAAGACAACGACGACTACATTAAGGACATTGCCGATGACTCGGTGCGCCTGTACCTACGTGAGATTGGTAAGATTCCGCTCCTTACCGGTGAGCAGGAAGTGACCCTGGCCAAGCGCATAGAAGCGGGAGACAAGGCAGCTAAGGACGCTATGGCCGAGGCCAATATGCGTCTCGTCGTATCGATTGCTAAGAAGTATATTGGCCGTGGGCTGGACCTACTTGACCTGATCCAAGAGGGTAATACTGGCTTGCTACGGGCCGTGGAGAAGTTCGACTACACAAAGGGCTACAAATTTTCGACCTACGCTACGTGGTGGATTCGCCAGGCTATTACCCGAGCTATTGCCGACCAGGCTCGCACCATCCGCATCCCCGTCCATATGGTAGAGACCATAAATAAGCTTATCCGTACTCAGCGCCGTCTGGTGCAGGAGCTGGGCCGCGAGCCTATGCCCGAGGAGATTGCTGCTGAGATGGAAATGGACGTCGATAAGGTGAACCACATTATTAAGATTAAGCAGGACATTGTATCGCTCGAAGCGCCGGTTGGTGAAGAGGACGACTCGCGTCTTGGTGACTTTATTGAAGACGAGGAAGCACAGACACCAGCCGAAGCGGCTACCTATCAACTGCTTAAGGAGCATGTAAACCAGGTACTGGCGCTCTTAACACCGCGTGAGCAGAAGATCCTCCGCATGCGGTTTGGTCTGGAAGATGGCCGCAGCCATACCCTGGAAGAAGTGGGACAAGAGTTCGGTGTTACTCGCGAGCGCATCCGTCAGATTGAGGCCAAGGCCCTGGCCAAGCTGCGCAAGCACCGCGAAAGCAAGAAGCTTCGCGACTACCTGAGCTAAGTTAGATGTCTAACCGGAAAGCCCCGAAAGGGGCTTTTTTGGTGGGCGCATGATTGACTCTGCGCAGAGCGAGTCGTATGGTGGAGCTAGGCCAGGGGATCTGTACGCCACTGGTTTGCCGGAGCAGCGAGTCTACCATCTAATGCTCGCTGCAGTAGTACCGGATACGCCGAGAACAAATGTACTGAGTGTGTTTACACCCATGCCAACGCGGTGCCACGGGGAGACCCACGGACTAGATCGAAGTATCTGGACTTGGCCGCAGGCAATTATGCGGGGTTCATCGTCCTCTCGGAAACGACGGAGAACGGTCGTAGCGGAAGCACCACGTACCGCTACGCAAAACGAAGTGTGGAAGCCCACCCCGTAGGGGTGGACGAACCTCTGGAGCGTGTTGCTGTGATTGCGCACAGTGACGTAGCAACGTCTTCACCGCCTACGTGCAATAGATGTAGCAATCTGAAAAACCGGTAAGGGTGTCAGCAGCCGCGTAAACACCCAAATCCGAAAGGGCCGTCCGGGAGTTTCGACTCCTGGACGGCCCATTTCCATCTCCGTAGCAAAATCTTGACAGTGATCTGGAATAGGACTATCGTACTTCTCACGTCCGTCGTGGGCTTGCTCACGGCCGACGTGCACCGATTCCCAACATGCCCGTTCGTGAACGCGGCCACGGGACTCGGTCCAGGGCTCCGGCCCACTTGTCCACACTCGCAGTAGCGAGTCCGCCCTTGCGCCTAAGGAGTAACGTTGCTGCAACGCATTCGCGCTCCGGTTTCGTAGGTGATCGTCTCCTGATTGCCTACTCGACCACGCTTTCTCGAGCCTCCCTGTTAAGCCCAAACCAATAGGTGGCGGCCAGTACCGGATCAACGAATCCGGCTGACAGGACTAGGAGGATCAACAACTGGGGATGCATCCACTTGAATGGCAGGATGCCGCATACGTTCATCATTCACAAGCGATAGTGGCGAATGGTCTGCAACTGGTGCAGTAGACTTCGGTCACCAGTATGATCGTAGACCCTACCGGGTCATGATCGGTCTTGGGCCCCCTGGGGGACTTTGCGCGGCATGCTGAGGGCATGTCGAAGCGGCAATTTGGGGAGCACTCGTGCAGCCCTGCCCAAGACCAAGCTCGTACGAAACAGTCCACCTCCGACCAAGAGGCGCCGGTTGACCGGACTGCTCGATGGGGCCGTTCGGGAGCTAGCGCTCCCGAACGGCCCTCTTTCTTTCTAACGCCAACAGATTAACAGCCAGATAGGTGGACGGTACAGTCTAGCCCTATTACAATCTGGTATCATCTGGCGTGCGCCCCCAAGTTCCCTACTAGTGAGATGAGCACCGTGCTTACACTGACGTTTGCTTTGTACCCGCCTTATAATACCGACTGCCTCGAAAGGGGAATACGCGACGCTATTGCCCAGGTCGTGACACAGTACTACTCCTGGCCAGCAGGCCGACTGACTCTGAGCGTACCCGTCATGAGTGATCTCAGCGCCACACCCTACCCATTCCAGTTGACGCTGGAGCTGCCCATGGACTGCTGGCCAGAGACCGATACCAGCGATCTGGCACGTGACGTAGCTATAAAGTCCGTGGCAGCTATCTATCTGCAGCACGCGGGTAATTTGGCTGTAGCACTTGAGCCAGTAGTGCCATACCGGCTGCCTTGGCGCCTGATCGTAGTTGGCGAAGGCATAGGGGAGTGGTACAGCGACGCCCATTCCTAGCCCCGTCCCTGGCCCCGCACTCGTGCGGGGCCTATTATTTTGCTTTTCCAAGGCCATAATATGCTAAAAAGGTTGTTTCACACTGCTACGACGCGTATGATCAGGGGGATTGTCCATCTAGTCAAAGTAGGTGATCACTCTGATCAGCCGAGTTCTAGAGTTTCCGGCTTCTAAACAGTTCGCACTCTGCAACAGTTATGGCAATAAAGCCGGTTGCTCACATCCAATCCACCTAGAGAGTAGGCAAAGCGTCTGCTCCAACGAATCTCTCAGGAGGCATGATGTGGCAATCTAGTCCAAGTATTTGCTCGATTGATGTTTCTATTGCAACCAGTGGCAAGGGGAGGGGATAGCAATGAGACAACCACGACCGGCCACACGTATTCGGGCCTACCTGCTGGGTAAGGACCGCTTTCCGGAAGAGCGTACGCTCGAACACATTCAAAAAGCTTGCGCTGGCGACGACTCGATCGAAGCCCTTCAAGTTGAGCTCGATGCACTGGTGGCGACGGGGCATGTGGTGCGGAGCGGGTTGCTGTACCAGTTGTCCGACGATGAGCGGCATCAGATCATTGAAGACTTCCGAGTAGCCTTGCGCATGCGAGGGCGTGTCCGCATGTAATCGTGGGCTCCGTCTGGACCAGGAGTCTAGACGGAGCCCTTCTGCGTCTTAGTCCTTGCGCTGGTCGCACAGGGCTGCTGCTGCGCCGTCCCTCTAGTTCACCACTCGTCCCCGGGGGCTTTGCTCCTGGGGACTTCTTGTTTGTATCGGGGTATAATTGGCGTATGAGCAAAAAACCCACCCTCGTTCTCGTTGACGGTAGCGCGGTATTTCACCGAGGCTATCACGCCATACCGCCACTTTCGAATAAGGATGGCGTGCCTACCAATGCTACCTACGGCTTTACTACTATTCTGCTTAAGGTCATTGCCGAGCTGAAGCCGACCTACATGGTAATGGCCTGGGACATGAAGGGGCCAACGTTCCGGCACGAGATGTACCCCGAGTATAAGGGAACGCGGGTAAAGCAGCCGGACGATCTGTATGAACAAATGCCGTGGGCCAGGAAGGTGACGGAGGCATTGGGCATACCCTGGGTGGAGTTAGCACGCTATGAGGCAGACGACATTATTGGCACCTTTGTGAAACAGTCTGGCGACCTTGATACCATTATTGTGACCGGTGATAAGGATGAGTTCCAGCTAATCAATGACACTACACGGGTCTACACCATGCAGCGTGGGTTCACTGACACCACCATCTATGACCTGGCCAAAATGCAGGAGCGCTACGGCTTAACGCCCGGGCAGTTCTTGGACGCTAAGGCGCTAATGGGCGACTCCAGCGATAACATTCCTGGCGTCCCCGGCGTGGGCGAGAAGACGGCTATGGCACTGATCCAGAACTATGGCACGCTGGATGCTGTGTATGACAATCTTGAAAAAATACCAGGCAAACTCGGAGAACGGCTGCGAGATAATAAGGAACTGGCCTACCATAGCCACGAGCTATCGCGAATTGTGCAGGATGCGCCGGTCAAGCTAGATCTAGCCGCAGCGGAGCTGGGCCAATACAACCGCACGGAGATCCACGATCTATTTCGCGAGCTCGGCTTTAAAGGGCTTCTCAGCAAGCTCCCGCCGGAAATGGTAGAGACTGTACCAAGCCTGTTTGATCTAGGTGAACCACAGAAGAAGGACCGGGCGCATCTGAAGTCGGTGAAGTACCATAGCGTAACCACTGAGAAGGATCTAGCTGAGCTCGTGGCCACACTGGAAAAGACCAAGATCTTTGCTATGGACACGGAGACTACTGGGCTAGACGTACTGACGGCCGATCTAGTAGGGTTATCATTCTCTGTAAAGCCTGCTGAGGCCTATTATGTGCCGGTAGGGCACCAGGCGGGTAAGCAGCTGGCTAAGGATGTGGTACTAGGGGCATTGCGGCCAGCATTGACGAATCCGGCTATAGGTAAGGTGGGGCACAATATTAAATACGATTACCAAATTCTCCACGAGGCTGGTGTGGTGGTGGCGGGGATTGCCTGGGACACTATGATTGCCGCGTTCTTGCTAAACCCCACTGGCCGCACTCAGTCGCTGGACGATCTGGCCTTCTCCGAGCTGGGTATAGACATGATCCCAATTACTGAGCTGATTGGTGCAGGTAAGAGCCAGGCTACTTTTGATACTACTGACATCGCCGAGGCTACTACTTATGCTTGTGAGGACGCCGACATGAGCTGGCGTATCTATGAGAAGCAGGTCGCCGAGATGGGCCATAAGGACGCGGTGGGCGTAGCCAAGCTGGCTGCAGCTACCGAGTGGCCGCTCATACCCATACTGGCAGACATGGAGCTGGCTGGTATAGAGCTGGACTCCAAGTTCCTGCACGACTTCAATAAGGTAATCTCGGCCAAGATTCTGGGTCTGGAAGAGGACATTTATAAGGCCGCGGAGCAGCACTTCAACATTGGCTCGCCGTCGCAGCTGGCCGAGATCCTCTATAACAAGCTAGCGCTGTCGGCAGTGGGCATAAAGAAGGGCAAGACCGGGCTTTCTACAGCTGCCGATCAGCTGGAGAAAATGCGTGGGATGCACCCTATCATTGAACTTATTCTCGAGTACCGCGAGCTAATGAAGCTGAAGAATACCTACATAGACACCCTGCCACAGCTAGTAGCGGCCGACGGGCGCGTGCACACCAGCTACAGCCAGACAATTGCGGCCACGGGGCGACTTAGCTCTAATAGCCCCAATCTACAGAACATACCAGTGCGCACTGATCTGGGTCGGGAAATCCGTAAGGCCTTTGTGGCGCCGAAGGGCCGTGTGCTGGTGGGTGCAGACTACTCGCAGATTGAGCTGCGCGTAGCAGCAGCGCTGGCCAAAGACGAGGCTATGATCCAGACCTTTCGTGATGGTATAGATCTGCACCAGCAGACGGCTGCTGAGCTGTATACCGTACCGCTAGAGACTGTCACTAAGCAGCAACGCTATAATGCCAAGACTATTAACTTCGGTGTAATGTACGGCATGAGCGCTCATGGCCTATCTGTCGCCACAGGTATGACGCGTGAGGAGTCGGCTGGGTTTATCCAGCGCTACTTCGAGGTGCGACCCAAACTGAAGGCCTACATTGAAGAGACGAAGCTATTTGCCCGCGAGCATGAGTACACCGAGACACTATTTGGTCGCCGTCGACCCTGCCCGGAGATTAACTCAAACAACCAGATTCTGGTAAACGCGGCCGAGCGCATGGCGGTAAATGTGCCTATTCAGGGCACGGCAGCGGACATTATTAAGCTGGCCATGATTGCCCTAGTGCCACGGCTGGATGGTGATGCTAGGCTACTACTCCAGATACATGATGAACTCATCATTGAGACTGACGCGAGCAAGGGCGAGGCAGTAGCGGCACTGATCCGCGATGTGATGACCAATGTATATGACCTGGGCGTGCCGCTGGCGGTGGATACGGAGATTGGGACCAACTGGGGCGAGCTGTGAGTCGGTGGAAAGTTACCGGTACTAAAACCGTTTTTGAGCATCCACGGCTATCGCTCGTAATTGATGATGTTGTCATGCCCGACGGAAAGCTCTCAACCTATCTTAGGTTTGCACCGGGGCCCGGTGCTGTGAGCATCCTGGCGCGCAATGCTCAAGGTAAGCTCCTTATGATGACTGAGTATTCGCATCCGCTCGGTGTAGCTATGTACCAATTGCCTGGTGGTAGCATCGAGGAAGGTGAAACGAATGAGCAGGCTGCAGTACGTGAATTGGCAGAGGAAGCTGGTTTGGCAGCGGGGAAGTTGACCTATCTAGGAAGTTTCTACATGGATAATCGACGAACTACTGACAAAATGTTTATTTATCTGGCCGAGGAGCTCTCGGACCACAAACTGCCTGGTGATGAGGAAGAACAGGGCTTGGAATCTTTTTGGCTAACCCCAGCCGAAGTCAGTGAACTGATTCGTACGCATCAACTAGATAATAATCGCGCCTTGGTGGCCTGGGCGCTGTATCTTGAGTCTGCCGATGTCGCCTGATTTTCACGATGCCAGGGCTGCCGAGATCGTGGATAGCACGGAATCTTTTAACCCCCAGAGCGACATTAGCATAGTGGGCACCGGGCCAGATGTTTTGATCCTAGTTCACGGATTCGGGGTGCAGCGGGACAGCCGCGGTATGTTTACCGAGGTAGCTCGGTATTTTGCCGACCATTATACCTCCGTATTATTTGATCTGAACCAAGTGGAGGGAGACGAGGTGACGCTGCGGACACTAACAGAGCAGCGAGACATTGTGCGGCAGGTACTGGCGGCTGCCCGAGCAAAGCACCCTGGCGCACGGGTGCATCTACTGGGCCACTCCATGGGGTGCGTAGTAGCCTCACTGGCCGGCGATAGCGAACTAGATTCGGTAATTTTTTTGGCGCCACCGACACGCTCAGGCGGAGATAGCACGCGGCGATACTTCATGGCATACAAGGGCGCCCAGCTTGACGGTCGTATCCTGACGGTGCCACGTAAGGATGGTACAACGACGGTGATCCCATTGGACTACTTTGATGACATGGAGCGCCACAACCCCGCGCAGCTGATTACCGAGTATGCTGCTGCCCAGCCGCTACATGTAATAGAGGCGCTGGAGGAGGATGTGATTCGTCATGCCGACTACTCAGTATTTCAGAGCCAGCCGGGCATAGTGCTGCGGGCTATCCACGGCGATCATAACTGGACTGGCGATGCGCGGGCGGGGCTGCTGGCAGAGCTGAGTCACCTGCTGGGTGGAGAGGATAAATGACACCAGCATTTATCGGAACCTATACGGACAAGGGGGGCGAAGGCATGTATCGGGCTGAGTGGGATAGTGTGTCTGGCAAACTATCAGGATTGGCGCTGGCGGCGAAGCTAGCGCACCCGTCATGGGTACTGGTGGAGCCGACAGGGCAGTTCCTGTACGCCGCTAGCGAAGTGGATGAGGGTGTAGTTTATAGTTATAGCATTGCGGCGGAGACTCTCGAGCTGACGCTCATTGGTCGCCAGCTAACCGGCGGTGCACACCCCTGTCACCTGGCGGTAAGCGCGGACGGCCGGGTGCTGGTGGTGGCCAACTACGTGGGCGGATCGGTGGCGGTGCTAGCAGTGGGGGCCGACGGCACTCTTGGCGCAGCGCAGGTAGTGCAATATGACGGGAGCGGGCCCGATGCCGTACGGCAAGCTGCGCCTCACCCACATGGTGTGGCATTTGATACGTCCGGGCGGCTATGGGTGGCGGACCTGGGGCTAGATAGGCTGACGATGTACCAGGTAGGTGCTGGGGGAATTAATGTTGCATCGGCGCGAGCGACTCAGGCAAAGGCTGGCAGCGGGCCGCGATATATGGTATTTCATCCGACGCTATCACGCTTGTATGTGGTGGGAGAGCTGGACTCCACTATAATGGCCTACGATCTGGGTGGTGATGGAATTCTTAAGCCAACCGAAACGCTGTCCACGCGGGCTGCGGGTGCTCAGGGAGAGAATAGGGCGGGAGCTATTAGTATGCATTCTTCGGGAAAGTTCCTGTATGTGACCAACCGTGGGGACGAGAGCGTAGCGAGCTACCGTATTGATGCGCAGAGCGGAGCGCTTGAACTGATCGACATTTTGCCCGTGCTTGGCACAGAGCCGCGGTCGGCAGTGATAGATCCAAGTGGGCAGTATCTACTGGTGACGAACCAGAAGAGCGACGCGGTGGTAACGTACCGTATTGATGAGGGCGGCGGGCTGGAGGCGGAGTCGAACTTAGCGGTGCCGTCACCGACGTGTATAGCATTTATAATCAAGAATGAGGAATAACTATGGCAACCTACGAGGACTTTGAGAAGCTAGATGTGCGAGTGGGAAAGATTATTGGCGTCCAGGACTTTCCGGAAGCACGAAAGCCCGCCTACAAGCTGACCATTGATTTTGGCCCAGAGATTGGAACTAAGAAGTCTAGCGCCCAGCTAGTAAAGCACTATTCTAAGGAGCAGCTGCAGGACCGGCGGGTGTTGGGGGTAGTGAACTTTCCGCCCCGGCAGATTGGGCCGTTTATCTCCGAGTCGCTGACGCTGGGCGTACCAGACGGCGACGGCGATTGTGTGCTGATTAACCCGGACGAGGGCGCCGTGATAGGTGGACGGCTGTACTAACTAAACTCCACTTTACTAGACTGGCCAGGAGGCGTAGCCTAATCTGAAGGCAAAGAGGAGCCGCTATGAGTACTGAAGTGAAGATCCACGATGCGCAGACTAGCATACTGCGAGAGCTATTATTTGTGCCACACTCTGGCTTTGCCGAGCTCCAGAAGCCGACTGGGTTGGCCAGTGACCATTTTAACTTTCATATTGGCAAGCTTGTGTATCTGGGGCTGGTCGAGAAGGTGGAGCGCGGCAAGTACCGGCTGACAACCAAGGGCAAGGAGTACGCCAATAAGCTGGACACTGACACGAAAACCATTGAGCGGCAGCCCAAGGTAGCGGTACTTTTGGTGATTGAGCGAATGTCTGGTGGAGAGCGCCAGCTGCTATTCCAGGAACGCCGCAAAAACCCGTACTACGGCTACGTTGGCTTTCCGACTGGTAAGATCCGCTGGGGCGAGACAATTGTGTACGCCTCGGCTCGGGAGCTTCTGGAGGAGACCGGACTTATTTCTAAGCATAAAATACTGGGCTTATACCACGAACATACGTTTCTAGAAGATGAGCCCGAAGCGGTGGAAGACAAAATGTTTTTTGCCATACATTGCACAGATATTGAAGGCGAGCTTATTGCCGAGTTTGAAGGCGGACGCAATGTCTGGATGACGGTTGCCGAAGCCCGCAAGCTAGAGAAGAAATACACCAGCTTCGAGACCGAAATTGCTATGATCGAAGGTACGCTCGGGTCATTTGTTGAGGAAGTGCACCACTATACGAAGGAGCAGTTTTAGCGGCCGAGCAACACCAGGGTCGTAATACCTGCGAATGTAATAACTATGCCAGCTACCTGACTGTGGCTGATCCGATCCTTAAGCTTGAAGTGGGCTATTATGGCGAAAACGATGATGCTAGCCGTGACGAGCACTGCCACTATGCTAGCGGGCCCAGCAGCGTAGCCGTAGACCTCAATATAGCTGGTAACACCTGTGAGAAGGCCATACCACAGTAGATTGGCGTGGCCTTTTCTAGGCCAAAGGCGACGTCGCTGCCGTCTTGCCACTACCAAGAGAGTACTCAAGCCGATGATAACGATAATGAGAATATCTAGATACCAGCCGGTATGGTTCACTACGTACTTGTTCATAGCATTGCCAACGCCATAAAGTAGCGCTGAGACTATGGCTGCTACCGTGCTCAGACCAGGCCGGCCACCCGCTCTAAGGCGTTTGAAATTGACCGAGCAGAGCAGGGCGCCGAAGAATGTGAGCGCGAGAGCGGCCCACTGTGTGGGTCTGAGGTGTTCACCGATAAATATAACTGCCAGGATGACCACGATGGCGCTACTGCTGCTGACGATTGTCTGGTGGGCAGAGGCGTTACCGTGAGTGTAGGAGTAGTTTGAAAGAAAGAAAGCGCTAACCATACAGAGACTGGCCGCTAGCAGAAAAAGCGACACTATCGGGGATAGGCTGGCCCAGGGGATATGTCTGGTCGGCAGCAGCACAAGGGCTACTACTCCGGCTATAGCATAAGACCAGATGCTCGCTAGTAATGGGCTATTGGAGCGGCTGGCAAAGGTGCCAAAGAGCGACGCTACGCCGTAGGCCACCATGCAAACAAGACCGCAGATAATCGCAATAGACATGTATTCAGCTTAGCATGCCACTTATGCTAAACTAGGCCTCGCTTTCCAGGTATAATTGATGCATAGGAGTTACTATGCCAGAAGGGCCAGAAGTAGAAACAATACGACGTGGGCTGTCGGAGACCATTGTGGGGCAGAGGATTGCCCGGATAGACGTCCTAACGCCGAAAACGTTTGATCTGCCAGCGGGCTTCATCGATGAAGTTACACGGGGACAGGAGGTGCTGCTGGTGGAGCGGCTGGCCAAGGTACTTATCTGGCACCTGGCCAACCAGTACTCGCTGCTATTCCATCTGAAGATGACAGGCCAGGTGGTGCTGGAGCGGGCTGGTGGCAAGCGCTATGCTGGCGGCCACCCCAGCGACTCCATGGCTCATGAGCTGCCAGATAAAACGACGCGGGTGGTGTTTGCGCTGGAGTCGGGGGATACCGTGTACTTTAATGACATGCGGAAGTTTGGTTGGGTGAAGCTGATGCCGACAGCCGATATTACTAATGATGAGCTTATTGCGCGCCTCGGCCCCGAGCCCCTGAGCCCAGCCTTTACACTGGTGGGCTTTGCAGCAAAGGTGGCTCGGCACAAGGGGGCACCGATAAAGGCAGTGATCCTAGACCAGTCGACGGTGTCTGGTGTGGGCAATATCTATGCGGATGAGAGCCTACACCTTGCCAAGATCCACCCCACCCGGACCGGTGGCGACCTGACTAAGGCTGAGGTAAAGCGCCTCCATGAGGCCATAATTGCAATAATTACCCTGGGGATAGAGCACGGCGGCACGAGCTTTTCCAGCTATGTAAATAGCTTTGGGGGGACTGGAAACTATCTAGACCATGCACGCGTTTTCAGGCGTGAGGGAGAGCCCTGCCCGGTATGCGGTACAACGATTGTGAAGACCAGGGTGGGTGGCCGTGGGACGCATACCTGTCCGGTGTGTCAGCCAGTGCCCAAACTACGTCGTAAATAGAAAGCGGCCCGGACAAGTAAATGTCCGGGCCGAATGCTTCCGCTGCTTCATGTGCTCAGGGTGTGAGTAGACTACCCGTACCCTGACAGTACGCCTCGACGTCGGCCAGAAGGCCGGCGGGGGCTACCGGCTTGGCCAGGGCGGCCAGTTCGGTGTACTTGTCGCCGAGCCACTGGGCTGCTCCCACGAGCTGCTGGCGGCCAAGGCCGCTGACGACACCGACCGAGCTGGTTTCCAGGGCGCAGTACTGGTAGGTAATGGTGCCCAGCTGGCCGGCGCTGTTGCCGGCGAAGGCTGTCAGCCTGGCGTCCACTGCCTGTTGCCAGGCGCCACGATTGAACGTGGCAATGTCTAGCTGCTGGGTGGTGGTGGCCGTCTGCTGAGCTGGGGCGGTCGAGCTAGTTCCGCCCCGGAGGGCAGCGCCCAAGAGTGGCAGGAGCACGAGGCCGACGATGATCAGCCAGGTGGGGATGCGTCGACGCTTGGAGGCCCAGTGCTGTCGGTATGGCGTGGTGGGGGCGATGACCGGGATGACTGTAGCCCGGGCGGTGCCCGGCGGGGTGGGGCTCGTTGTGGTGCTCATGGTGACCTCCTGGTCGGGTAGGGCCACTTCGGATGAAGTAGCGGAGAGCTTCTCAGCGGATAATCTTGCGATTACCCGCAAAAAGCTCTCTGCAACAGGCTGTGAAAGGACAATGACGTATATTAGCACAATAACTATATATTGTCAATAGTTATCACCAAGAAATGGTGACGGCTCGAACAAGTATTGTTCGGGCGCGTGCGCTCAGGCAATGAGTGGGCGCGCGGTGGTGGATGGGTTCATAGCGCTTCCTAACAGAATATTTCAAGCTGCTCCGAGTGGACCCTCGTTCGAAGGAGGACCTGCCAACATTCGACCTGGTCTCTAGATTGACCTAAACTGAGTTTATGATCTTTTTCTTTCATGGGCCGAACCAATATGCCATCAAGAAGCAGCTGCAGAGTATGCGGCAGGCTTTTGTGGCGAAGAACGGAGCAGATTTCGGCATTGAGCAGCTTGACGGAGCCGGCGTGGACCCCAAGCGCTTGCCCGAGCTACTACAGGCGGCGCCGTTCCTAGCGAACTCACGGCTGGTTATTCTGGAAGGACTGGGGAAGAATAAGCCGGCGACAGAGGTGGCGCTGACGCTACTGGCGAAGATTCCGGACACCACCGTGGCAGTGTTTGCGGACACAGAAGTAGACCAGCGAACGAGCTGGTTTAAGATCCTGTCGACGGAGGCTAAGGTGGTGAAGTTTGATCTGTTGGAAGGCTCACAGCTAAGTAGCTGGATTAAGCGTACCGCGGAGGAGCAGGGCGGGCGTATTGAGCGACCAGGTGTAGATGCTCTTGCGGCAGCCTGTGGACCGGACCAGTGGCGGCTGGAGCAGGAGATACAGAAGCTGGTGAGTTATGCCCCGGATATTACCGAAGAGACGGTGAAGCTCCTGGTGGAGACCACCGTAGAGCAATCCATATTTGAGCTGGTGGAGGCAATTACGAGCGGCAAGACCAGTAAGGTACTTACCATGTACCGCGAGCTGATTCGGCAGCGAGTAAATGAATTCTATCTACTCACCATGGTGCAGTGGCAGCTACGAAATCTGCTATCGGCTAAGGCTGGTGAGGGCCTAAGTAGTAGCGAGCTCGCTAAGCGGGTGAAGATGAGCCCCTACGTGGCGGGTAAGGCCCAGCAGGCTGCCAGGCGGCTGAGTGTAGAGGATCTAGAAGCGGGGTTCCTGACCTCCCTGGATGCCGAAGTGGCGATGAAGAGTGGGCGACCCCAGCAGGCCTCACTGGAGCAGCTGCTGTATGATCTATCCACGCGGTTCAGGTAGCTAGTGAGCGTCGGCTTGCTTGATTTGCTCGATCAGGTGGTCTATCTCGCCAATGACGGTGCGGATACGGGCCAGCTCGCCCTTGGCCAGCCAGGCATTGCCCGGTGTGTGGGCGTAGTCACGCAGGAGCTTGAGGTGCTGGGTGGCCTCAATGGTGAGGTCGTGGCACTCTTGGCGTAGGCTGCTGGCATCGGTGGGTTTCATAGTATCTATTGTATAGGATTGCGACCAGATTGGCGTAATACCAAAAAACCACCCGGCAGGGTGGTTTTGTATCCGTAGGATGGACTACTTCTTGGTGGTTTTCTTGGCGGCTGGTTTCTTGGCAGCGGCTTTAGCCTTGGCCTGAGCTGGTGTAAGCTCCTTTTTCTTAGGCTTTTCAGCCTTAGGAACGGCACCGGCGGCTTTCTTGAGGCTGGCTACCAGGCGGCTCTTCTTGCGAGCAGCGGTGTTCTTGTGGAGCGTACCCTTCTTGACGGCGCGGTCAATCTCGGACACAGCAGCCCGCAGAGCTAGGTCGGCAGTCTTGGCGTCGCCGGTAGCGGCAGCCATAACAGCCTTGGTCTCGGACTTGATGGCGGCCAAAACTTTCAGGTTGCGACTGCGTCGTACCTTGGTTTGCTTGGCTCGTTTGATGGCGGATTTGATGATTGGCATAGGTTTGAATGTTTGAATTTAGACTACTGGACTATACCTGATCGTCTGGGCTTTGTAAAGTGTCTCGGGCGCGGTTCGTAGACCGATAGGGGATTATCGGGTACAGTGATCGAGTATATTGCACGTTCACAATCTGTTTCGGTACAGCTATGTGGCTAGGGGTGACCGCTAGGTAGTTGTACCGAACCATGTAGGGAAAGGGGTGCTGTCATGGCGCTGCTCAATATTTCAGAAGTCGACCTAATCCAAGCCCTACGGGCGCGGGGTGGCATGTGGGCGCCGGACAAAGGCGAGTACTCAGTAGTGCCAGCGATTGTTCGGGCGTTGAAGCCAGCTGATGCACGCCGAGTGATGCGCCTGCTCGTGAGTATGAGGGAGCGGCAGCTCATAGCCATCCCGCTTAGTCGTCGCCTGCCCAAAGGGGACGGACGATTGCCGCGGGCAGTTTCTAAGCGGGAGGATCCCGACCCAAGCGAGTGGGATGTAGAGTCGGTAACACTCCTGTATGCGGGGACCAAGATGTACACCCGCCATATGAGTGGCACAGTGCTGGGCCAGCCAGATGCTCTTCCCAAAGTGGCCAAGGAGCCGGAATTGTTTTCGAAAGGCGCTAAGCCACCGGGTGGAGGTAAGCCGCCCGCTCGGAGGGGCCGGTCGCCCAAGCTACCCGGTGCTGCTGCGCCACCGGCCCAGGAGCCTGCATCACCGCCGCCGCCTCCTACCGCTCGGCTCAGTAGCCAGCTTGCGCTCAGTGTTCCGCTGTCCGACCCCTATGAGCTGGTAGTGCTGGATCTGTTGCGGGTCCGACCCATCAGCTTTGCCGATGATGCGGCAACAGCCGCCTTGCAGCTGCTGGAAACGGTAGGTCTGGAGCTACCAGATGATCGCCAGGTAGCACTCGCTGAGATGAGAGCTACCCTGAGCGAGCTGGAAGAGGCTGGCGAGATCCGGATTGATTGGCGTCCGAATCTAACCCAGCGCGGTCTGCACCTGCGCACAGCGGGCCGCCGTAGGCTTTATGCTCACGCGTCTAGGCCACCGGTGTCTGAGTCGTAGAAACTAGCCTGGATCCACAAGGATCCAGGCTTTATCTTATGATTGTGCTTATGCTAAGCCGTAATCTTGACAAAAACGCAGTTTCCAGATATGATCACTAATCGTTTTGCGAGAGGTCAATACTATGGAAACAGAACTCACTCCCAAACAACAAGCGTCCGAAGCCGTCCGCCAAGCGCGGACTATTCTGGTAGCTACGGGTGCACACCCATCGAACGATCAGGTGGCAGCTGTGATTGCGCTCACGTCTATCCTGCGCAAGTTCGACAAGAAGGTAACGGCAATTATTAGTGATCAGATCCCCCCAGCGCTGAGCTTCCTATCTGGAGAGACCCTAGACCGCAGCCTGAGCGGCCAGCGCGATTTTATTCTTAAGGTAGATCTGAAAAAGGCCGAAGTCGATAGCCTGAAGTACACCATAGAAGACGGCAAGCTGAATGTGCACATTACCCCGTTAAAGGGTGGTTTTGCCCCCAGCGACGTTACATTTGCCTACGGTGCGTACAAGTACGATTTGGCCATTGTGCTGGGTGTAGCCACTCGGGCACGTATGGACCGCGTATTTACCGACAATCCACAAATAATGGCCGAAGTGCCCATTGTTAATTTTGATTTCCACCGCAGCAATGAGAACTACGGCGCTATCAACCTGATAGATGGTAATGCCGCTAGCCTCTGCGAAATGCTGGTGGCCCTGTCTGAGTCACTACAAACTGGCCTCATTGATGAGCCCATAGCTACTGCCTTGCTGACCGGTATTATTGCCTCGACCGACCGCTTTACAGCTATTCACACAACCCCCAAGTCGCTGACAGTGGCCGCCCAAATGATGGCAGCCGGTGCTAAGCAGCAGCTGATAGTCCAGAACCTATACCGCGGTGGTGGCCAGAAGGATGATCGTAAGGATGGTCGTGATCGAGGCCCACGTGATGGCGGTAATGGCGGCCGCCCAGAGCCAAAGCCAGTAGTGCCCACACCAAGCGCCCCTGAAGTAGTAGAGGAGGCGCCCGTGCTACCCCCTACCCCGGTAATGGTGCCATCGGAAACGCTGACTATCCCTAGGGCACCCGAGGCTATACCAGAAACACCAGAATTATCGGAAGACGTGCCGGCCGTGGCTGCACCGAATGAGCTAGTGGCTGATCCAGCACCGTTCTTCCAGGGCGAGGGTAGTGTCCTGGCAACTCTGCCTGAAGTGCCGGTAGTGACGGCCCAGCCCATACTAGACCCATACCAGGACCCAGCTGTCTTGGCTTATACGGCTGAAGTGCATAATACTGTGGGCATAAGCCTGTAGTTCTCGGTCGATACCGACGCCCTGCCCTACACTGGGTAGAGCGTCCGAATGGACGTGTGTACGCCGACAACCTGGAGGAAGAAATGGCAACCTTTCGCGACCAATTTCATACCTGGAATTCCGCTCTGCGGCTGGGTAATGGCGAGGCGCCAACGACGACCGAGCGTGTGGCCGGCTGGCGCAGGAGCTGGGTTGATACCCATGAGCTGTTGACAGAATGCAGACTGTCGCCGAAGCAGTGGGACCGCTGCCTGAGCTGGGAGACTCGGCTGAGTCACATCATCGCCGACTGGGAGCGCCGGCTCAAGCTGGAGCCGACTGGCCCGGCGCCCACAATCACGCCTCAGTATGGCTGGTCCATGTCGCTGGACCTGTGGTTGCTGCGTCGGTATGTGACTCGCCTACACAGAACCAAGCATTGACCTGGCGGCATCAGGCTAATACTGCTACCACTGTGGCAACAGCCAACATGCCTAAGGCCTACGCCCTCAGGATTACCTGGGGGCGTTTCATTTCTAGCGGCTCCAATGCTACACTCTGCCCATGACTCACGCCTACAACGGCCTGCTACTGGTCGACAAACCAGTAGGGCCATCTTCCTTCGATATTATTCGGCAACTGCGCCAGATCACTGGCTTTCGTAAGATTGGCCATGCTGGCACCCTGGACCCCCTGGCAAGTGGGCTCATGCTGATGCTATTTGGTCCAGCCTGTAAGAAGGCGGAGATGCTGACCAAGCTGGACAAGAGCTATGTGGCCCAGGTGGTACTGGGGGCAAACTCGACGACTGGGGATATGGAGGGTGAGAAGCTAGCCGTATCGGATAGGGAGCCAAGCGGGGAAGAGGTCCTAGCGGCGCTAGCGCAGCTACAGGGGGAAATAACACAAATTCCATCACAATATTCGGCAATTAAGATTAATGGCCAGGAGGCCTACAAGCTGGCACGAGCTGGGAAGATCGTGGAAATGCCCAGTCGCCAGGTGACGGTAAGAACATTTAAGTTACTAGGCTTCCACCATACCCATCTGGAAATTGAGTGGAATGTGTCGTCTGGTACCTATATTCGCAACCTGGGAGAAGACCTGGGAGGGTTGCTGGGCACCGGTGCGCATCTGGCCGGTTTACGGCGTACGGTGGTAGGGGAGTATAGGCTAGAGCAGGCAATGGTGATTGCAGGGGCAGGAGCTGAGGATATTCAGCAGCATTTATTGACTATTTAGCCGTTTTATGCTAATATAGTCGTTATCGCTTCGCACTTGCGTCGTGAGCACCAGACGCTGACCCGAGAGGGCAGCTATCGAGAAAGACCATCCATGACCCGATTCCTCACCTGCAGCAACAACCACACCATCGCCGTCATCAGCGCGGCCGACCGGGAGCTGCTCCGGCAGCGCAACACGACCGAGAGCTTCATCGCTTCCGGGGGTGTGATCTTCACCTTCGTGAGCCCCGACATTTGGGAGCAGCTGGCGGTGTTCTCACACGGCATCCCCTTCCACACCGGCACCACCGAGGACATGGCGGTCCTACTCGCCGGCCATGAGGTCGACAGCGACTTCTTCCACGTCCCGTTCTCGAACTCGTTCGAGTACGACCCTGGCGAGAACGGTCAGCTGGAGCGGATGTACCGCACCACGCTCCGTCAGGCCATCGAGGGCTTCGGCCTGCGCCGCGACCTGCCTCTGGCTACCACTCGGGTCTGATCCCGTCCTCTCCATCTGTCGTTCCGGCCCCCTTCGGGGGCCGGGCGGCAAGCTACCTTGTGATCTGATAAGAGACCAAACTCTAACCAGATCGCAAGAACTGGCCAACAGATTTATTATCTGCTGGAGCACTTCGACAATCCACCGGCCCGCTATGGCCCCGTCTCTGAGGAGAACCATGAATACTACTCGAACCCCGCAAGTTGGCGACTTGGTGGCTATCACGGGCGAACTGCCGAGCTTCGGCGTTGTTACTCGATTTGATGGTGACCGGTTCTTCTTCAAGGACCCTGGTAGCAACCTCGATGTCGCCATGGCTCCGGCTCCCGATGAGCCCTACGTCGTGATCTCGGTCGACGAGGCCAAAAGCTTTCTCGAAAAGCTACTGGACGCCATTCTTACCGACACGGCCTACCTGGGCGAAGGCTTCGCCAACTGGATGCGAGAGCAGTTCAAGGTTGCGATTCCGGTGCGACCCGTGCTCGATGAGAAGTCCATGTCATACTTCATGACACTGGCTGTCGCGACCTGGCCGGGGGACAGTGTCCGCATGGCGCTCATGCTCTGGGCGCTGTTCGGCTGGCCAGTCTGATCACCGTCGTTCCGGCCCCTTCGGGGGTCGGGACGGCAATACCATCCTCATGCTTTGATCTAGTTTGCAAAACCTAGATGAGCGCGTGAGGGGAGAGAGGGTTGCCAACAGGAGGGTAATCTGCTAGCATGTGTCCTGTAATGCTAAAAACTGAAGTCAAAACTAAAGTAATCGGCTCGATGCAAACACACAAAAAGGACACTGGTTCGCCAGAGGTCCAGATTGGTATTTTCACAGAGCAGATCAAGCAGCTCACGTCTCACTTGCAGACCCATAAGAAAGACGAGCATTCTCGCCGCGGCCTCCTGAAAATGGTTGGTAAGCGTCGTAGTTTGCTGGACTATCTGAACAAGAAAGATCACAAAAAATACCAAGAAGTGATCAAGAAGCTGGAACTCCGTCGCTAAGACGTCCCGTTTCTGCCTGTTCAGCCCCACATTATGTCATCCAGATCGAAGCAGAGAGCTCCTTGGAGCCCTCGACTGCGCTCAGGATGGATCCTGGGAGAGTACCAATACGTTAATTATGGCGGCCCGTAAGTAGCAGAGTTTTGAGATTAACACCATTAATCTTGTATCCCTGAGACCTACTCGCCCCAGAATAGGAGCATATGAATCAAGATATAATCAACCCTTTTGGCGCTAAGACGCTGAAGTTCTCGGCGCAGTTCTGCGGTCGCGAACTTACCATTGAAACCGGTAATATGGCTTTCCTGGCGGCAGGCGAAGTGACTGTGAGCTATGGTGACGCCGTAGTTCTCGGCACGGCCGCAGTCTCAAACGCGCCTCGTCCCGGCATAGACTTCTTCCCCCTCATGGTCGACTACGAGGAGCGTATGTATGCCTCGGGTAAGATTAGCGGTAGCCGCTTCATGAAGCGTGAGGGTCGGGCCAGCGAGCACGGTACTCTGGCTTCGCGCCTGATCGACCGCCCCATCCGCCCACTGTTCCCCGCAGGCTACCGTAACGATGTCCAGGGTGTAGCCACCGTCTTATCCGTGGACCCAGACTTCGGCACCAACATCCTTGGTATTATTGCCGTATCTGCCGCCCTTAGCATTAGTGGTGCGCCATTTGAGGGCCCAGTAGCGGGCGTGAGTATTGGCCTGGTTGATGGCGAGCTGGTAGCTTACCCAACTACCGAGCAAATGAAGACCTCCGAGCTGGATCTGACTGTGGCTGGAACCAAGGACGCGATTATGATGGTCGAAGCCGGCGCCAACCAGGTGGACGAAGAGCTTATGGTAAAGGCTATTGAGCTGGCTCATCAGGCCTGGCAGCCAGTCATTAAGCTCCAGGAGGAGTTGGTGGCCGCCCTCAAGCCCCAGCTGAAGCCATTTGAGCTTATTGAAACCGACAAAGAGCTCATTAAGAAAATCCAGAAATTTGTAGACGGCAAGCTTATCCCAGTCCTGCGCCATGAGGACCACTACGTCCACATAAATCACCCAGCCTTCCGAGCGCTGAAGGATGAAGTAATTGCCGAGCTTGGTGAAGCGTATCCAGATACAGCGGCTTTGACGACGGCCTACTACGAAGTGATTGATATTGAAGTCCGCCGCGGCATTCTGGAAGACAATACTCGCCCAGACGGTCGCAAGCCCGATGAGATCCGTCCGCTATCGCACCAGGTAGGCATACTGCCACGGGTGCATGGCTCGGCGCTCTTCACGCGCGGCATTACCCAGGTGCTCAATACGACCACGCTGGCTTCGACTAGCTACGCCCAGCTGATTGATACCATGGAAGAGGACACTACCAAGCGCTATATGCACCACTACAACTTCCCACCCTACGCGACTGGCGAGGTGCGCCCCATGCGCTCACCGGGCCGCCGAGAGATTGGCCATGGTGCCTTGGCTGAGCGGGCCCTGCTTGCCGTGATTCCATCGGTTGAAGACTTCCCCTATACCATCCGAACTGTCAGCGAAGCTATTAGCTCAAATGGTTCAACTTCTATGGCCTCAGTCTGTGGCAGCACCATGTCGCTGATGGATGCGGGCGTACCTATTACCGCACCTGTTGCTGGTATTGCCATGGGGCTGGTCATGGGGGATGACGGTCACTTTGTAGTGCTCAGCGACGTCGCTGGCGCCGAGGACCACGGTGGGGACATGGACTTCAAGGTGGCTGGTACCGCTACCGGTGTCACTGCCCTGCAAATGGACATTAAGATTAAGGGTATTACCCCAGCCGTCATGCGCGAAGCGCTGGTGAAGGCCAAAGTGGGCCGGATCAAGATTCTAGATAGCATGCTGGCAGTTATTGCCGAGCCGCGCCCAGAGATGAGCCCCTACGCTCCTCGTATCTACAAAATGCAGATCAACCCAGACAAGATTAAGATTGTTATTGGTAAGGGTGGCGACACTATTAATAAGATTATTGCCGAAACCGGTGTGGAGATAGATATACAGGACTCTGGCCTGGTCATGATTGCCGCCAATGATGGTGAAAGCGCCAAGGCAGCTATTGAGTGGATCGAGAGCCTAACAGCCGAGGCTGTGGTGGGCAAGATCTATACCGGCCGCGTGGTGAAGATTATGGAATTCGGTGCCTTTGTGAACATTATGCCGGGTAAGGACGGTCTGGTGCACATCTCTCAACTAGCCGACAAGCGGGTAGAAAAGGTTGAAGACGTTGTTGAAGTTGGTGATACAATACAGGTAAAGCTTATGGAGATAGACGACAAAGGTCGCATGAACCTGAGCAAAAAGGCAGCCGACAACGCCTAGCCCTAGATAGTTCGACTGGCCCGGATACCATCTGGGCCGGATCGAGGGATCTAGTTCGCGGATTCCTGAACCGATGAGGGACAGAGAAGGTATGACCACGGCCACGAGTAAGCAAAACCAGCTGGAGCAAATCGCCAAGCGAATCGAAGCGGACAATCCATGTCCCGATTTGCGGGCGACCGCGACCCAGCTGGTCCCTGGTGATGGAGACTCGGATGCCCAGATAGTGCTCATTGGCGAGGCCCCCGGGGCCAAGGAAGATGAGCAAGGCGTGCCATTTGTAGGCGCTGCCGGTAAGCTGCTGGACGAGATGCTAGCTACCATCCACCTAGCGCGCACCGACATTTACATTACCAATATTGTGAAATACCGACCGCCCAGTAACCGCGATCCGTTGCCAGAGGAGATAGCCGCATTTATGCCGTATCTCGAGGCGCAACTGGCTGTCATACAGCCAAAGCTAGTGGTATTTCTTGGGCGCCATTCCATGAGCGCGTTCTTGCCCGAGCTGAAGATAAGCGAAGTACACGGCCAGCCTAAGCGCCTAGGGGGCCAGGTCTACTTGCCGCTGTACCATCCGGCTGCCGCGCTCTACAACGGTGGCATGCGCCAAACCCTGTTCGACGACTTCGCCAAAATTCCGGCCATTCTTGACCTGATCGAAAGCCGAAAGTAGCTCTCAATCGCAATGCAATTATTTTCAAGTAACACGACCCAACCGGGTCAGAAAAGGACATATGAATCCAGAACAACCAACTAACACACCCGCACCAAGCCCACGACCGGCAGGAGGTGACGACTTATTCCCTGGCGGTATACCCAACGTACCAAGCCGTTCGGCACGACCGCAACGCTCTAATTCCGGGCGTGGCGGCCAGAGCCCACGCCCCGGTAGCCAGCCACAGGGCATGACAAACCGACCGAACGCCCCGCGTCCCGTAGGCGCCGACGGACTACCAATTGCTCCTGGAACTGGCGGCCAGAGCCCACGCCCAGCCGGCCAAGGCCAGGGCCAAGGTGGTGGCCAGCGTCCTGGCGGGCGTGGTACCAACTCCACACCCAAAGGCACACGCTTCCGCAATGGTCAGCGTAGTAAGCCACTGCCAACTGGTAAGGAAATTCCAGTTAACAAGACATTGTTTAACGGTGCCGGCGGTGCGCAACAGACCCAGATAAAGGAGCGCGACGCCAACACCTTTACCAAGGTACCAAAGCTGAAGGTAATTCCACTGGGTGGCTTGGGTGAGATTGGTAAGAACATGATGGCCGTGGAGTACGAGAACGACATTGTGATCATCGATATGGGCTTTGCCTTCCCGGACGAGTCCCAGCCCGGCATTGACTACATTATTCCAGATACAACCTATCTGGATAAGAACAAGCATAAGATCCGCGGCATTATCATTACCCACGGCCACATGGACCACATTGGTGCTGCCGGCTACATGATCCCCAAGTATCCTGTGCCCATCTATGGCTCCAAGCTGAGCCTAGCCTTTGTTGAAAAGCAGATTGGCGAGTTTAAGATACACCAGCCCAAGTGGATTGTCCTAGACCCCGACAAGCACGAGCGCGTGCAGCTTGGCGTGTTCAATATTGAGCTGGTTCGCGTTACCCATACCATATCCGACTCCACGGCAGTGGTACTGCGTACGCCTATTGGAACTCTAATTAACACCGGTGACTGGCGTCACGACACCCAGCCGCTGGACAACAAGCCCATGGACTTCCCTCGACTCGAAGAGATTGGTAAGGAAGGCGTACTCTTGCTCATGAGCGACAGTACTAGCTGTGACCGGGCTGGCCACAACCCCTACGAGCGCGATCTGACAGCCTCGATTGACGATCTGTTCAGCCGAGCCCAGGCTCGCATCATTATCTCGGCATTCTCCAGCTCTATCACCCGCGTGCAGCTCATTATTGATGCCGCCGCCAAGGCTAATCGTAAGCTAGCCCTCGTAGGCCGCTCCACGCTGGCCAATGTAGAGCTGTGTGTGAAGCTCGGCTACATTAAGATTCCACCTGGCCTGCTAATGCGCGTGCAGGACATTACCCGCCAGCCCGATGAGCAGATTGTGATCCTGAGCACCGGCTCTCAGGGCGAGGAGAACTCAGCACTGGTGCGCATGTCCACTGGCGACCACCAACAGGTCAAAATTAAGCCTGGCGATACCATCATCTTCAGCTCCAGTGTAATTCCCGGTAATGAGATTTCCGTGGTACGCCTCATCGATAACCTGATGCGTGAGGGTGCCAATGTCTTTGCAGGCTCAACCCAGGGCATTAAGCACCACGGCCCAGTGCACGTGGGCGGTCACGCCTGGCGCGAGGACGTCGGCGAGCTTGTAGCTTTGGTAAAGCCCAAGTACTACATGCCGATCCACGGAGAGTTCCACCACCTGGTTTACAGCGCCGAAGTGGCGGTAGAGAACGGTGTAGCTCCTGCCAATACGTTTGTCCTAGACAATGGTGATGTGCTAGAGATAACCCCCAATGGTGCCAAGCGCGGCGAGCGCGTGCCCAGCGGCGTAGTGCTGATCGACGGCTCTGGAGTGGGTGACGTAGAGCAAGTGGTTCTACGCGATCGTCTCACCATGTCTGGTGACGGCATATTCATGATCCTAGCCACAGTGGACCGCAAGACCGGTAAGCTGCTTACCAGCCCAGACATTATCTCCCGTGGGTTCATCTACATGAAGGACAACGAGGAGCTGATCGGCCGCGCTCGGGCCGAGATTCGAAAGGCCTTTGAGAACCGTAGTGTACGCGAGCCCGATGACTGGGTGAAGTTCAAGCTACGCCTGCGCGACGACATTGGTGACTTGCTCTACAAGCGCACCAAGCGCAATCCGATGATTATTCCGGTAATAAACGAAGTATAGTCTGACGTATTAGAAGAGGCCCGTAAGGGCCTTTTTTAATGTCTGGCACTACTGGTAAGATAGCAACGATCATGCACTCATATGTAGATAAATATTGGACTGGTTTCTCGCCGCGTCTGCGGAAAATGGTGCTGTACTATGCCTCAGCTGGGCTGGTCTTTTGGTATGCCGTAGAGAAGCTCTTTCTTACAACCCAGCTCCATTTGAATCCTGTACAGCTGGTTATATTAATCAATGTAGCGTACATAGCCCACTTCATCATTGATATACCATCAAGCGTACTGGCCGACCGCTGGAGCCGGAACAAGACTCTGGCACTCAGTCTGGTATCTGCTTGGATTGCCGCGCTAATAGGCGGCCTTGCCAACGGTTTCTGGATGTATGTATTTGTAGCTATCTTCTGGGCGGGGGCAAGTGCTCTCCATGGTGGTGTAGCCGATGCCCTGGTTTACGATATATGCAAAGATGAAGGGAGCGACGAGACCTATGCAGTGACAGGCAATCGCATGAACAATGTGTTTATCGCAGCTATTGCCTCCGCTCTAATCCTAGGGGGCATCATTGCCCATTTCGGTGGTCTTCGGGCGCCGTATCTGGCAACGCTCATCTTCTTCCTGCCGAGTGCCTGGCAAATGTGGACGCTGAAAGAGCCTAGCTTCCATCGTAAGGACCAGCATGACTCAAGCCGCGGGCATATTATGGAGTCATTGCGTACGTTCAAACGTAGCCCCCAGCTCCTGTTCGTTGCAGTGATGATGGTGATTAACAACGGTGTGATTGCCATACCCCTTTATGAGTTCTCGCAATTGGTTTTTGCCAATGCAGGGCTTGCGCTCATTGGTATTGGCATTGCGACGGCTACGACAAACACCATCCTGACGCTACTGATGACTGGTGTAACGATCCGTCTCCAGACCCGAGCGGGGTGGCTTTTCCCAATCTGGTTCGTGGTGACGGCGCTAGCACTATTTGCAGTTCGGTTTATTGGGCATTGGCCGCTTCTGGTGGCGCTCTACGGCGTGGGCGTGGCGGCTCAGGCTATGACCAGCCGCTGGCTTGCCATTGGCTTGCAACAGAACGTGGCTAGTAGTGAGCGTGCGGCTACTAGCTCGGTTGTGGGGACGGGGTCCAATGTAGCGTGGTTAGCTATAAGCCCGCTTGTTGCCATTGCCTTGTTCCGGTTCGGGCCGGTGGGTGGCTCACAGGTATCGGCAGCATTTGCGCTGGTGGCTGCCGTCCTAGCTGCAGCTACTTGGCTTTACTTCCGCAGTAGGTTTACTGGCCTGTTTCATAAGTCGGAGGCCCTATGAGCCAGGGTGTTGAACGCTTCTTATCGACTACTGGATTGGTACAAATCTGGCCTTCAAAACAGGCAGATAAGCAGCTGGTATGTGAGTACTTGGCAACGAAATTTGATTCTCAACAGATATATAACGAGCAATCTATAAATAATGTGCTCAAAGCCTGGCACACGTTTAATGACTGGCCACTGCTGCGCCGGGAGCTGTATGAACGAGGCCTTTTGAGCCGTAATAATGATGGCTCACAATACCAGGTCGTAGGACACTGAGGCGCTAGCTGATAGCGCACAGGGATAAAATATTCAGCCCGGGTGGTAAGATGGACGTATGGCACTTCAACCCGACAATCTGCGAGAACATGTATCACTTGCCCGGTACTCTACAATGCGGCTGGGCGGTGAGGCGCGCTACTTTGCCGAAGTGCGCTACGAAGAAGAACTCAAGAATGCGGTGGCCTGGGCCAAGGAGCAGAAGCTCCCCATGATTATGCTGGGGGGTGGAAGCAATACGGTTATCACCGATGCTGGATTCGCTGGACTGGTGATTATTAATCGGATTACCGGCCTGCGTAAGGGTCCGGCTGGCGTAGGGGAGGTACTCGTAACGGCTGGTTCTGGTGAGATTTGGGACGATCTGGTGGCCTATACGGTTGAGCAGGGCTTGTCGGGGCTAGAGACGCTGTCGCTTGTGCCTGGCACGGTGGGGGCGGCGCCCATGCAGAACATTGGCGCCTACGGCATGGAGATTGACCAAGTACTGGAGCACTTGGAGGCGTTGGATCTGCAGACAGACCAAGTGGTGTCGCTCACACCGGTAGAGTGCGGGTTTAGCTACCGCTCTAGCTGGCTGCAGACCAAGCTGAAAGGGCGGTATTTTATTATGAGCGTCACGTTTCGGCTGCAGGACTTTGCCAAGACGCTAGAGATGGAGCGCAAGATAAAGCCACCGTACTATACGGATATTGCCGACTACCTAGCCGAGCACCCGGTCGCAGCCCCGACGCCACAAGTAATACGGGACGCTGTGATTGCCATACGCAAGCGGAAGCTGCCAGATGTGGCTACTGTGGCAACGAGCGGCTCTTTTTTCGGTAATCCCATACTTGACGCAGCCGCTTTCGAGAAGCTAGTGGCCGAGCACCCTGCCCTCAATGAGCCGGGTGCCGGCTACACCCAGAAGCCGTATTGGCCTATGCCAGACGGCCGTATTAAGGTGTCGGCCGGCCGACTGATTGAAATGTCTGGCATGCGCGGCTGGAAAGACGCCGAGACCGGCATGGCTATTAGTGATAAGCAGGCATTGGTCGTTATTAATGAGCATGCCGAGTCGGCGGCTGACCTGTTCCGTTTTCGACAAAAGATAGTTGATAGGGTCTATGAGCAGTGGGGGATTATACTTGAACAAGAGCCAGAAACCATTGGTGCCGAGTAGGCAGATTCCCATCTGGACAAAGCAGAGCATAAGGAGTATAATAGGAACATAATGGCTCGTAAAAAAGCAGCAAAAAAACCAAAAAAGACCAAGGATGTCGAAAAGGAGCCCAAGCTTGCTCGTGGCGTAGGCCAGGAGATTATTGCTATCCTCATTATGATTGTGGCAGTGGTACTGCTCCTCTCGTCGTTTGGTTGGGGTGGTGACTTTGCCAACCAGACCTTTGCCACTATCCGACTTACCCTGGGACTAGCGGCCTTCTTGGTGCCGTTTATCCTAGCCATATTGGGCTGGATGCTTGTGCGTCCGTCTCGGTACGCCGTAAAGGGCAATTTCTACTTTGGCTTCCTTGGCTTCGAGCTGGCATTTGCCGCGCTGCTGGGCGCCCTGACTAACCCCGACATGGCACTAACGCAGGCTCAAGCTGGCATGGGCGGTGGTATGGGTGGGTTCTTTGTGTCTACGCTATTTCTCCGGTTCGTGAACGTGCCGACGTCCGTTATTATCCTATCTGGTCTTATGGTGGTGTTCCTGATTGTCGCGGCCAATGCGCGCATTGTAGACATGTGGCACATCCTGACCGGCCGGTTTGCCAAGGCTCCGCTTGAAGAACTGAAGATAAACGAGGCCACCGGTGTGGAGGCACAGCCAAGTAACAAGCTCCAGATAAAAGGCACGATTGGACTGGCCAAGGCTCCGGCCAAGCCTAAGACCGAGGAAGAAGCACTGACAGTGAATCTAGACCCAGAGTGGGAGCCACCGTCAACAAACTTGCTGGAATCTACCAGCACTAAGGCTGACGCCGGCAATGTCAAAGAAAACGCTGCAATCATTAAGGATACGCTGGAAAGCTTTAATATTAATGTTCAGATGGGCGAGGTTAATGTCGGCCCCACGGTGGCCCAGTACACCTTCTTGCCACCCTCGGGTGTGAAGCTGAATAAGATTACTGGGCTCGATACTAATCTCGCGCTATCGCTGGCGGCTCACCCTATTCGGATCGAAGCGCCAATTCCAGGCAAGTCGGCGGTAGGTGTGGAAATACCCAATAAGACAATTGCCACGGTGCGCCTGCGCGACGTATTGATGAGCCCCGAAGTACGGGCGCAGAAGTCGCCGCTGCAGTTCGTGCTGGGCCGCGATGTCAGTGGTATTTCTATGTCTGCTGACCTGGCCAAGATGCCCCATATGCTCATTGCCGGTGCGACTGGCTCGGGTAAGTCCGTCATGATTAATGCCGTGCTGACGAGCCTACTCTATCGCAACTCGCCTTCAGACCTGAAGCTGATTCTTGTCGACCCGAAACGAGTAGAGCTGAGCCTGTATAATGACATTCCCCATTTGCTTACACCCGTCATTGTGGAGCCAGAGAAGTGTATCTCGGCACTGAAGTGGGCTGTGGCTGAGATGGAGCGCCGATACAAGCTGCTGGCCGAGGTAGGCAACCGCAATATTATTGAGTACAACAAGGCCCACCCGGAAGAGGCTATGCCCTATATTGTGATAGTCATAGACGAGATGGCCGACCTGATGGTGCTGGCTGCCCAAGACGTGGAAGGCCTGATCGTGCGTCTGGCTCAGATGGCGCGTGCCATTGGTATACACCTGGTACTCGCCACGCAGCGCCCTTCAGTAGACGTGATTACGGGCCTTATTAAGGCCAATATCCCAGCCCGTCTGGCCTTTAGCGTGGCCTCACAGATTGACTCTCGGACTATCCTGGACCAGGCCGGTGCTGAGAAGCTACTGGGTAAGGGTGACATGCTCTTCAGCTCTCCAGAGTACATGAAGCCACGTCGTATACAGGGCGTGTTCATGAGCGAGAAAGAAGTGAAGTCGGTGACAGACTACCTGCGTAGCGCACGGGCGCCTCAGTACAATGAGGAGATTACCAGCCAACCCGTGAAGATAGGCAAAGGCGGTGGCGGTGGTATGGACGACTTTGACGGCGCTGATGACGACATGTTTGAGCAAGCTGCCGAGACAGTCATCAGAAGCGGCAAGGCCTCTGCTAGCCTTCTACAGCGCCGCCTGCGAGTGGGCTATGCTCGGGCCGCCCGTCTCCTAGACCTACTGGAAGAGCGCGGGATAGTGGGGCCACCTGACGGCGCCCGTCCGCGCGACGTACTAGTAGCTAGCATGAACGATGTTGCCAACGGCGATGTGACGTTCGAGGACTAATACCACTGAATAAGACGGCCCCGTAAGGGGTCGTTTTTGGTGCAGACTACTGACTGCTCGATCCGAGTAAATCCTGTACACTAGGAGTATGAAAGAGAAGCCAGTACAGCTTGCACCGCTTATTCCGCATGTGGCCGACCTGCGAGTGGGAGCAATGCTGCGTAAGCAGCGGCAAGTGCTTAAGATTACGCTGGCCGACGTGGAGATAGCAACCAAGATCCGGGGTAAATACCTGGTGAGTCTAGAGGCCTGTGACTACGGTAGCCTGCCAGATGACATATATACCAAGGGCTTTGTGCAGAGCTACGCGGACTTCCTGGGGCTTGAGGGCAGGCTGGTGGCCAAGCAGTACCAAAGCGAGCGTGGTTCGGTAAAGACTAAGCGCGCGGTGGCGGCCAAGAAGCCGGTACAGAGGAAGGCACGTGGTTTCTACATTACGCCGCGGCTGTTTATAGTGGCGGGCTCGGTGCTGGTGGCGGCGGGTATTATTGCCTACCTATCTTGGCAGTTCCAGGGGCTATCTGCCCCGCCCCGGCTGGCTGTAGACAGCCCCGGCGATAACCAAGTGATAGACGGCGGTCTCACAACCATTAGTGGAAGCGTGGCGGGTGGGTCCAATGTGTTTGTGAATGACTCGCCCGTGCTACTAGATGCACGCGGGCACTTCAGCGATCAGCTGGCTCTGCAGGACGGCGTGAATACTGTGCGGGTGACGGCTACCAACCGCCTTGGTCGCGAGGCAATCGTCACACGTAATGTGCTAGCGAGAGTGGCCAAGATGGCTAACGGCACGGCAGACAGCCCGCAGCTTATCCCTGGCGTACGGGTAATAGTGACTGCCAAGGGTGGCACAGCCAGTATTACGATCGCCATTGATGGCCAGGGCAAGCCGCGCGTGACCATGCTGGACGGTACCTCGCAGACATTTGAGGGCACTGATCGTATTACCATCTCCACCACGAATGCGGGGGTGACAAACCTGACTGTGACCAATAGTGTGGCCGCGGGTAAGACTATTAGTCCGGTGGGACATGACGGCGAGGCTAAGAATGATCTGGAGTTTACCAAGGACACAGTGATCCCATAGCTGGGAGCGTGCTACAATTACGCATAGATAAGGAGAAATACCGATGGCCAAAGACTCTTCGTTTGATGTGGTGAGCGACTACGACGCCGCCGAGATGGCCAATGCCGTCGACCAAGCCCAGCGTGAGCTGGCAACCCGATATGACTTCCGCGGGACGACAGCGGGTATAGAATTTGCGGAGGGCAAGACTGGGCTGGCAATTACTGGCGATTCACAGGTGCAGCTAGATGCAATTATAGACGTAATCCAGTCCAAGCTACTCAAGCGCAATGTCTCGCTTAAGGTACTAGACACGTCGACAGAACCGGTCCAGGGTGGCAAGGAAATGCGTTGGGCGGTAGCATTCAAGAAGGGATTGGACCAGGACAAGGCCAAGTCTGTGACCAAGTCTATCCGCGACCACTACCCGAAGGTAAAAGCAAACATCCAGGGAGATGAAGTGCGCGTGACTAGTCCAAGCCGGGATGACCTGCAGGGCGTCATGGCAATGCTGAAGACGCAGGAGTTCGACTTCCCGCTACAGTTTACGAACTATCGCTAGGCTGCTTACGCTTTCGGGCCCTTTTAATTACCTGGACAATAATCCAGGTAATAATAGCGGGCCAGAGAATGAAGGCAATGACAATGAGGAGCTGGACAATGTCGCGCTGGGCTGGAGTCCAGGTAGTGGGGAATAGGTTCATGGGCGTAGTGTAGCACGGCTGTTTCCAGATGTATAAACAGAGGCTTGACAGTACGGTTTATGTTCGGTTATGATGCATACATCAATACATTGGCCTGGTAACAGCCTGGCCACAAGATAAGGAGCGCGCTACAATGGCTACAGCACTACAGGAGAAAACAATGCCTCAGGAATCGGAATCATCAACTCCCGTCCGTAAGATTGGTACTCATGAGGCCGCCGTTCGGCCGCCTATGTCCGACGCCGATAAAGCCGGACGGTTGCAGGCCGTCGACCTAGCTATATCGCAAATTGAGAAGCAGTTTGGTAAGGGCTCTATCATGAAGCTCGGCGAGGGCAGCAAGATAGAGGTAGAGACTATTCCTACCGGTAGCTTGAGCCTAGACCTAGCCCTCGGCGGCGGTATCCCACGCGGCCGTATCATTGAGATCTATGGCCCGGAGTCCAGCGGTAAGACTACGCTTGCCCTACACACTGTGGCTGAGGTACAGCGCAGTGGTGGCTTAGCGGCCTTTATTGACGCAGAGCATGCCCTAGACCCAGAGTATGCTGCGCGTATTGGAGTAAACCTAGATGACCTCCTCATCTCACAGCCAGACACCGGTGAGCAAGCGCTCGAGATCACTGAGACGCTAGTTCGCTCTAACGCGGTAGACATTGTAGTCATCGACTCTGTGGCCGCTCTCGTGCCGCGGGCTGAGATTGAGGGCGACATGGGCGACTCACTTCCTGGTTTGCAGGCTCGTCTCATGAGCCAGGCACTACGCAAGCTGACTGGTGTGATCAGCAAAAGCAAGACTACGGTGGTATTCATTAACCAGCTCCGCATGAAGATTGGTGTTATGTTTGGTAACCCGGAGACCACTGCAGGTGGCCAGGCACTGAAGTACTATGCTTCGGTCCGTCTAGACATACGACGCACTGAGACTATTAAGGACGGCGAGACACCATTGGGCAACCACGTGAAGGTAAAAGTGGTCAAGAATAAGGTAGCGGCACCATTCAAGCTAGCCGAGTTCGACATTATGTTTAACGAAGGTATTTCCACTGCTGGTGATCTCATTGATCTAGCTGTGAAGTACGGCGAAGTGGGTAAGGCAGGAGCCTGGTACGAGTACAAGGGCGAGAAGATTGGTCAGGGACGTGAAGCCGCCAAGCAATACCTGAAGGATCACCCTAAGGTTATGAAGGACCTGGACGCTGCCATCCGCAAGGCTGCATCCGTCTAGTCTCTACGCATGCGTATAACCGACATTAAGCGCCAGAACCGTGATGGCTACTACTCAGTCTTTTTGGACGATGAGTTTAGATTCTCCCTCACGGATCTGGCGCTGTCGAGTGGAGGCTTGCGAGTAGGGCGAGAGCTAACCGAAGCGGACGTAGAAGCATGGCGCAAACAGTCTGGCGAGAGCAAGGCGCTCGGTTATGGCTACCGCTATCTGGCAAGCCGAGCTCGATCGGCGAGTGAGCTTGGGAGCTACCTCCGACGCAAGGGGTTTGAGCCGACGGAGATTGAGTACGTGACCAAACGGCTTATGGAGGAACGCTTAATCAGTGATGAGCAGTTCGCTAAGGACTGGGTAGATATGCGCCAACGCACGAGTCCACGTAGTAAGCAGCGGCTGACTGCTGAGCTACGAAAGAAGGGCTTATCGACAGAGAACATTGACGAAGCCTTGGTCGTGGTAGCCGGCGACCAGATTATAACCATCGCCCGGATAGTTGAGAACAAGCGGCTGCGTGATAAATACAAAAACGAGCCATCTAAGCTGGTGGCTTATCTGGCCCGTCAAGGGTTTGGCTATAGCGATATTACAAATGCGATCAATTTACTAAATATTGGCGACCCGGACGAGATGGAACAGTAGACCCGCAGCCGCAACCCACAAAATTACAATTATCAACGCACCCTCCATTTCATCTATCTTACAGCCGTTACCTGGTAAGAACAAGCTATTCTATGGGCATGGTTGCACCAACACCGGCCCGCTTTGACTCTCTGATTGTGGCCTCGCGAACGGTGATTCGGTCGTTGGTAACATCCACAATTTGCTCGCGGTCTATCAGCAGGGTGTCCGACATGAGCCGTCGCAAGAGCTGCGGCTGGATAGTAAGCCTCTGTACCCGGCTGGTCTCGAAATTGATCGTAAAGTCTTCAACCTTGCCCAAGTAGCTCCCCCCTTCAGTGAACACCTTTGTGTCTACTAGTCGAAAGCCACTTGCTACAATCTGTTTGATACGCACAATATCCTCTAGACTGGCCAGCGCATCCGCGCTGTCTACCAAAATGCAATCATTTCCTATCTCTCTAGCATCGCGAAGAAAGAGAATGGGGTCTACTAGGTCCAGGTCGGGGGCAAAACACCGAAAAGCTACTAGCTCTAGCTTATCGGCAGTAACCACAAAGTCGCCAACGATGGCTACGAGGCCGCCGACTTGGAGGCTTATCACCGCTTTACTCACTAGCTGGCTCGCAAATACATACATAATGGTATTGTACGTGCCCATCTGGAAACAAGCAATTTTGGGCTTGCCAGAGCGGTAAATAACTCGTATAATGCGTCCATTAACAACTAACCTTTTTCCTCCTCCACGAAATGGGGCAGGATACCCAGCTACAAGCTGGGATGCCAAAGAAAGGCTTATATATGCGTTCATACGAACTCGTGGTGCTTTTGCACCCCGATCTAGAGATCGATGTAGATGCACCGATTGGAAAGATTGAAAAGCTGGTTTCTGCCAATGGTGGCAAGCTAACCATGCGCGATAATTGGGGTAAGAAGCGCCTAGCGTACCCAATTAAAAAGCAAGACTTTGCAGTCTACGTCTATTTTGAACTAGACCTACCGACCGAGAAAGTCCGCGACATTGAAGCAAGCCTGCTTATTACCGAGGAAGTCCTACGACACCTGCTGGTAAGCGCAGTAGCACCTGAAGTAAAAGCCGCCAAGCCTGCCAAGGCTAAAGCCGCTGATGCAGCAACAACGAAAGAAAAGGGTGAGGATAAATAATGGCAAAGAGCTTTAATCAAGCGATCGTGATGGGTAACCTAACGCGCGATCCTGAATTGCGCTCTACGCCAGGTGGACAGCAGGTAGCTAGCTTCGCAGTAGCTACGAACCGCACTTGGGTGGATGGAAGCGGCGAGAAAAAAGAAGCGGTGGAGTACCACGAAATTGTGGCCTGGGGTAAGCTCGGCGAACTAGCCGGCCAGTACCTAGCCAAAGGTCGTAAAGTCATGGTAGTCGGTCGTTTACAGACCCAGTCCTGGGAAAAAGATGGCGTTAAGCGCTCTCGTACCGAGATTGTGGCTGCGGACATTAACTTCCTGGACCGACCCGGCGAGGCGCCAGCTATGTCCGAATCCGCTCCTAGTGCCTCTGCCCCGAAGAAGGCTACCAAGTCTGACGATGTCGTTATTGAAGACCTAGATTCGGAAGCGCCGGTTAATCTCGATGACATCCCTTTCTAGCCGCCTGTTCCTTGAGCGCTTCGCGTCGGTATCACTTGTGATTCGCGCTCACCATATTGCTCCATATGCCTCGCTTGCGATTCTCGGTGCTGCCTAGCGTAGCATCTCAATCAACAGCCCGCATTCCTGGGCTTTGTTAACAAGAAACCTAATAGGATAATTTAAATATAATGGCAAATTTTTACAGTAAGAAAGTCTGTCGGTTCTGCGCTGAGCACACCGACTACGTCGACTACAAGGACGTAAAGCTCCTGCAGCGTTACCTGAACAGCTATGGCAAGATTGAGTCACGCAAGCGTAGTGGCACCTGCCTACGTCACCAGCGTCTAGTTGCTCAGGCCTTGAAGCGGTCTAGGCACATTGCGCTCCTGCCCTTCATGGTCCGCTAATTACTCGACTAGCTCCGGTGGGACATTTCGGCGTCATGGCTTGCGGTGCGCGCTTAACGTATTAGCATATACGTCTCGCTTCCGCTCCTCGCCACCCCTAGAACTGCCCTCACCAGAACTAGTCTCGTGTTAATAGAGAAAAGGAAATATTATGTACGGACATACCGATCTCAAAAAAGGCGTATTGGTTGAGCTCGACGGGGCGCCGCAGCTGGTACTAGAGTCTTCCCACGTGGCTACGGGCCGTGGGAGTGGGGTGATGCGGGTAAAGTTCCGCAACCTATTCACCAACTCCGTGACCGAGAAGTCCTTCCGTGCGTCGGACAAGCTCCCGCCGGCGGAAGTTGAGCGACTAAACATGCAGTACCTGTACCAGAGTGGCGACGATTTTGCGTTTATGAACGACGCTACCTACGACCAGGAAACGTTGTCGGCCGAGACAGTGGGGGATGCTGTCAAGTTCCTGACAGAGGGTAGCATTGTCCAGCTCATGCGCTACAATGGCCGGATCATTAGTCTGGAAATGCCAAACTCGGTGTTCCTCAAGATTACTGAAACTGGCGATGGCGCGAAAGGCGACACGGCAAATGCAGCGTTGAAGCCAGCGGTATTAGAAACAGGCACGGAGGTAATGGTGCCCATGTTTGTAAAGCAAGGCGACGTCATAAAAGTAGATACCCGGACCGGTGCCTACCTGGAACGGCAGAAGTAACCAAAGGCGGCTAAGGCCGCTTTTTTGGTAGGAATTATATGAAGCAAAGACTAGATCTAGTACTGGTAGAGCGCAGTTTGGCGCCAAGTCGCACAATTGCTGCCGCCATGATTATGGCGCGCCAAGTGAAGACAGGCGAGCGTATTCTCGATAAGCCCGGGCTCAACATTGATACAGAGCTGGAGCTGACCGTGACCGGGCTACCGCGCTACGCGTCGCGAGGCGGTGACAAGCTGGCCTCGGTGGCAGGGGAGCTAGGCTTAGACCCAGCTGGACGGGTAGTGCTAGATGTAGGCTCATCGACCGGAGGCTTTACCGACTATTGCCTACAGCATGGAGCCACTAAGATCTACTGTGTGGACGCTGGCAGTAACCAACTAGCCTATAAGCTGCGCGGTGATGAGCGGGTAGTAGTGATGGAACGGACAGACATTCGCGAAGTCGGTGAGCTACCAGAAAAGCCGGATCTAGCTGTCATAGATGTGTCCTTCATCGCACTGTCTCGGGTGCTGGCTGCGACTGCACAATTAATTAGTTCAGATGCTATCATTTATGCTTTAATGAAGCCACAATTCCAAGCTGGAAAAGACATTGCCGATAGGTTCAAAGGTATTATTTCGGACGAGAACGTCCGCCAAAACATTATTGCCGACTTTGAGACGCTAGCAGCCGACGACTTTGAGATACTTGGTGCAGCGGATTCGGCAGTGCACGGAGCCGAAGGGAATAGAGAACGGTTCTACGCGCTGCGCTCGAAGCACTAGACCTGGTTCTTACCAATCTTACCCAGGTGGGTGTCCTGGAAGCCTGTGTCGAACTTTAGCCCGTACCCGAGGGCTCGGTCCATAGCTATGTGAGCGGCCCAAATGATAGAAAAGGGGATGAGGCTCGTAACCCCGAGCAGAGCGACCAATAGGAGCGCGACGGGAGCGCTATAGTTGTGGCCTAGATTGTATACTACTGCGCCGACTCGAGGGTTTACCAAGTAGCCCAGCATAGATACGTCTACCGTGAACAGTAATAGCACGAATACCAGCCAGCTGTAGTGAGCCAGGCCGAATAGCCAGAGAAGGGCGATGAAAATGGCAGTGGACTCAACGCGCTCAAATAGGGTGGGAAGGTGTTTCATGTGGTTAGCTCAAGAATTGCAGATAACAGCGGGTGGTCGGAAGCACTGCTTTGCTCATGCTGTATGTCTGTGGCTTGGTAGTGCCCGCTGACGTACATGGCGTCTATAGATACATCTGGCGCGAGGCGCGGGAAAGTAATACCCTTGTAATTCGGCTGCGGGAACTGAGGGCGGTCGACTTGGTGTATTTCGTGCAGTCCGGCTGCACTTAGGCGCTTACGGGCGGCCATCCAGGGTAGGGAATTGAGATCGCCAAGCACAATAGATGGGCCCCTGTCTGCCAGGTGGTCTAGTACATGCTCGGTGGCGCGGTTGCGAGCTAGGGTATCTAGCAGGGGGCGCCAGGGGTAGTGTGCGCCGACTATAGTGTGCGGGCCCAGCTGGAGTGAGAGCACGCCGAACTTATTGGCTTGGTGACTGAAGGGAACGAAGCTGGCTTTGGCGTGTGGCAGTAGCTCTGGGCTAACGGCAAACATCATCCAGTCACCGTCGGTGTAGGGTGATGGTGTGCCGACTACAGAGAGACCACAGGCCTGGGCAAGCCGGAGTAAGTGCTCCACCCGTGTACCTTCGCAGACATAGAGGACCACCGGCGTGGCAGCTAGCAGGGCAGCGTTTACGTGGTCAATATGGGCGCTGAGACGGTCGGCTTGGGGCGCGTGCTTTGGCACCGCGTAGTTGTTCAGCAGGTTCCAAGACAGTAGCTGGAACCGAGTGGTGGGGTTTGGCTTGCTAGACATTGAAGCGGAACTCAACTACATCGCCGTCACGCATGACGTAGTCTTTGCCCTCAAGACGCATCTTACCAGCTGCCTTTGCTGCTGCTTCTGAGCCGGCAGCCATAAGATCCCCGTAATTAACGATTTGGGCCTTGATAAAGCCTTTTTCGAAGTCTGTATGGATAACGCCGGCAGCCTGGGGAGCAGTGTCACCCTGGTGGATAGTCCAGGCGCGCACCTCATCTGGTCCGGCGGTGAGGTAGGTCTGCAAGCCGAGCGTCTTAAACCCAAGGGTAACCAGCTGCTCTAGACCTGAGGCGTTCTGACCTAGGTCCTGGAGCAGCTCGGCAGCGTCGGCTGCTTCCAGTTCTGAGAGCTCGGCCTCTATCTTGGCGCAGAGGAAGACAGTGGGGGCTGGCGATACAAGCGCAGAGAGCTCTGCCTGCTTCGCTGAATCGGACAGATCACCTTCGTCCATGTTGAAGACAATGATAAATGGCTTGGCGGTGAGTAGCTGCAGATCCTGTAGCTCGAGGAGCTGCTCCGGCTTCAGGAACGCCCCAGCCAGCTGGCCGCTATCCAGCGCAGATACCAGCGCTTGAAGCAGATCGCGGTAGGGGACGGCCTTGGGATTGCTCTTGGCTTCCCCCTGAGCTTTGGCTAGGCGATTCTGCGTAGTAGCTAGGTCGGCCAGGATTAGCTCGGTGTTGATTGTCTGGATGTCCGACAGGGGATCTAGCTTGTCGTCTACGTGAATAACATTTTTATCCGAAAAGACCCGTACAACCTGACAGATGGCATCGGTTTCTCGGATATGAGACAGAAACTTGTTACCAAGACCCTGGCCTTCTGAGGCGCCACGGACCAGCCCGGCAATGTCGACAAAGGTGACAATAGCGGGGGTGATCTTCTTGGGATCATACAGCTCAGCTAGCTTAGCGAGGCGGGTGTCGGGCACCGGAACAATACCCACATTGGGGTCAATGGTGGCAAAAGGGTAGTTGGCTGCAAGGACATTATTACCCGAGAGAGCGTTGAAGAGAGTGGACTTACCAACGTTTGGTAGGCCAACGATGCCAATAGATAAACTCATATGCCTATTATACCAGTAAACACTCGTTTTCGAAGGACGGAAGCACAAGCAAATGTCTGCCATTTTAACCTTGTTATGGTTGTAATAATGGCAAAACGGCTGTATAGTCGCCTCAACACCCACCCCCTCGACTCTGGAAAGGAGTCATCATGGATGTGCAATTTGAAAATACCAAGTCCTACTCAGCACGGCGAGCACTGATGCTCCTCGTGCCTTTCTTGTTCTCTATCATTGCGATAGGTACGCCGCAAGCGGCCCACGCGGATGCTGCGCCGACCTCTCGCTATGTGCCGCTGACACCAGCGCGTATCTTGGATACGCGGGATGGTACAGGTACTGGCACGGTTGCGCCGGTACGGACAGACTCAGCTATAAGCCTGCAAGTGACGGGCCGTGGCGGCGTTCCAGCCAATGCCTCGGCGGTGGTCATGAATGTGACAATCGCCAATCCGATTGGCTCTGGTTATGTCACAGTCTGGCCACATGGCGTGTCGCGCCCGGTAGTTTCGAGTGTCAACTATTCGGGCCCTCGAGATGTTCAGGGCAACGAAGTTACAGTGTTGCTCGGTAACGATGGTCAAGTCGATCTCTACACCTTGGTCCAATCTGACATGGTGGCAGACGTCATGGGCTACTACGAGCCAATCAGCACACCGGTGTCCTCTGGCCGTTTCATGCCACTTACCCCTGCTCGTATCTTGGATACGCGTAATGGTAACGGCGCTCCAGTAGCCAAGTTGCCCCAAGGTGGCATGATTACCCTGCAAGTAACTGGCCGCGGTGGCGTTCCGGCCAGTGGTGTTTCGGCGGTGACCTTGAATATAACCGCAACCAATGCTGCCGAAGGCTACGTTACGGTTTGGCCGGCAGGTCAGCCAATGCCTACAGCCTCTGTTCTAAACCCAACCGCTCAGCGCACGACGGTCCCTAATAAGGTGACGGTGCCCGTAAGCGGGGGCGGGCAGATCAACTTGTATACGCTCAATCCGACTGATTTGATTGCCGACGTGAGTGGCTACTACACGGATAGTAGTGCTAGTCCGTCCATGGATGGCTTATTCGTTGCGTTGACGCCCGCGCGGGTGCTCGATACCCGCAAAGTCAATCCGTTTCTTGCGCCTGGAGCTCAGGGTACAGCGACGCTGCGATTCGGCGGACTTGGTGGCGTTCCTACTACCAATGTCGCTGCAGTGTTGTTCAACCTGACGGGGACGCAGAGCCAGAGTGCTGGCTTCGTTACCGTCTATCCGGCTGGCCAGGCTCGGCCCGAAGCCTCGAACTTGAACCTGATAGGGCCTGGGGATACCAAGGCCAACGCGGTAATCGCGCCGGTGAGCTCCGAAAACGCCGGCGTCACAATGTTTACCATGCCCAATGTGGATCTGGTGGGGGATGTGAGCGGCTACTTCACCGGCAGCGCCACCGCGGTCGGCCCGCCACCAACAGGCTGCGGCTATACTGCTACCGTTGACAACGGTGGCCAAGGAAGCCAAGCCGAACTGGTATTGCACAACACTACGACCCAGATAGACGCGGTTTTGGTCACTGGCGTGACTGCGTACGACTCGCAGCCATGGATTACTTATGACTGCCAGTACATGTGGTATACGACTTTCCCAAATGGGCTGAATACCGAGCCGCTCGAGAAGCTACGGTTCATTGCTACCGGCCAAGAAGTGGCGCCGCGCGCAGGCCCGGGCTACTCCTACGACTTTGTGGCTCGGGATAACAGCGAGGCCATGTTCTATATAGAGGGTAATGGTCTGGAGTGGCGGATTACTGAGTCTGCAATTCACTCGAACCCACTGGGCCGTACCATTACCCAAACTGCAAACGGCTTCAACCTGTACGATCTGACTGTGGGCCGGTATTCGAATGATGTTTGCTATTCGATTACCAAAGGGACGCCGCAAAAGCAATTGGAGTGTCGGGACATTACAACAAGCGTAGTAACAACCCAGCTGGCGAGCTCCTCCAGCGACTATCAGGGGGCGCTTAGCCCCGATGGTCGGTATCTGGCATTCCTGCGCAGCAGCAACTCTGGTTCACGAGTAATGTTGCTGGATCGCTCTACCAATACCATTTCTGACCCCTTTGGATCAACTTCACAGCACCCCACTTGGGATGCGGCAAGCCGGCTGGTGGCCAGTGTGTTTGTGAACGGTCAGCTGGACCTGTTTGCGAGAGATATTGCCACGGGCGCGGTGACTCAATTGACGAATACGCCAGCCCTCAACGAGTACCAAACGGTCATGCCCTGACCAACTTTCGACCGTCCCCGGCAGCTACGCTGCCGGGGACTTTTCGTTGCCATTTCGGCGGTAGGCGTAGAACGCAAGGCAGGCTAGTCCTAGTAGCTGGGGCCAGATAGTCCATTCGCCTAGCCGAGAGTAGGGCGTGAGGGTGGTTTGTGGCTGGATGCGGGCACTGATCACATCTAGCCCGTCGATGGGGGAAGAGGCAATTAATTTGCCATTAGCATCCAGGACGTAGCTAGCACCTGCCCGCGCTGACTGGATAAATGGCCTGGCATTCGCGATAGCTATGAAACGACTAAAGTGCTTTGATTGTTCGAAGTAGATTGGTGCATTGCTGAAAATACCCAGAGCGGCACTATTGGTAAGTACTTGTGCGCCACCACGAGTGAGCTTTTGGTAGAGGTCTGGTGCTATCACTCCAGAGCAAGCAAGGCTGCCAATTTCGGTATTTCCGGCAGAGGCAAATGGGTGTGGGGTAATTCTGGTGCCAGTAATTGTGCGGTATTTTTCGAAGTAATCGACTAGGTCTCTGAACCCCAGTCCAAGGGCCACCCACTTCACTACGTAGGGCAAGAACTCACCAGTAGGGACTAGGAAACTCTTAGGTTGTTCATAGCTGATATTGCCGGCGGAGTCTCTGACAACAATGATGTTTGACAGGGTATTTGCGGAATTGCTATCTTGGTCATCCAATACGGTGCCATCGGTCCGGGCTAGAGCAGCTAAATTCTGGTCGCTAGTTGGCTGCTTGCCGTCGAAGAACCGGGAGTACTCTGTGAGGACGAGTAGCTGGGCGGGTTGCACAGACTTGCTTGATAGAAGTTGTGTAAGATTGGCCTGGTAATTGGTATCAGACTCACCAAGCTGCAGCACATTTACGGAGACTTGCCTTGTGTGCTGGAGTGGCCATACCCAGCCGAGCACGGAAATGGCAACCAATCCAGCCAGCATTAAAGTAGCAGTACGCCACTGTCGGTTCAGCGACATGTAGAGAGTAATATTGGCCATAACTACGAGTAGACTTAGACCAAATAAGCCAACAATCCTTGAGGCAGGCCCCAGCCAGGTGGTAGCTCCAGCCAATCCGAGCACCCCAAAATTCCAGTAACTGCCTAGGCTGGCACCCGGTCCAGCAGTGAAGATCGAGAAAAGCCAACTACGGGCGTATTCACAGAGCACCCATAAGACCGCAAAGGTGGATAGCCGGGCCAGGCCGGCGGGTAGTTTGCTCGCAATGTATTTGTACCCCAAGCCCAGTATCATGAACCCGCTGGATAAAAATAGACAGGCAAGCAGCCACACAATACCAATGAGACTCTGCACGACCCAGCCACTGGTATTACCCCAAGTAACTGGATTGGTATTGAGCATCCAGCTACAAGCCAGGCAACAGTAGATAAGGCCAGTGACCCAAAACAATAGGATACTGCGCTTACCCTGGAATTTTTCTAAGAATATGAACAACGGAATAAGACAAAGTAACACAAGCCACTGGAAATGGGGGATACAGAATGCTGCTGTGGATAGGGTAAGCCACGCAGATAGGAGTAAAAATTGTTTGGTTCGATGCATTGTTTCCCACTCATAATGCTTTTGCTATAGTATAGTGTACAAGATGGATGTTACATGAAGCTGTCACGATACAAGCTTGGAGTCATAATAGTTCTCGTCGTAATCGCTGCTGTCGGTGGTGCGCTATTTTTTCGTTCAGTCGTCTTGAATGCTCAAAAGAAGGCGAACCAACGCCACGGTGTGCAGCCAACAAAGGCCGAGGAGGGCATTGCCGTCGTGGCAGCTTTGGTTGCTAAGGATAGCGCCTCGGCAGCGGAGCTGAAACAGGCCAAAACCGACTTGCTTAATCAGCTGGCCAAAGCTACAACCATTCCGGATAAAGTGGCAATATTGGATACGCTCACGGTTGTTTGCCAAAAGCAGAAGGATCTGGTCTGCGCTAACGAGTACCAAGTACAGGTTTTGCAACTGGACCCCTCCAACTACGATAATCTAGTTTCTGCGGGGGAGGCTGCACAGGCTGCGGGCAAGTATGCCGACGCATTAGCTGATTTCCAGAAAGCATTAACGGCTCTTGATACAAAGTCGAAGAATTACTCATACATGAAAGACTACGTGGACGGCAAGATTACTGAGCTACTGGCGCTGATTGCAAAACCGGCGACTAAGGGCAAATCATGAAGCGCCTACTCCTACTTATCCCAGTATTATTTGCTACCTTGGTCATGTCCGGGGCTGCACATGCGGCTGCCTGGAGCTTGACTGATACACTGCCAGACCCTGCATCCAATGGCCCTGAGATTTACCTAGACATAGCCAAAAGCGGCTGCGGGATTAGGCTGGATGCCCCTATAAGCTATACCAAGGCCTATTATGCAAACGGTACGGTAGACTTTAAAGTAAATATAATTGATGGCGACTATGGCGCGGACGGGGCATCGGTGGACTACGGCGGCTGGGGCGGCAATGTAAATCGCGATGCTGTCTACGATCTATACCCGCTAGACGCGAACGGGAACATTCAGGGAGGCAAGGCACCTGGTGGAGCTGCAAGCGCAGTAGCTGGTCGTACCAATGCTACGGGTGACGCTGTTTCGCGACACCTAGGCAATGAAATGCCCACTTCCGGCTTTGAGGTGAACTTGACGGCCGAAAACCGTCAACCAACCCAGCGGATTACTAGCCTAGGCTTATATGGCGTGCTAATTGTAGCCTACTGGTATAACAATAGTTTCTGCGGGCGCATCAATGGGTATAAGCTGCAGGCTATTGGTACTACTGGCGGCAAAGGTGGTGCTGGCAAATACGCATATATGGGCTATGTAGCCTCTTTTGATGATCCATTCCAGAACGGCACAGGAAGCTATCCGCAAGCTGTTGGCGCCATGCCTCTATCACTCAGTGGCAAGAAAACCATTGATTTCAAAAGTGGCGTACCATGCGACTTTGAGACGAATCCCGCCTATAACAACACGCTACATCTGCGATGGCAGGATGCAGATGCCGGAAGTAGGCCTGGGTCCAGTCCGGCGAACGCGGGAATTGGTTTCACTATTACCCAGTACCGAACTGATGCAGGCGGCAACCTAGTGCAAGTCGCAGCATTTTCAATAACGGACCCAGCAGATAACTTTGCCCTTGGTGGTAATGGCGAATTCCGCGACTTGGCGTTTACTAGGGCTGGCGGCGGGACGTACACAGCGGCGTTATCCGGTTCGAATATTCCAGGATCAATTGATGTAACCGGAACTATCGTGGCCCAAAGCGGAGTACAGATAGCAATTCAGAATAATGATAAATTCGAGTGGAAATGGACCCAAGTTCTGGTTGATAATCATCTGCAGTTGTGGGCACCATTTGATACTATATTTGGCTTTATAAATTGTACTCCTGCGAGGAACGACTCCATTTGCAGCTGGTCAGGAGGCATACCCGGCAGCGTTCCGGCGGGGAGCACCTTTAACGCCGGTATAACCATGCAAAACAGTGGCACTACCACCTGGACGCCTGGGCCTGCCGGCGTGGTAAATTCGTACCTCTTAGGTACAGCGCAGCCACACGATAATACGATTTGGGGGCCAAGTAGGTATGGGCTGCCATTTGCGGTGGGACCCGGCGGGTCCGTCACCTTCAACGCCACGTTTACCGCACCAACCGCACCAGGAGACTATCCGTTCGCGTTCCAGATGCTGCAAGAGGGGGTGGAGTGGTTTGGTGGGACCTGCTTTACTACGATAACTGTAAGTGCCATTAATAAAGCCAGCTGCTCAGTTATATTCACCGATAGAGCCAGCTACGGCGCCGGTGACACTATAAATGCGGTGGTGCAGTTCTTTAACTCCGGCTCAAAGGACTGGTGGTCGGGCGCAAACTACCACATGGGCGAAATAGACGGTGTAGGATGGGTGCCGGGCGCCAGAGTGTGGATGCAGCCGAACGGGTATGGTAACCCCACGCCTGAGTGGGTCAGACCAGGACAGTACGCGACATTCAGCTTTGCAGTAACAGCACCGGCGACGCAAGGCACTTATCCGTTCTCCTGGCAGATGGTTCAAGACGGCGTGGAGTGGATTACCGGGGTGAACCCAGTTTGTAGCCTAAATATCCCCGTGACGCAGCCATTCCAGTACACGCTCGATGAGTCCAGCTCCAGCGCTGTCTGGGGTGACCCTACATATCCTGTAGGCAATTTGGATCTGACCTCGGGCACCATTAATATGACATTCCTTATAAATCCACGGGCCGTGGCGCTGGCATTTGCTCGCACCGGTGACGCTTATAATCTAGCGCCCTACCTCTTCGGTGGGGGTGGCAGTGTGGCACAGTCTGGCACCTGGGGGCCAGGCCCTTGGAACGGTCAGCCTGGAATAGCACCGGGCGGGGGCGCCTCGTACTACGTACGCTACAATGTGCCGCGCACCACCCCAGATGGAACCGTCTTCTGTGTGTACTCGGGTATTACGCCGCACGCTTCGTTTGATGGCGGCCAGCTGCTCTCAAACATCCTTTGTTATACCATTGCGAACCCTCGGTATCCTTATCTGACCACGAGCCAGGGTGATGTACACGCTGGTGCTGCGCCAACCTGTACGCTTCCTGGAAGTACGCCGAACAATATTAAGGGCGTGACCGTCCTGAACCAAGGCTCCGTTGGCCAGTTCATAGTGTCGGCTGGTGGGACTATTACCGACTTCTCGTCAGGTGGAGTACAGGGGAGTAGTGGGCAGAGTCTACCCGGCTATGGGACCATCTGTAGGCCAGACCTAATAGCCCGGGCCCAGCAGTACCGCACTGACTACGGCTCTGTTGACCCCGGTGCGTCCTTTGCCCCAACTGCCTACGTACCCGGTACGCTAGCGAGCCGCCTGCTGTACCACGTGGGCCCGGTAACGCTACAGGCCGGTACCATCTCTGGACGCTATAGCCTAGTAGTTATTGGCGACCTTACCATCAATGGCAACTTGAGCTATGACGGTACACCCCGGGCGCTGGTGGACCTGCCTTCCCTGGGCATAATTGTGACCGGTAATGTATATATAAGCCCCGGAGTAACTACCATGGTCGGTGCAGTGTTTGCCAACGGCACCATAGACACCTGTAGCCCTTACCAGGCAACGAATTGCAATAACTCCCTGTTTTTGGACGGCTCCATGTACGCCAAGAGCTTTAATTTCAAACGCACTGGCAACGGAATCCAGGGTGGAGTAGACCAGGGCTTTGCCGAGAATATCCATGGCTCAACCCGTCTGTACATAGCGCCACCACCGGGCTTCAAGGACCTAGCACCGATCCAATCTCAGAGCCAAGCACCAAACGAAAAACCACCATCCTACTAGCACGGATGGTGCGGTAAAAAAAGCCGCTGATCCAGCGTAGACAAGCCATAGTTGTTATGCTAATGTCGAAGCAATGGCATTATTTAATACAGACAATGACTACTTCGGTTTAGACATTGGCGAGACGGGTATCCGGCTGGTCCAGCTACGCAAGTCGGCTGGTAAACCGGTGCTGGTGACGCTTGGGGATATACCCGTGCCGGGTAACTTGCTTATGAGCGATGCCCCGATCGACCAGGATAAGCTGTCCAGTATCATCCGCCAGCTAGTGAAGGATCTGGGTGTGTCGACAAATAGCGTGGCGCTTGGTCTGCCAGCCAATAAGGTCTATGCTGCCGTGATAACCACCCCGAAACTGACCGAAGCCGAGCTGTCGAAGGCTATCCGCTTCCAGGCTGATCAGTACGTACCGGTGGCAATTGACCAGGTGAAGTTGGATTGGACGGTACTAGGACCCGGCAAGACCGACAACGAGCTGGAAGTTCTACTAGTAGCGTGCCCCAATACTGTAGCCGACAAATACCTATCTATCGCCGAGAACGCGGGGCTAGACGTAATGTCTTTGGAGACAAACTCTATGGCGCTGTACCGGGCAGTGGTCCCTACTGGCAGTCCGGCAGTGGTGGTGATTGATATTGCCAATACCGACACTGATCTGGCCATTGTCTACAATGATACCCCTCGCTTGTTGCGCTCTATTGCGGTGGGCGGAAATACATTCCTAAAGGTTGTGTCGCAAGGTCTGGGACTTGATGAAGTGCAGGCAGACCAGTTCATTAAGAAATTTGGTCTGACGCAAACCAAGCTCGAAGGACAGGTCTACAAAGCCATTAAGCCCAGCATTGACCTCCTGATTGAAGAAGTGGGGAAGAGCATTAAGTTCTTTGCTACTCGCTACCCAGAGGTAAAAATTGAGAAGCTCGTGCTGACTGGTGGTAGCTCACAGATGCTGGAGCTTCCGACCTATCTGGCGAATGCAACCAGGCTACCAGTTGAAATTGCTAACCCGTGGATTAATATAGGCTACCCAGCAAGCATGCACGAGCGACTGCTGGGCCTGGCCCACACCTATGGTGTGGCAGCTGGCCTTGCCCAAAGGATGTACCTGTAATGGCTGTAAGCATTAATCTGCTACCCGATGTTCGTCAGGCCCGAATTCGGGATGCGGAACGACGCCAGCTACTCAGCATAGTGCTAGTGGGCACACTCGTACTATGTGGCCTGGTGGCCGGGGGACTGTTTGCCGTAACCACCGCGCAACAGAGCCAAATTAAGGGGCTATCGGCGAGTATTACTGACAAGAAGGCCCAACTGACCAAGGACCCCGACCTAATTAAGATTCTGACTGCGCAGCAACAAGTGAGCAGCCTAGACCGGCTGCTGACCAATAAGCGCTATGTCACCAAAGTATTCAATATTTTGACTGAGATCTCGCCTACAGCTAAGGAACTCATGCTGACTAATCTAGAAATTGACGACAAGAACCTAATGAAGGTGACTGTAACGGGCCGAGACTTCTTGGTGGCCGATCGATTCGTTAAGGCACTAGTGGCTAGCAACGTCAAGATTGGTAGCAAGGCGGCCGAGGGTAACCTACCAGACTTTACCAATGTGCAGCTATCGACGGTGGCAACGGATACTGGCAGTCGGACAATATTTAGTATAACGATGCAATTAGCTGATGGAGTGTATGATGCCAAGCGCTAAACAACAAAAAGCCGAGCTTAGCTTCAATAACTACCTTATGCTGGTGGTCTTGGTTTGCATACTAGCTGTGGGGGCGACGGTATTTGCCGCAAACACTATGGTACAGAGCTACTTGCGCAATCAGAAACTGATTACCGGCAAGACGGCAGCCGACAAGCAGCTAAGCGAGAACATTGATTCTTTCGGTAAGCTAAAACAGCAGTATGGTGGACTCGGCGCTACTGCCGACTACCTAAACCTAGCGCTGCCTTCTGTGCCCAACTATCCAGGCTTGGTTTCGACGGTGGCCAATATGGCCGGTATTAGCGGGGTTAAGCTGAAGTCCATTGCACCCGCAGAGACTACGGACTCTGCCAATGCTATAGCAGCGGCACCTTCGGCAAATGCACCTGTCACCTATCCTGTGAACGTGATCGTGGACGGTAACTATGCGGCTGTTCAGACCTTTCTGAAGAATATGGAGCTATCAGCCAGGCAGTTCAAGATTACCACCTTGAGTATAACCGGCCCAAGCGCTGCCCAGACACTGACTATAAGCGTACTGGCTTATCACCAGACAGCTGCGACAATCACCGAAAAGACGGAGGCAGTTAAATGAAACGCAAAGACGTCACCTATCTAATAATTACGGTGGTCATTCTAGCTGCGACGGGTATTATGGCCTACTTCTTCCTGTTCCCCCAGAAGTCGACGGGCACTGGTGCTAAATCTAGCTATGAAGTCATAACCCCGATCGACGCTACGCTTACTGGTGATAAGCTCAATCGTATCCTTGATTCCACGAAGCTGAAAGACTTCAGCGTTCCAGTAGACCTAAAGGGTCTTGGCAATACGACGCCGTTTGGACCGTTGCAATAACCGACAGGGGAGGGCCAGATGCTATCGGTTGAGAGCCAGCAACGAATTGAGAAACTGCTACTGTCGAACAATATTATTTCCAAGCCTGACCTAGAGAAGGCCCGTCTAGATGCCATTGCTTCGAACAAGCCGCTCTTGACCTACCTGGCTGAGAAGCAGCTAGTGGCGGACGAAGAGCTGACTAAGGTCTCGGCCCAGGCCTCTACAGTGCCGTATGTGAACCTGACTGGCGTGTCTGTAGTGAAGGATATACTAGATGCACTCCCTAAGACGAGCGCTGAGACCTATATGGCCGTGCCGTTTGGACAGCTCCAAGGCCGCTTAGCAGTAGCCATGCTCGACCCCACCAATGTGCAGGCCATAGACTTCCTCGCACGCAAGAGCGGTCGACAGATTGCCTCGTTCATGGCCTCTCGGGCTAGCATTGAGCACGTTCTGAGCCAGTATCGTAGCGATGTGGGCGCAGACGTGAGCGCTGCCATCCAGAATGCCGATAATGCAGTGGTGCCAACGGCTTCACAAAATCGGCAAGCGGCGGCAGATACCAAGGAGCTTCAGAACCTGGTTCAGGATGCTCCAATCACCAGGGCACTGAATGCCATCCTCGACTACGCTGCACAGTCTCGAGCGTCGGATATTCATATTGAGCCGCGCGAGAATGAGCTAGCTATCCGTTACCGAATCGACGGGATCCTTCAAGAATCCATGAAGCTTCCGAAGTCGGTTGAACCAGCGCTAATTAGCCGAATAAAGATTTTATCCAATTTGAAGATTGATGAGCACCGCATCCCCCAAGACGGGCAGTTCCAGATACATTCCGGCGGTAAAGACATAGACCTGCGTATTGCTATTGCGCCCGTGGTGCACGGAGAGCAGGTGGTCATACGGTTGCTCGACAAGAGCTCAACGGTATTGACGCTGGAGTCGCTGGGGTTCAAGGGCCGGGCATTTCGACTTATTAAGGAGGGTATCCACCGGCCACACGGTATGACGCTGTCGACGGGTCCGACTGGGTCGGGTAAGTCAACCACACTGTACGCGGTGATCTCAGCTATTAACGATGTGGCGATCAATATTGTGACACTGGAAGACCCGGTAGAGTACAAGATGGATGGTATCAACCAAATTCAGGTCAATAACGATGTGGGTCTGACATTTGCCTCCGGCCTGCGATCTATCCTACGTCAAGACCCTAACGTGGTGATGGTAGGGGAGATCCGAGATAAGGAGACGGCCGATCTAGCCGTGCAAGCGGCACTGACGGGTCATACCGTGCTATCGACGCTGCACACCAACTCCGCTGCCGGTGTCTTGCCCCGTATGCTCGACATGCAGATTGAGCCATTTCTGATAGCTTCTACTATTAACACCGTGATTGGTCAGCGACTAGTGCGTAAGCTTGGTGATGCAAAGGATGTGGAAACCTTTGAGTCCAACCAGCTCGAGACGGACTCTATTAACCGAGTGGTGGGGGACCTACTGCCCAAGACCAAGGCCGATGTGGCGCGAGTGGCGGAGGACCTAGGATACGATAACTTGCCCCTTGGTGGTCAAAACGCTTATACTTTATATAGACCAAAGACACGGGCCGACGGTAGCAAGAACTACAAGGGACGTATCGGGGTGTATGAGGTGTTTGCAATGACCGAAGCTATGGAAAAATTACTGCTCGGGCGTGCCACCACTTCGGAGGTACAGACCCAGGCTCAGAAAGATGGAATGATAACGATGAAACAGGATGGTTACCTGAAGGCACTAGTGGGAATGACTACGCTCGAAGAAGTTGAGCGAGTGGCGGCGGACGCATAATGGAAGCTGTAGTACCCAAAATTGAGCTTATGCTCGAAGCGGTTCTTAAGCTGGACGCCTCAGACTTGCATTTGCAAGCGGGCGTACCACCTATGCTCCGTGTTGACGGCGCCTTGCGCCCCATGGCTGAGGCGGCTGTGCTGGATGCCGATGCAATAGAGAAGCTTATCTTCTCTATCCTAGATGATGAACAGAAAGATGTGCTCATTAAGGATAAGGAAGTGGACTTCTCGTTTGCCTTTGGCGACTTGGGCCGGTTCCGGGTAAATGCCTTCCATGAGCGTGGTAATCTAGCGGCCGCGTTGCGCCTGATCCCAACCAAGATCCGGACCATGCAAGAGCTGGGTCTACCCAAGGTAATGGACAAGTTCTGTGACTTCCCGCGTGGTTTGGTGCTGGTAACTGGGCCGACGGGTTCTGGTAAGTCGACTACTCTGGCGGCCATATTGAACCAGATTAACACAGATAAGTCGTTGCATATTCTGACGATTGAGGACCCTATTGAGTACGCCCACGAGTCCAAGAAGTCTATCGTAGTACAGCGAGAGATCCACTATGACACCTACAGCTTCGGTGCAGCGCTGCGCTCCAGCCTGCGCCAAGACCCTGATGTGGTACTAATCGGTGAGATGCGCGACCTAGAGACGATTGCGGCAGCGATTACGATTGCCGAGACGGGGCACCTAGTACTGGCAACCCTGCACACCAACTCCGCAGCGCAGTCCATAGACCGTATGATTGATGTCTTCCCGCCCCACCAACAGCAGCAGATCCGGATCCAGCTGGCAGGTATACTCCAGGGCATTTGTGCGCAACGCCTGGTGCCTACCATTGGTGGTGGCCGTATGGCTATTTCAGAGATCCTAATGGTGAATAACGCGGTGCGTAATATTATCCGCGAGGGTAAAACCCACCAGCTGGACGCTGTGATCCAAACTGGTGCCGAGGAAGGCATGCAGTCTATGGATAAGACCCTGGTGCAGTTTATCCAGCAGGGCAAGATAACCTATGACGAAGCCAAGAACTATGCTGTTGATCTTAAAGAACTGGATAGGATGATGCGCGGATGAGTACGCCATGTTGACATACGTCTACAGCGCTAAGAATGCTGAAGGGGTCTTGATTAAGGCCGAGGTACAGGCCGAGAACGAGCAATCGGCGGCGAAGCTGCTTATGTCCCAGGCGCTGTTTCCGATTACCATCGAAAGCAAAGAAGCTGCTAATAAACTGCCCATCAACCTACCGTTTCTGAACCAAGTACCAAACAAAGAGCGAGTTATTTTTACCCGACAACTCTCCACGTTGATTAACGCAGGCCTACCACTTCTGCAGTCTATCCGAACGGTGAGCGACCAGGTGGTGAATAAGAAGCTGAAAGAAGTGCTATCGAAGGTGATTGCCGCGGTCGAGGGTGGGGCTAGTCTGTCGGCCGCGTTTGCGCAGCACCCCGCGGTGTTTAACCAGATCTACGTGAGCCTAGTAGCGGCTGGTGAGACCTCGGGTACGCTAGACAAGTCGCTGGCTCGGCTGGCCGACCAGCAGGAGAAAGACGCCGCGATTGCGTCCAAGATCCGTGGCGCCCTGATCTACCCAGTGATCGTGCTATTCGTGATTGTTGCGGTGGTGGTATTTATGCTATCTACACTGCTCCCACAGGTGTCGCAGCTCTATAAAGATCTGAAAAAAACCCTGCCCTTAGTCACCCGTATTCTGGTATCTATTTCCGACTTTGTTGGACACTTTTGGTGGCTCGTGGCCATACTGCTGGGTGGGCTAGTGTATGCGCTGACGCGCTACGTGAAGTCCACGCAAGGACGAGAGGTCTGGGACAACTTGAAACTACACCTGCCTATATTTGGAGTAATATTTCAGAAAGTGTACATGGCACGGTTTGCGCGAACTACGTCGGTATTGCTTATGAGCGGTATCCCTATGCTGGAAACCCTGGAGATTGTGAAAAAGGCCGTGAGCAACGTCATTGTGGGCAACGCTATTGAGCGCGCCATGGGCAAGGTGAAGGCAGGTAAATCACTTTCAAGTAGCTTAGAGAATGAGGATAGCTTTATTCCCCTAGTGCCTCAGATGACCAAGATTGGTGAAGAGTCTGGCGGCATAGATGACATGTTGGGCCGGGTGGCGGGCTTCTACGAGAATGAGGTGGATGAGGCGGTAAAGAACCTCTCTACCATCATGGAGCCCATCCTAATGGTAGTTCTGGGTGTAGTGGTTGGCGGCGTGATAGTGGCAGTTCTGCTGCCGGTGTACTCACTCGTTGGGCAAGGCCTCTAGCGTAAGTATTGACGTTGGTAAGCATAACTATTAAGGTATTTGTAAGCAATAATTTGCAATAAGGAAGGTGAGATTCGAATGCTAAAGAAACTAATGAAAGAGAATAAGGGTTTTACCCTTATTGAAATCGTCCTGGTCCTGGCCATTGCCGGACTGATCCTTGTCGTGGTGTTCCTGGCCGTCGGTGGTGCACAGCGTGCTCGCCGAGATACGCAACGTAAGGAAGATGTAGCTAAGGTAGTGGCCCAAATTGAGAGCTATGCGGGTAACAACAATGGCTGTTATCCTGGCTCAGCCGCCGCCACTGGCTGTGCTTCGGCAGTTACGTTTGCCGCGTTTGCCGCAAGTAACTACATTACCGGTATTACGCTGACAGATCCCCTGGCCGGCGTTAACTACACCTATGTGGCTGCAGTTACACCTACAGCAGCTACGCCAATGGGTCTGGTCTATGTCTATGGTACTGACTGTGCCGGTGTTGCAGGACGCACGTACAATCTTCGAGCAAACCTCGAAGCTGGTAGTGTCTGCCGCGACAACAAATAGCTAAGACAGCTTAAAAAAAGACCCGTAAGGGTCTTTTTTTATTGGCTCTGGTATAATCTGGTTATGGTTTTTCTTCTGGGTGTATTGGGTCTTATCTTCGGTAGCTTCTCAGGGGCAACGGCTTGGCGTATTCATAAACGTATGGAGGCAGAGGACGCCGGCAAGCAGATAGATGAGAAGTACTCCGTAAGCCGGGGGCGTTCGTTGTGTGAGTCCTGCGGCCATGAGCTGGCAGCGCTGGACCTGGTGCCGCTACTAAGCTGGCTGGTCCTGCGGGGTCGGTGCCGCTACTGCCGGACCCGGCTGTCGTGGGAGTATCCGCTAATTGAGCTGGTGATGGCGGGGCTATTTGTTGTGTCATACCTGGTACTTGCGCCCACAAGCCTCAGCCAGTGGCTGTACTTTGCCTACTGGCTCTATCTGGTAACTAGTTTGTTGATCCTGGCGGTATCGGACCTGAAATGGATGCTGCTGCCGGACGTGGTGCTGCTACCCGCACTGGCCCTGGCGACTGCCCTGGCTCTGGCGCAGCTGCTAGCGGGTGGATCAGCGGGCATGCTCCTTGCCGGGCTGGTGGCGGGTGGTGCGTTTCTAGCCCTGTCTGTCCTGTCTGGTGGGCGGGGGATGGGGATGGGGGACGTGAAGCTGGCGGCGCTCATGGGGGTGGTACTGGGCCCGCTACACACAGTGATAGCTATGCTAATTGGATTTAACAGTGCCGCGGTGGTCAGTCTGGGACTCATTGCACTCCATCGCAAACGGGCCAAAGACCACATACCGTTTGGGCCGTTTCTTATAGCCGGGCTGGTAATTGCCCTGCTCTGGGGTGCCCCCATTAGCACCTGGTACCTCCGGGTGGCCGGACTATAGCTGCGCAGCATAAGCACCATGGTATAATTTGAGCAATGGCGCGTAATCAATCTCAAGCTGGATTTACCCTGATCGAACTCGTTCTAGCCCTGACTATCTCGGCGGCGCTTATTCCGATTGTCTTAAACGGCCAGCGAGAAATACGCTCGCGGGCACAGTTCTCCGATGGCGTGGAGCGGCTGCGAAACGACTTGGTGAATATTAAGAACGAAGCCAATACAACTGTAAGTACCCGCCAGATTGCTCCTGGCACTGACAGCCGCTACGCTGTCGCGGGCAAGGTGGTCATACTAGATAATACGGGTAGTAGCGGTGCATTGCGCCTGACTATTCGTACGTTGCGGTTTGATGAGTCGGTAAGCCCGCTACAACTCAGCTTTGACCCAGATCCGACTGCCACTACCACGCAGGATATACCCTGGGGAGTACGGATTGATCCTGCTGTACCGGTGCCACTGCCGCAGATTGTAGTGTACTTGCGTAACGATGATACTGGGCATTTGCAGACGTATTTCCCCGCTAGCATAGTTGCTACCACTACCTATGCTAGCTATGTGCAGGCCGGGGTGGCTAAGACAATAAACTTGATTGATCCCGATAACCACAAGGGTACAGTGGTAGTAGATCCTATTTTTGGCAACGTAACGAGGACAATCCAATGAGACAATGGCTAGATCTACGCACAATCCTACGTAATCAGCGCGGCGATACGCTGGTGGAGATTACGATCGCCCTGGCTATTCTGTCATTTGTGCTCCTCAGCTCGTTTAATCTGGCCTCTTTCTCGTTCCGCCTCGGACAGATGGCCAAGGAGCGAACCCAGGGCGTGCAGCTGGCGCAGGAGCAGGCCGAGGCGCTCCGTAACTTCCGCGACAACTCGAGCTGGGCCAACTTCAATAGCGGTGCCGTCGGTACATTTCACTTTGAGAAGCAAAGTGGGGTATGGGCCAAAATAGCTGGCAATTACCAGCCACTACTGAACAGCCAGGGTACGCCATTTCTTGTTAATATCGAGCGCCTAGGTGACGTCATTATTAATGCCGGCCCACCAATTATTTCCGTGAATAGCTACCGAGTAACCTCGAAGTGGGCTCCTCTGGCCGGCCAGTCCTGCCCACTGAACGGCAGCGGTGTGCGCGAGTGTACCGTCCAGTTTCTCACGAATCTAGGCCGTACCGACGATCTAGCTCCGGTGGCAAACTAGTGAAGCCGGCAACCCAACGACAGCGGGGATATACCCTAATAGAGCTGATTATGGCCATGGCTATCTTTAGCTTTATGCTGTTAATTATTGTGGGGGGATACCTAAATGTGTTTAAGCTATACCAGAACGGATTAGCTTCGCGTGATACTCAGCAGAACGGCCGATTCGGTATGGAGGAGATGGTCCGTACTGTCCGTGAGAGTAAGGACGCGCTGGGTGTGGTGTCGGGCGGTGACTTTGACTATGTATGCCTGCAGAGTCAGACCGGGGCTATGAGTAAGCTCATGACCGCGGCTTCGGGGAGCTACCAGGTACTACAGATAGTGGTCCTGCCTAACCCCGCGGCATTTGACCTGGCCACCTGTGGGGCGCTGAGCGCGGCAACTGCTGGCGTTGCCACCGAGATCCTATCGAGTACCAATGTGGAAGTTGTGAGCTTTAAGCCTACGGTACTACTGGCACCAACGGCTGCGGGATCGAAAAGTGTTATGCTAGAACTGAAGATTGCCACCCACAAGAATGGTCTTAGCTTCGGGGTAGATACCGTGACGCAGAAGACTTGCAGTACGGTGACCACATCCCAGTTCTGTTCTATTACTACCTATGAATCGAGCGCGACAGTGCGCGGAAAGGACGAATTATAATGCAGACCAACGCAACAACACGACAGCGGGGCATTGTATCTCTCCTAACAACGGTGATTGTGAGTACCTTGCTGCTGATCATCACTACGAGTATGGCTGCTCTCATGACGGGGGAGCTCCACCAAGCGACCGATTCCGACCAATCTGCAAAGGCCTACTTTGCCGCTGAGTCCGGCATCGAAGATGCCCTTCAGCGGATAAAACCGCTCATTAAGAGTGGCCAATCGATAAGTAATGACGGTACTTGTGTGCAACCAGCGTTGAACACTTCGGCTATTCAGGACCCGCTGGGACTGGCTGTCACCTGCGAGCGAGTGGTGGAGCTGACCAATGCCCTCGCTGGTAAACTGGATCGGGATGCAGCTCGGCAAATAGAGTTACTCGGCGCTACCGGCATGAACCAGGTAGACCTGTATTGGAATATTGATCCGCGGTTTACACCCGTGGGTGGCGACGCCTTGGCGGTTGCCAATATGGCTACTATGGAAGTGCTGATTGCCGGCTACGATCGGGTGGTGAACCTAGGTCCGGGCAATATTGATCAGCTGAAAACGGTAACAATCCGCCCAGGGGCAAACGCCACACCGACGAGTAACATCGGCATTAATGCCATCCAGACGGCCTCGTGCGTAACGCCGCCCCAGTCTGCTACCTACAACTGTCACTTCACTATGACTGGCTTTAATGGTACGGCGAAGAACTATGTGATCCGCCTGAAGACTCGAAACGCTGGCACCCACTTCAGTCTGCGGCCGCTGGCTGGTGGAGCTACGGTAACCGTACCGGACAACTACATTACGGTGGACGTCACCGCTAGTTCTGGTGAGGTCTACCGACGGATTGTGCGCAAAATACCACGCAGTGCTGGTCTGGTGAGTGGCCTAGAATTTGTACTCTTTAGTGACACTGAAATCTGTAAGAAGTTTGGCGTGGTTGACACCGCGGGTGTGCCAAACGTGCAATACCCTGGCTGTCCGGCCTTCCCGTAACCTAGACCTCTTTGGAGTGGAACCGGTCGTGGACACTTTTGAGCTGTGGGTCGGTAATGTGGGTGTAGATCTGGGTAGTGGCAATATTGGCATGGCCCAATAGGCCCTGCACGCTGCGAATATCGGCACCATTTATAAGTAGATCGGTGGCAAAGGAGTGGCGAAGAGTGTGGGGTGTCACGGTCTTAGTAATACCAGCTGCCAGAGCGTAGTGGTGTACCATGCGCTGAATACTGCGGGCCGTGAGGCGAGTAAAGGAGCCTCCTTCGCTCGGGTCCTTGGAGCCAGCATAGTGGATAAACAGCGGCTTAAACTCATCGTGACGGGTCTTCAGGTAGGCGTCCAGCCAGTCCGCGGCCTGCTGGCTTATGTAGACCGGACGATCTTTCTGGCCCTTACCGCGGACGACAAACTCTCGCCGATCTAGATTAATGTGCTCGGTGTTGAGATTGACTAGCTCGGATACCCGCAGGCCACTAGAGAACAAGAGCTCCAGAATGGCGCGGTCGCGCAGGCCAATAGGATTGGTAGTATCCATGCTACCAAATAGGCGGGATAGCTCGTCGGCCTCCAGGAAGCCTACCTGTGGTCGCACAGTCTTAGCCAACTCCACCTTGGCCGAGTCGAGGGCGGCTATGTCGCGCTTGGCCAGGTACTTGAGGAAACTGCGGAGGGCAATGAGATGGTAGTTGGTAGTGGCTTTGGAGAGCTCATCTCCCCGATTGTCCTTCTGGCGGGCTAGTGCGAGGCGCCACTTGCGAATGGTGTCATTGGTAATTGCAGCGATGGGTGCATCATCGGTAAACTCCACCAAACGTTGGAGGTAGCGGTCGTAGTTGGCAATGGTGGCCTGTGACCGATTCTGTTCGATCTCCAGGTACTCTAGGTAGTCTGTAACTAATTCGCTTATGTTCATAGACCCTATTGTAAGCTAGCAATGGGGGAGAGCCAAGTCGCACAATAATTGCCAAGTGTAATCTACTTTACAGCCGTCCGCCCCCATCTGGTACACTGAGGGCATGATAGGTGCGAGGGGACGCCGACAATTTGCAGCACTCGCATTGGTGCTCGCCACCGCGCCATGGTTCCGTGGCGGCCGTGATGCTGGCGGCCTGGTAGTAATTGCGTTATTCCTAGCACTGGGGCTGATAGCGACACGCACACTAGAGCCAAAGCGGCTACGGCTAACAGGGCTGGGGTGGTGGTACGGCGCACTTATGGTGTGGGCTAGTGCGTCTTGGTTCTGGTCGGCCAATCGCTATGCGACGCTTGTATGGGTAGCCACCTGGCTCTTGGGCGGTCTGGCTGCACTGCTCGCGGTGCACGTGGCTTCCGACGAGACAAGCCGGGCCAGGCTACTCCGGGGCCTGTTGGAGCTGGCGGTTATATTCTCGGTGTACGGCATATGGCTGTTTGTGACCGGGGACTACAACCGGCTGACATCCACATTCTACTGGGCTAATCCGTGGGCAACGTTCTTATTCCCGGCAGTTATATTGGCCCTAGGCCGGTACGTGCAACAGGGCCGCAAGCTATACCTGGGTATGGCGGCGGTGCTCCTTACCGCCTTCCTTTTGACCTACTCACGAGCGGCATTGCTGGTCTTAGTAGTAGTGGTTCTAGTCGGAGTGGTAGCACGCTACCACCGGCGTTGGCACCTGATGCGCCTGGCGCTGAGCCTGGCGCTCGTAGCCGTCAGCTGCATTGTGCTGATACAGCTGCGTACTCGGTATGTACACCAGAGTGGGCTGGGCATTAGTGCTCGGTTTGCGGACGCCCTGAGCGGCGACTCAGTAAGCGGCCTTGACCGCCTGTACTACCTACGCAGTGCTTGGGCTATTCTGGTGGACAACCCAGTGGCGGGAACAGGCGCTGGCACCTACGGTGCGGTACACCCGGCGTACCAATTCCGGGTTATTAGTGCTGGCTCGACAGCGCACAATGTCTATGCCCAAACGGCTGCTGAGCTGGGCGGTATTGGGGCTATTATTCTGATTGGATTTGGGGTGTCACTACTCCTAGGGCTACGGCGGCAGCTGCGCCATGACCCCGAGAGGGTATTGCTAACGGCCGGGCTACTGGCACTGCTACTGCACGCCGGGCTGGATATTGGCGCAAACTATCCGGCAGTAATCATACTTGGTGGGTTACTGATTGGAACGCTATACCGATCTAAGCCTGGGGCAATTGCGCCACAGTTCTCACTGAACTGGCTGGCTTTTGGGGCCCTGGCGCTTATGGCACAGCCGCTGGTGGCAAGCTATCGGTCGGCGGTGGTGACAACCACGGCGGCGGATGAGCAGAGCGAGGGTAATCTACCAGCAGCAGCTGAGGACTACCGTAGTGCACACTTATTTCTTACCTATAGTCCAGATACCCTGACGGCCGAGGGGATTAATCGGTTCGCCATGGCCAGTGCCGGCCGTGATACGGCGCTTAATACTGAGCTGGCTATCCGGAGGGCTGAAGCGGGCATACACCAGGACCCCCGCAATGCCGAGAATTACCTACTGCTAGCCCGCTCCGAGTGGCTAGGTGGTAGCGTAAAGCGCGCTGAGCAGGCGTATTTGAAGGGTCTCCAGCTAGATCCCTGGAACCAGCCGCTGCTGTATAGTGATCTGGCCACTCTCTACCTGTCGCGTGACCGCAATGCTGAGGCGCTAGAGCTCTCGACCCAGGGGCTAGCTAAGTACCCAGGGAGCGTTATTATCAACCGAAACTCACTAAACCAACTACCGGGCCAGATAGCCGACCTATACGTGGTGCAAGGGCATGCCTGGGAGGCATTGGGTAACTTAGCTGAGGCAGTACGCTCCGCCCAGACAGCACTAGAGACTGATCGATCGAGCCTAGCGGCCGGCAATATGTACAAGCGGCTCACGGGTGCATTGCCGCCGCGGTAGTCTGGGCTAGGCAGCAGCTGTGGCAAGAGCCTTGTGGTTCTGGACCATGAGGATGCTGAGGTCAGCTGGCGTAACCCCCTGAATGCGGCTAGCCTGGCCCATGGTGGTGGGTGCTACTTCGCTGAGGCGGATCCGGGCCTCATTGCGCAGGCTCGCCATGGTGGCGTAGTTGAGGCTTGTGGCGATAGGCTGGTGCTCCAGGTCACGGAGCTTCTCGGCGAACCGTAGTTGCTTGTCGAAGTAGCCAGAGTACTTGGCAGTAAGCTCTATCTGCTCATCTAGCTCAGTGCCGTAGTCGTCCAGCTCGTAGAGTGTACGCGTGTCGGCCAATGATACCTCTGGGCGGGACAGGTATTTCCAGGCCGTGGTACGCTCATTATTAACGTGAAGAGTGGCCGATTTTAGCTGAGTACTAATATTGTTCAATGCCTGAATTTTGGCTTCTACACGGGATAATTCACTAGCTGGGAGTAATCCAATACGGGCACCAAGTGGTGATAAACGGAGATCGGCATTGTCGTTGCGAAGGAGCAGGCGATACTCCGATCGGGACGTGAACATACGGTAAGGCTCTACATGAACCTTGGTAACAAGGTCGTCGATGAGCACGCCAATGTAGGCCTGGTCACGGCCGAGGATAATCGGCTCTAGGAGCTGAGTAGCGCGAGCAGCATTAATACCGGCCATAAGCCCCTGGGCAGCGGCCTCTTCGTACCCGGTGGTGCCATTGATCTGCCCCGCCAGAAAGAGCCCACTAACCCGCTTGGTCTCCAGCGAGGTGCGGAGCTGATGAGGGTGGAAGAAGTCGTAGACCACAGCGTAGCCATAGGCCAGGAACCGCGCTTCCTCCAGTCCAGGGATGGTGTGGATGATCTGTTCTTGAAGCTCTTCCGGGAAGGCCAGTGAGCCACCCTGGATATACATTTTCGGATCGGTCCGGCCCGTAGGCTCGATGAAGATAGGGTGCCGGTCTCGGTCGGGGAAGTTCATGACCTTGCGATCGAGCGACGGGCAGGAACGGGGGGCCCGCTCGGGGACCATACCGTTATAGATGGGAGTTTTATCCAGATTGGCCTTAATAATGTCGTGGGTGGTGGTGTTGGTGTAGGTGAGGTAGCAGGCAAGCTGGTCCTCATAGGGCATGAGCGGGCGGGCGGGGTAGCTAAAGCTAATGGCGCCGGGTGTGCCGGGGGCGGCCTCCATGCGGCTGTAGTCGAGCGAGTCGCGATCGAGGCGGGCGGGGGTACCAGTCTTGAGGCGGCCGTGCTCTAGCCCGAGGGCACCTAGGCTAGCCGTGAGTCCAGTGGAGCTGGCCTCGTCCATGCGGCCGCCGTCGCGGACGATGCGGTCGCCCACAATGATTTGGCCACTCATGAAGGTGCCAGTACAGATGATGACGGCTTGCGAAAGGATTTCTGTACCCGTGGCGGTAAGTACGCCGGTGATGCAGTTATCTTGAGATAGCACTGACTTGACCTCGCCCTGGTACAGGTCTAGCCCGGTCTGGTTGGCTAGCAGGCCCTGCATGGTGGCATTGTAGGTAGACTGCTCTATCTGAGCGCGGTAGGCACGTACGGCCGGCCCCTTACTGGTATTGAGCTCCTTCATCTGGACGGCGCTGGCATCAGCCACGGCGGCCATGACGCCACCCAGCGCGCCAATCTCGCGTACGATATGACCTTTGCCCGGGCCCCCGATGGAAGGGTTGCACGGGAGGGTAGCAAGCTTCTCTAGATTGGCGGTGATAAGCAGGGTACGGGCACCTAGCTTGGCGCTAGCGAGGGCGGCCTCAATGCCGGCATGACCAGCCCCCACGACAATGACGTCGTAGCTACCAGGCGTAGTGATCGGGGTTAATGGCTTCATTAAGCCAGTATTGTAGCCGAAAATGATCTGGAATACCAGATCTAGGTGGCGCGTGACAGGTGGGGCCCGGGGAGGCTATAATGCTGGTTATGCATATTATCCAAGCAATCATTCTCGGTATTGTTCAGGGCCTGACAGAGTTCATTCCGGTTTCTAGTTCTGGTCACCTCATACTTGTTGGTAACCTTTTGAAGTTTGACGGTGGACTGGCTTTTGATGCGGCAGTAAACATTGGGACACTGGCAGCGCTGGCGCTGTTCTTCTGGCGAGACTTTGTAAACCTAGCGGTGGCGCTTTTCAAACGGACCGAGCATAGCCGGATAGCCTGGATGCTGGCGCTTGCCACTATTCCCGGTGTGATCGCAGGAGTGTTACTCCAACACCTAGTGGAGACAGTATTCCGTAGCAACAGCCTAGTAGCTTTTAATCTGATCTGGGTGGCGGGTGTTATGTATGTGGCAGACCGTATGAGCCGCCGGAAGTATGACCTGGGCCACATGACGCCGGAGCGGGCGGGTGGTATTGGGCTAGCCCAAGTTCTGGCATTGCTACCGGGTGTGTCGCGGTCTGGAATTACTATTTCCGCCGGCTTGTTTGAGGGCTTTGACCGCATTTCCGCCACCAAGTTCTCGTTCTGGATGTCCGCCCCTATCCTTGCGGGCGGTACAGCCAAGGTACTGCTTAAACACAGCAGTATCGTGTTGATTAAGTCTGAGCCACTGGTGTTTGCGGCTGGAATTCTAGCGGCCTTTGTAAGCGGCTACTTTGCGATTAAGTTCATGCTGAACTACCTGCAACGCCACGGGCTGATGGTGTTTGTGTGGTACCGACTGGTAGTGGGCGTGGTGTTTCTGGGCCTAGCGTTGCGGGGGTTCTAGGTGAGCCTAGGACAGTACGCGCTGGATCTGATCTCCAAGTTCGGCTACCTGGGCCTGGCCTTTGGGCTGGTGGTAGACAGTGCGGGCGTACCCATACCTTCCGAAGTATTGCTGCCTATATCTGGAGTTCTCGTACGGCAGGGGCACTTCAACTTCGTGGTAGTTTTGCTAGTGGCTACGCTCGCTCAGACCGCTGGGGCGATACTGGCATACCTGATCGGTGCCAAGGGCGGGGTACAGCTGGTGAAACGCTACGGTAAGTATGTGCTATTCAATGAGCGCGAGCTAGCAACGACCCAGAAGGCGTTTCAGAAGTATGGCTCGTGGCTGACGCTCGTGGGGCGCTGCCTCCCGGTTATACGGACATACATTGGCTACCCCGCGGGGATAGCGGAGATGCCGCTCGGCGCGTTTGTGGTCTATAGCCTGGTCGGCTCGCTGGGCTGGTCGGCCATACTGACAGGAGTAGGCTACGCGCTGGGTGGTCACCTAGACACTTTTGATAGCATACTGCACCGGTTCTCGCTGATTATAGTAGGCTTGCTAGTACTCCTAGTGGTCTGGTATGTTGTAAGGCATTTGAAGAAGCCCAAAAAGATATGATTACCCCCAAGCTTACAACTCTAGAAAACGGACTGCAGATTGTGACCGTGGACATGGCCGAGTCGCTATCGGTGTCTGCCAGCATTCTGGTAGGTGTGGGTAGCCGCTACGAACAGTTTGATAAGAACGGTGGGGTATCGCACTTTCTCGAGCACCTGCTCTTCAAAGGTACCGCCAAGTACCCCAGCGCCCGTGAGGTGTCGGAGGCTATTGAGAACGTGGGTGGCTACAATAATGCCTACACGACCGACGATGTCACCAACTACTACATTAAGGTGCCAGCGGGCGAGGCGGAGCTAGCCATCGACATCCTGTGCGACATGATGACAACTGCAATTATTGACCCGGTGGAAGTGGACCGTGAGCGCAATGTGATTCTTGAAGAGATAAATATGCGTATCCTGGATGACCCAAGTGGGCAAGCTAGCATACTACTACCTGGATTGATCTGGCCTGAGCACCCGCTGGCACACTGGACTGGTGGCGAGAAGGCCGTAGTGGAGCAAATACCAGCTAGCGAGGTCAAGCGCTTCTACCAAGACTACTACCAGCCAGGCAATATGGTGGTGGCGGTGGCCGGTAAGGTAGTGCACGAGGAAGTGGTAGCTATGGTGAAAGAGCGTCTTGGTAGGGTTGCCAATACCAGTGTAGTCGGTGCCGAGCGCGTGACGGGTGGGATTGCTCCCGAGAGCGTCGTAGCCATGGAGCGCGACTCTGCCCAGGGCCACATATATATTGGCTCGCGGGCTACTGCGTACCTGGAGGCGGATGATGCAGCGGCTAAGGTGATGACTAGCATACTGGGACGGGGCATGAGCTCTCGCTTGTTTATTAACGTACGTGAGCGCAAGGGCCTGGCCTACTCCACCTATGCGAGCATGCAGAACTATGTGGATACTGGAGTGTTCGAGGTCTATGCTGGCGTAACGCTAGAACGGATGGACGAGGCGGTAGAGGCAATTATGATTGAGCTAGAGAAGATTCGTCAGGAGCCGGTAACACCGGAGGAGCTGGCTAAAGTGAAGAGCCAGACCCGGGGTGGGTTGATTATGGCGAGTGAGAGCAATAGTGGCTTGGCTGAGCGCTTTGGTACCCAGCAGCTACTGCTCCGGCAGACAGAGACACTGGAAGAGACCCTGAACCGGATAGAGGCGGTGACGGCTGAGGACATTATGCGGGTGGCGCAGAAAATACTGGATCCGAAGGGCCTACGTATGTCCGTCCTAGCCCCCGATCCAAGTCCAGCCGTGAAAACATTTAAGAAGCTAACAGGAGAAAAATAAATGACAAATTTGAATCTGAAAAACCCCGCCCGTCTTGAGGAGCTGAAGCGTTCACGCAGCCTAGTTATTATTAAGCCGGATGGGGTGGTGCGCCACCTAGTAGGCGAGATTATTAGTCGCTTTGAGCGCAAGGGGCTCAAGCTCGTGGGTATGAAGATGATGCACGCGACGAAGGCCCAGGCGCAGGACCACTATGCGGCAACCGAGGAGTGGTACAAGAGCAATGGCGAACGGACCTACCAAGGCTATATTGACGTGGGTAAGACACCTCCTGGTACACCACGCGAACTGGCCGAGAATGTGCAGCGTAAGCTGATAGGCTACCTGGGTGCGGGCCCAGCGCTCTATATGGTGCTGGAGGGTGCGCATGTGATTGAGACTGTCCGTAAGATGCGCGGTGCTACCAGCCCGCTAAATGCAGAAGTGGGCACGATTGGCTTTGACTATACGCTGGAGAGCTACGAGCTGGGTGATGCTGGCGACTGGGCTATTCGCAATATTATTCACGGTAGTGACAGCCCAGAGTCGGCTGCCCGCGAGATTCCTATCTGGTTTGCCGAGAATGAGCTGTTCGAATACAAGACTGCTGTTGAAGACTTTATTTATTCAGACGACTGGCATCAGGAGCCGAAGGCCGAATAATTGGCTTAATACCGCTCGAAACCACTCCGAGAGGGGTGGTTTTTTGATCTCGTGATGCCACGATTCGGATCTGAAGCTGGTATAATACCCAGGCCTGCCTCAGTAGCTCAGTGGATAGAGCGCCTCCGTCCTAAGGAGGGCGTCGGGGGTTCGATTCCCTCCTGGGGCACCAA
>JBBRNT010000002.1:0-181443 GCA_038230095.1 Candidatus Saccharimonadia bacterium
CCAAGCCCAACTCCTGGGCATGCGACACCCACCCCAACCCCGGCGAACCCTTACGCTGCTGGGTACCTAGTGGCGGTGCATGTAGCCAGTGCCGATGGTAAGCCAGCGCCGACGGCTAAAGTCTCTCTCGACGGTAGTACTGTGGCCTGCGACACCACTGGCGTAGCTAGTTTCATAGGTATAGCCCCAGGCAGTCACAAACTGGTGGCGAGCATTGGCAGTGCTTCCATAGATATGAGCATTATTGTTGCGGATAGCCATAACTTTGCAAACGTCCAGGAGTACACTATGACCGTTACTGAAGCAAGGAAGGTGGCAGTTACCAAGCCGCAAAGCAATTTCCTCCCGGCGGCGGTGGGCATATCCCTCGGCGGGTTACTTTTGCTCGGTGCGGCCCTATGGCTTATTAGTAGGGCCACCAAGGCTAGACTGCTAAATACTGTGGCACGCCCTATAGTTCAGCCGACAACGCCGTCAACGGGTGGGTCTGCGACCTACACCGCTTCGCAAGTATTCATGCCCTCAACCGAACCCGACCCACTTCCAAAAGGGCCAACAGTAACAACAGATGCGCCTATAGAAACCCCACCGAACCCGACCGCCAGCTCATAGCCTCCCGTGGTCTATAACTAATACAATTAGAAGCCAAAAACCTAGCTGCCGATACCTGAAAGTGCACAAAGCCCTAGGTAGCGCAGGGCTAGGTGAGTGGCTATTCGGAGAGCTGGGAGCTTATGAGTGTGCGTTTGACGCGGCGGTCTTTACGCCAGTTGACGCCCCACCGCGAGTCACAGACAAAGCATCGGTAGGTATCGCGCCCGGCCTGTAGGCTGAAGTTACTGCACTGCGGGCAGGTGGCGCGCTTGGACAGCCAGCTGTCATAGCTATTAATACAATCGGCAATATGCTTCTCATCAATGGTGAGGCCGAACTGAGCGGCTTCCTGACGGACATAGTCCCAAGCGTCTAGCTCCATATTGAGTAGCTGCATGTCGTACTTGTAGAGAGTGTGGCCGAGCTTGGCGTGGCCAATCTCGTGCAAAAGAGCAATTTTACCGGTATTCCCACGGAGCCGGCGGGGGTCGAAATAGATCGTTTTTTCCTGTGGTGACCACGAGAAAAAACGTTCTGGAACGAAATTAAGCTCAGGAAAATTCTGCAACAGGTCCATGCACCCTCCGCATGTGATAGTTACTACTATAGGCCTTCGTTCTGACTGTGCCAAGCTTAAGCGGAATGACCAGCGCCTTCTGCTAGTAGTATCGCGCCCAGGACGGCAGCCGTCTCAATATGGGTAGCTGGAACAATGGGAGGCAACGGGTAAGGATGGACGAGCGCCTCGAGAGCTTGGTGCATGGGCCCCTCCAGCTTGTCGTAGTGCACCATAACACCTCCGCCGAGTACTACCCGGTCGGGGGAGATGAGATTGATCATATTGACAAGGCCGAGCGCCAGATCCGACCCAATTGTTTGCCAGGTTGCAGGGTCGGTAATCTCATAGGCTAGCTTGCCGAAACGCTGCTTGATGGCGCTCCCTGAAACAGTGGCCTCCAGAGTAGCGAGATGGCCGGCGGAGTCGCGTAGGAGCATACGGCCACCCTCCGTGTCATGTGCACCATGGAAGATGTGGCCGTCAATAATAAGGGCAGTCCCAATACCGGTCGAGATAGTGAGGTACAGCAGGGTCTTGGCGCCTTGTCCGGCACCTTCTAGGTACTCGGCCAGAGCGGCGGCCTTGGCATCGTTTTCTAGTATGACGGTAGTCTCGGGGAAGGCCTGCTGGAGCTGAGTAACTATAGCAACGTCACCCCAGCTAAGGTTGGCGGGGGAGAGGAGGAGGCCTGCGGCGAAGTCCATAGGCCCGGGGGCGGAAATGGATAGCACTGAGATTGGATTACCATCCGCTAGTCCTCTCACCAGCTTGGCAATTGCTGCTATGCCATCGGCTTGCCCTGGCGGCGTCTGGATCTTGTCGGAGGTGACAAGCTGGCCGTCTAGTCCACGGTACCCCGCAATAATCTTGGTCCCGCCAATGTCTACGCCAATCTTCATACTGTTAAGAATACCCTGGGCTGATCGGCTGGGCAAGGAGAATACTGCTTATGATCGTTGACAATGTTTCATAATTGTGTTAACATACAGTATCTTCTTGAAATCAGCTGCTTACCGAATTGGTGGCTAGCGCGGGGCTTTCGATTTTTGGAAAATGAGTGCTCACCTCCTCAGATTCCATGTACCTTCAAAAGCCCCACGCTCGTCGTCAAACGGTTTTATAGGTACACAAAAACTCTGTGTTGCTTGGGATTCGGCCCGTCAGGTGTCCATTCCTCAGCAACACAGAGTTTTTGTTATCGGCATATTATCAGGTGTGCGTTTTTCCGTAAAGTCTTGTATTTTGGTGCTCTACCAGCTATAACTAATGCAGATTGAGGTGAGCCATTAACGAAACGGGGAGAAATATGCGCAAAGACCTCATAAAAAGCACGGTAGGGCTACTAGTTATCGGAGTTATTATCCTAGCCACTTTCCTGTACGGGAACAAGCAGCGTCAAGACCAGGTGCGCCGTGACCAGGATGCCAAAACAGCCCAGGCGCAGTCGGCTCCAGTGGCCACAAGCACGGGCAGCACTGATCAGGCTCCAGGTGGTGGCACCCCGGCTGTGCACCAACCAGTAGCCAATAACGACCTCCAGAACCCGGCTACGGCTGCTCTGAGCACTCCGGATTCGACACCAGCCCCAACACCTGCCGCAGTCCCAGCGCCATCTACAACGCCTCAGACGGGCGCTAGTAATGGCCTGGCTAGCATACTAGGAATAATGGCAATTATTGCGCTTTCGGCACGCTATCTTGGCGCTCGGTCGCGCCTCCGCGCCGCCGCCCTGCATTTCTAGGCAGTTCTCGCTTTACAACGGGGGTGTTTCGTTCTACAATAAGTCTAATCACTTGGGCTTTTGCGGTCTGAGTGAAATCTATATTTCGAAGGGAGTAGATCGAGCAATCTGAGCCAATAGGCTCTTTTCGTTTGATCACACAACGCATATGGCTACCAAAGCCGAATCAACAACCAAAACAACTAAGAACACTATGACCATGGAGGAGCTGCTGGCAACCCAGACCGGTTTCGGCATGGCTATTGGTGACGTAGTAGAGGGCATCGTAATTGCTGCCGAGAAGCATGAAGTCTGGCTCGATCTGGGCGCCCGCGGAACTGGCATCGTTGTCGGTCGCGAGATAGAACAGTCGGGAGAGATAAAGGCTGGTGACACTATTAGTGCTAGCGTGCTTGAGCCGGAAACTGACGAGGGCTATGCGGTACTGAGCCTGAAGAAAGTTGCCAAGGAGAAGGGCTGGGAAGCTCTAGAGGACCGTATGAAAGCGGGCGAAGTCTTTGCCGTCCAGGCATTTGACGCCAATAAGGGCGGCCTACTCGTAGAAGTTGACGGTATCCGTGGCTTCCTACCAGTATCGCAGCTGTCGGCCGAGAACTACCCACGCGTATCCGGCGCCGATAAGGATGAGATCCTGCACCGCCTGACAAGCCTGGTGGGCAAGAGCCTACAGGTCCGCGTCCTAGACCTAGACCGCCGCGAGAATAAGCTGATTCTTTCCGAGAAAGCTGCTCGTCGTGAGGACACCGAAAGTAAAGTCGCTAAGATGCAAGTCGGCGAAGTTGTGAAAGGTAAGGCTACAGGAGTCGTAGACTTTGGAATCTTTGTAAATGTTGATGGCGTAGAAGGCCTGGTACATATTTCCGAGATTGCCTGGGACCGCGTAGATAGCCCCGCTAACTACGTAAAAGTAGGTGAGAGTATTGAGGCTAAGATTATCTCGATTGATCGCGATAAGCTCTCGCTCTCGATGAAGCAGCTGAAGCCAGACCCATGGCTGGAAGAGATTGCCAAGTACACCGTTGGTGAATCGGTCGAAGGTAAGATTACCCGGATTACACCATTTGGGGCATTCGTCCAAGTCACTCCTGTTATTGAAGCATTGGTTCACATTTCCGAGCTGGCCGATGAGCACGTCGAAGACCCATCCAAGCTAGTAAAGCTAGGCGAGACTAAGACATTCCGCGTCATTGCAATTGATGCCGACGCGCATAAGCTCAGCCTGAGCCTGAAGAATGGCACCAGCAAACCGAAGTCCGACGCAAAACCAGCCAAAAAGAAGGACGAATAATGCCAGAACGTACCTGTCGGGTCTGCCGCACTAAGCGCCAGAAGACCGAGCTGGTACGCTGGATCGTCACCCCAACCGGGCCAGTCGCAGATGACGGGTCCGGCTTGGGTGGCCGGGGGCTGTATAGCTGCCCTGGCGGCTGCACCGATAAACTGAGCCAAAGGAGAGGGAAGACTAAGTGAGTGAAGAAGCGACAACCAAACCAATTCAGATCGCAGCGGCCGTAACAGTCAGTGACTTTGCGGCTAGTCTGGGTACGCCAGTAACAAAAGTGATCGGTGAACTCATGAAGAATGGCGTTATGGCCACTATTAATGAGACCATAGACTTTGATACGGCAGCAATTATTGGATCTGATCTGGGTTTTGAGATTATCCCCGAGCCTGTGGTTGTAGAGCCGAGCGTAAAAGACCGACCCAAGCTGGCCGAAGGTGTTGGCGTAGCCAGGCCACCAATTGTGGCCGTTATGGGGCACGTAGACCACGGTAAGACATCGCTCTTAGACGCTATACGCTCGGCCGATGTCGCCGCCGGTGAGGCGGGTGGCATTACTCAGCATATTGGTGCCTACCAGATTAAGCGAGGTGAGCGCTGGATTACCTTCCTAGATACTCCCGGCCATGAGGCATTTACGGCTATCCGTAAGCATGGTGCTCGTATGACCGACGTGGCCGTCATTGTGGTGGCGGCGGACGACGGCGTGAAGCCTCAGACCAAGGAAGCCATTAAACACGCTCAAGACGCTGGCGTACAGCTGGTGATTGCCGTTAATAAAGTAGATAAGCCAGGCGCCGACCCGAACCGGGTGCGTCAAGAGCTATCTGAGCTGGGCCTGGTGGCTGAGGAATGGGGTGGTACAACGGTGATGGTGGATGTATCGGCCAAAACTGGTCAGAACGTAGAACAACTCCTGGATATGGTACTGCTGGTGGCAGACATTGAGGACCTGCGGGCCGAGGAGGATGCGGCAAGTGATGGATTTATTATTGAGTCGCACCTAGACCCGGGTCGCGGACCCGTGGCAACTCTTTTGGTATTGAATGGTACGCTAAATACTGGGGACATTGTGGTCTGCGGCAACGCTTACTGTAAGATTCGTAGTCTTGAAGACTACCGGGGTAAGCGAATTAAAAAGGCTGGCCCGGGTATGCCCGTGGCGGTATCGGGCTTTAAGGCTGTACCAAACTTTGGTGATAGCTTCCGTGAAGTGGCCGACGAAAAAACGGCTCGTGAGCTGGTGAGCAAGGTGGCTCGCCAGGACTCTATTAAGAGCATGGTAAAGGTAAAGAAGATTGGTCTGGAAGAGCTGCAGGGTGCTATTACTGCCGGCAATGTAAAAGAGCTGAATGTAGTGGTAAAGGCAGATGTGCAGGGCTCGCTCGAGTCGCTGACAGAGAGCCTCAATAATCTCCGCAACGACGAAGTAGCGGTAAAGATTATTCAGTCTGGCGTAGGTGAGCTGAGTGAGTCTGACATTACGCTCGCAAAGACTACCGGTGCATTGCTTCTGGGCTTTAATGTAAGTCTGAGCTCGGCTGTAAAACAGCTAGCAAACCGCGAACAGGTTAACGTCCAGCTCTACCGTGTGATCTATGAACTTCTAGATGATGTGCGCGATATTCTAGGGCAGATGCTGCCACCAGAGATTATTGAAACAGTAACTGGCGAGCTGAAGATACTTGGTGTATTTAAGACTACCAAGACAGCCGTGGTGTGTGGTGGTCAGGTGGTAAGTGGCAAAGTGGCGCCTAAGACTGTCATGAGGATTACCCGTAAGGGTGAGGTCATAGGCACTGGTACGCTGACCAGCCTGCAGAAAGATAAGCAAGAGGCCAAAGAGGTATTTGAGGGCGAGCAGTGTGGTACCAATGTATCAACTGTGACGCCGATTGAGGTCGGTGACGTGCTCCAGTTCTTCACCACTGAGTCTAAGGCTCGGACCCTCTAGCCATGAGCGCACGCACGGAGAAAGTGGCTAGCATTGTACTGCAGGTAGCTGCGAAGGAACTGACCAAGCTGGCGCCAGATCTGGCCGTCCGCACTACCATCACAAGCGTAGATGTATCTCCGGATATGAAGCACGCTCTACTATGGGTGGGCATATTGGGCACACCGGCGGAGGTCACGAAGTCCCTGGAGCGGCTAGATGGCCTACGGGGGGAGCTGCAGCGGGCGGTGGCCGCGGCGATGACCACCAAGTTTAGTCCCCGGCTGGCTTTTCGGCATGACGGTAGCGGTGAGTATGCCCAGCATATGGCCGAGATAATGAACAAGCTGTAACTAGCAGCACTAGGAGAACGCCCTCACCGGGCGTTTTTTTGTATCAGATAAGCACTTCAAGACTCATACCGCTAATGGTATAGTGGTAGCATGGCCGCACGTGGAGATACACCAAATACCGATACACCAGCCCCAGAAGCAACCGGACCGTCAAGCGGCCAAGCTCTGGCGGCTGAGCTAGCAGCTGCGCAGCCAACACAGGCAGAAGTGGTGGTTGACCCACAGGTCCTCGAAGCGCAGCGGATTGCCGCCGAAAACCTAGAGGCAGCAGCGGCATGGGAGAAGTCGCTTGAAGGGTCCCGTGAGCCCACAGCGCACCAGGCTGAGGCTGTCCCCAGTGATGCGGATATGGCTGAATACACCCGTGGTATGCAGGCGTACTTTGGTGCGGCGCAGACACCGGATGAGCTGGCTTTGTTCTTGGCAGATTATGCTGCCGGCAATACGCTCGTGACCCGGAAACCTCGCCCAGACGGGCACTTGGGGGCGCTCGTCTATCCGGTGGACGCCGACAACCCCTGGGCTTTGGCTTTGGCTGTGAGCTACAATCAGCGCGAGGAGCAACTAGCTGAACCAACGGTGGTAGTTGAAACCGCTGCTAGCATAGAGGCCGCGGCTGCCGAGGCAAGCCAAGCGGAGTTCGAGGCGGCTCGTCCGGCACTCGAAGCCTTGCGAGCCCAAACCCATGATTATTTGAAGCAGATTGGTACCATTCCGGTGGCGGAAGAGTATCTAAAAACCGTTATTCGTGACCTACCACTGGTACGGCTTAGTAAGGATGCCGCAGGCCGACCCATGGCTACCCCAGAGCCTTTGGCGAACCGCATTACCGCTGCCCAGGCAGAGATTGTGGCAAGCGAGTTTAATAGCCGAATTGGCGAGCTACTGGCCGAAAAGGCCGTAGAAGACGGCCGGGCGGCCGAAGCAGCACTAGAGGCGGCCCAACGGGCGGCAGGCATGGACAACGAGAAAGAGAAACCTGACCGTGCCGAACAACAGCGCCAAGAGCTACTGCAATTCCAGACCGAGCTACGGGCCAAGCTGGGTGGCATGTCGAAACTGGGTAGACTGCTCGGAGAGGCCGACGAGTTCGCTGAGGCATCTGGTGATCGGCCGGCATTGATTATTCTGAAGGATGATGAAGCCGACCCCACCTTCACTGCTATTGAGAACCCCGACCCTAGTGACCCAACCCAGGTGCGCTATGCGCAGATTGTGGCGCAGGAGCTCACGGCGCGCTACCAGGTGATACGTGCGGACTTAGACAATAAGATCGCCGAACAGCGGAATCAGGAGGCTGAGGCGGCTGCTTCTAAGCCGGAGGCTAAGCAACCAGACCCAAAGACGCCTGAGAGCAAGCCAAAACTGAGGATTCCGGAAAGTCTAGATAAACCGCTTCTAAAGGCCGAGGTGACAGATGATTTTAAGCAACTAGTGGCCGAGCTCCTGTCTCAGGCAACTACACCTGGCGAAGTAACGCAACTACTGGTCGATCGAGCGGTAACGCAGAAGCATTTTGATAGAGCCATCGGCAAGATGGTAATAGACCGGCCCGGCTACCTGCGGTTCAATGCTGATACTGGCGAGTTTGCACTGGAGACTGTGGCTGGTCGGCGTTCTAAGGGTAGTAAGGGTGCACCACCCCAAGCAGACTCACTGCGCTCGGCTTACCTCTATAATGAGGCCCTAGCCGCAGTAGCACGGCTCGAAGAAGTTGGACCAAAGGCGCCTGATACTGCTTCTGCCCTGCCAAAGAGCCCCGACCTACCACCGCCAATCCCGAAGGCGCAAGATGTGGTAACGGCACCTAAAACACCGGATGTAGTGCCCATCCCAGCTGCCCCCAAGAAGGGTGAGCGACTAGTGGCGCCACCAAGTGCAGCAGAAGTTAGTAAGGTGACTGAACGAGAGCGTGTAGCGGAAGAACGGCAACGTGCGATTACGGAAGCAGAGACGCAGCGTTTGCGTAACAACGAGATAGTGGTGACAACTGAGATGGCAAAGGTTCGCCCAGATATGGTGGAACGTGTTCGCGTGCAGCAAGAGTCGCTGAATGAGGCGGCGACGACATTTGCACGTGTTAGCGCCGAAGAGGCTGGTAATACATTTGGTTCAAGTAGGGTCGAAGCATTTCGACGAATACTTGTTGAACGTAACGACGCGTTAACTACAGCCAAGGCGGAACTAGAGGCGAAATTCCTTGAACGCAACGACAACGCCGCTCAACTCTACGGCGAAAAGTCCAGGCAGATGGAGGCGGTTCGCCAGCCGGTAGCTAAGGGTGAGGCGGCCACGGTAGTAGCATTCAAGGCAATTAACGGCGACCCAGCAATGACTACCAGAATTGCAGGGCAGCTGCTACGTACTACTCTGGCAAGCGAGGTATTCACCGAGATTCGTACCAATGACAAGGCAAAAGGTGAGGATGGAAAGAAATATGTGGAGAAGATCCTAGCCTCACAATCTGGCATTATTCGAATAGACCGTTGGGATAAAGAGACTGGCCAGTTGGCTGGTATGGTCCTGGGCCGACTCCCTGAGGGCTCCCGTGCTGGCCGTAATACCCTGGCGGCTTCATTGGTCCGACAGCTGGGAACGCTTGATAGTGAGAGAGCAGGTAGTGCTGGAACCAAACTAAAACGGCTGGGTGGCGCGCGTAAGCTAGCTGCGCAAATGCGCGAGAGTCTGTCGGCGACGTCGAACGAGCCAGGTAGGGCTGGGCTGGAGCAGCCGGCCATGGCCGCTAAGCTGAGAGCCGATGTTCGTAAGGGCTTTACCGCCCGGGCTAGTGCACTGGCGATAGACGCCCTGGCCGCACTGAACTATGGCCCCCAAGAGATTGCGGACATGAAGCTAAGTAAGAAGCTAGTACGCGGGAGCGCCTGGCTGGACACCCTGAACTATGTACCAAGTAAGCCGGGTACGCCTCGGGTTGCGCGTACGGCTGTGGAGATCGGCCGTACGCCGACGCGTAAGCGCCGGGCTGCGAGCACTGCCAAACTAGGCGTGGTAACCACCGCCAAGGCGGGTGCCCGAGCTGTGAAAACTACTGCTGAGTACATACAACTGGAGGCTAAACGCGAGATCGAGCAAGGCAAGGTACAGGCGGAGGCAGCTAAAGAAGCACGACAAGTGAAACGAGCGGAAAAGGCTACTGCTAAAGCAGTCAAGATTGCCGCGTCCCAGGAGAAAGCAGATCGTGAGCAGGCTGAGAAGCTAGTTCGTGAACAGGCTGCGGCGCAAGCTGCCAGTGAGCAGGCTATCCGAGACCGTGAGGCGCAGGATCTGGTAGAGCAGACTGAGCGTCAGGCGCGTGAGGCACTTCAGGCTGTGGAAGAGGCGAGAGTACAGGCCGAGGCTGAGCGTTTTGTTGCTGATGCCGTTGTGCAAGCTCGCCAGGGTACTGCTACTGCAGTAGCGGGGGAGACCGGGTCTGTAACGCCAACCCCCGAGCCTGCACCAACTCCGATACAAGTAAATTCGGAGCCCATTACTCCAGCCGCAAAGACCTCAGAAAACGCTTTGCCCGAGGCCTAGTTCTGACCGTATGGTGGAACTTGGCGGCTAGGTCGCAGAACGCTAACGCAGCCCGGATAAGAAGGCTTTTCCGGGCATTTCGGTTTTGCCAGATGGCTTGAGCGCGTCGATAATGAGCGCGCCAGCACCACAACGGACAGTAAGCTCGCCCGACGAAGTATGATCAAAATCGCCAGCGGTCTGGCCGGGTGTAGCTTCGGTAGATAGGTGGGCTTTGGTAATGATAACATCGCGGTCTGAAAAGACAGTGCGGCTACCAGGCCAGCCGATAAAGGCGCGGATCTGTCGTTCGATTTGTTCAGCTGGCAGAGCCCAGTCTATAATCCCATCAGACTTTTTGAGCTTATGCGTGTAGGTGGGAGCGATGGTGTTGTCTTGAGAATATGGCTTAATGGAGCCATTATAATAACGTGGTAATTGTTCTTGAACAATTTTGTTACTCAATGCAACAAGCATGTCAGTGAGGTCCGGAGTGGTCAATGAAGGCGGGACATTAATGTGTTCTTGCCACAGCAATGGGCCTTCGTCGAGGGCTGGCACTATGGTCATAAGACTAACGCCGGTCTGCTCTAGCCCGTCACGTATAACTGTGGAGATAGGGTCTGCCCCTCGAAGTAATGGTAGGAGTGAGAAGTGACTATTGAGAATGCCAAGTGGAAAGCTGTCTATGACTGGGGCGGGGATGATAATACCAAAGTCCACGACAAGTCCAATTCGACTCTGAAATGGGCGCGTCGCTACTGCAGCAGCTAACTCTGCCTTCCCGGCCACAATTGTAGTAGGCCAGCCGTGCTGCTCGGCCAGGTCTAGTACTGGGTGGGGAAGCGGCTTACCCCCAGGTGCGGTCATGCGTGGCTTGGTGACAATGGCCTCTATGTGAAAGCTATTGTGTATGCCAGCTAGGGTGGCAGCGCTCACCGGACCCGTACCAAAGAAGACGATAGATAGCTTAGGCGCCGACATGGATACCACCTGGGAGATCTGTACCACCAATAGGCGTAAACTCTCCGTCCTTGTCGAGACGGAAGAGCTGAGTAGCGTCACGCACATGGTCAACAAAGACGAGGCCTTTAGTGTGATCTATCTCGTGCTGGAAGACCCGGGCAAGAAAGCCGGTGGCGGTTATGCGCACTGGCTCGCCGTTCAGGTTAAGCGCCTTGATCTTCACTTTGGAGTAGCGGGGAACTTTGCCGTAAATGTCTCGCACCGAGAGGCAGCCCTCCATGTCCTCGACGAGCTCGCCTTCGGCCTTCACAATTTCGGGATTAATAAAGACGGCAAAGCTGTCATCTTCTCGATTGTCAAAGTCATTACGAATGACGATAAGTCGCTGGAGCTGACCAAGCTGCACGGCGGCCAGAGCAGCACCAATCTCGTGTTTACGGGAATTTTCCCAGTCTAGGGTAGCGCGGATCATGTCCTCTGCTAGGGCTCGGGTAGACTCATCGACGTGGCCAACACGAATACTGGTCTCGCGGAGGCGCGGATCGGGGAGGGTAATGATATCGTCTTTAGTCATGGTTATAGGGAAGTGTTTAACTACTAGCGACATTATAAGAGGTTTTGGGGATCTAGGTCTACCGTGACCGCTTTGGGAAGATTGTGAGCGATCTGGCTGAGGGCCGCACGGTGCGTGGACTTGGCCACAATTTGGTAATAGTAGTTCTTGCCAAGGTGAGCATGCCAGGCTGGTGCAGGACCGAGTAACTCAATCTGGGGATGGGCGGTACGAATCTGTCCAAGAAGGCTGGTAGCGCCCTTGATTGCCGCATCCTCGCTGCTGGCTTGCACCGTGAACTTAGCCAAGTACCGATGTGGCGGGAAGCCGAGGGCTTGGCGCTCGGCGAGCTCGGCGCTAGCAAATCCCCAGAAATCCCCCCGAGCCGCTGCGGCAATAGCCGGGTGCTCAGGCATGTGGGTCTGGATAAAGACTCGCCCTTCGGCGCCAGTGCGCCCGGCGCGCCCAGCGGCTTGGGCAATCAGCCCGTAGGTGCGTTCGGCCGCGGTATAGTCTGGCATGGCTAGTAGGCTGTCGGCTGAGACTATACCGACAGTGTCTAGAGCGGGCAAGTCGAGGCCCTTGGCGATCATTTGTGTGCCAATGACAATGTCGACAGTACCGGCGTGGAGCTGGGCATAGACACCAGCCAAATAGTCGCCTTTGGCGCTATCGGCATCGAGTCTTGCTAGGCGCGCCTTCGGTAAGAGCCGCCCCAGCTCGGCCTCTAGCTTCTTGGTGCCGCTACCGGCAAAGCGTATTTCATAACTGCCGCAGTCCGGGCAGACGGCTGGCGGCGTGGCGCGGCGACCGCAGAGGTGACAGAGGAGCAGGGTGTCGTCGGCGTGGAAGGTGAAGGGGAGGCGGCAGTGGGGGCAGAGATTGACCCAGCCGCAGTCTGGGCAGCTCTGGCTGGTGGCGGACCCACGACGATTCAGGAAGAGTAGGCTTTGGCGGCCCTCTCCGAGCGTCTGTTCTAGGGCCTTCAGCAGAGGTTCGCTCATAATCCGGCTACGGCCTAGTAGGGACTTGTCGCGTAGGTCGATGATATGGGTCGGCGGATGGGCGCCACCATGGATGCGGCGATCTAGCCTGACCAGCGCTAGTCGGCCCTGCTGTGCTAGGTAGACTTCGTTAATGCCCGGCGTAGCGCTACCCATAACTAATTGGGCCCCGGCCAGCTGGGCTAGCTTGCCGGCAACAGCAGTGGCCCAATACTTGGGGTTCTGCTCCTGTTTATAGGTGGTTTCGTGACACTCATCAATAATGATAAGCCCGGGGTTGCGGAGGGGCAGGAACAGGGCCGAGCGTGGCCCCAGAACGAGCCGGGGGGTAGTGGCGCTCTGCGCCCGGTCCCATTGGTGGTGGCGCTCCGCCTCGGTGAGCCGGCTGTGGGTGGATATAACGGTATTTGCGCCAAACGCCCCGACGAAGCGCTCCTCCGTCTGGGGTGTGAGCGCAATTTCCGGAATAAGGATAATAACGTCGCGCCCGGCTGCAAGAGCCTCGGCCGCGAGCTCCTGATAGACGCGAGTTTTACCGGAGCCGGTGACGCCATAGAGCAAGACGGGCTGCGTGGCGTGGTGGATAGCATGAATAGCTGCAGCTTGATCGCTGGTGAGCGGTGGTAGCGGCGTGAGTGGCCCTGGCGTGCTGCTCGCGAGGGGCCGGCGCTTCTTAGTAATGCCCGAAGGCAGCATGGTCTGCCAGACACTAGAAGGGGCTGCGGCGTAGTAGCCGGAGACCCAGCCAGCCAAGGCTATCAGGTGCTCAGGCAGCGGGGCAAGGTCCAGGACGCGGCTGACGGGCTTGGTAGCGAAGCTGGGCTTGGGCACACCTGTAGCTACAACTACACCAGTAACTTCCTTGCGTGCCAAGGGCACCACAACAATCTGGCCGACGGCTAGCTGGTCCGGCGTGGCGTAGGTATACTGGCCCGCACCGGTGCCGGTGAAGCTAGTGGGCTCTATGACAACGTAGTGGGACTCACTCATACTTCTAGTATACGTGACTCGTCTAGTCAATGCAGATTTGAGCCTAGGGGTAGGAATTGTTTGACGACCCAGGCCAGATCAGGCTATCATATGACGAGTTATTATGAGCACAAGAGTCAAATTCATTCTTCTTCAAGTTCTGTTCGCCGTTGCTGTTATCTTGGCGTTGCCGAGAGAAGATTTGGTGTTCAAGAAGCTTGGTCTGAAGAACACTAAGCTTGGTATTCGTCTTGGTCTAGACCTACAAGGTGGGGCTCATCTGGTCTATCAGGCTGATCTAGCTAAGATTGCAGGGGCGGATAAGACGAGCGCTATGAATAGTCTGGTAGAAGTCATCCAGCGCCGTATTAACCCTAGCGGCACGTCGGAGATAGGGGTACAGCTAGCTGGCAGCGACCGAGTCATCGTAGAGCTTCCAGGCGTGAAGGATGTGACTCAGGCCGCTGACCTGATTGGCAAGACCGCTGAGCTACGATTCGTAGAGGTTCCTGCAAATGCCACCAATCAAACGGGCTTTATTGACACCGGCATCACCGGTAAGGACGTTGACCGGGCCGACGTAGACTATGATACCCAGCGCAATGAGCCGATTGTGCGCCTCAAGCTGAAGAGCGGCGACCCAACCCAACGTTTTTCGGATGTAACCACTCGCATTAACCAAAACGGCAATCGTCTGCTAACGCTACTCGACCAGGACGTAGTATTTGGCCCAGCCACGGTGTCGAGCCCAATTACCGATGGCACGGCCCAACTGCAAGGAAACTTCACCGTGGCACAGGCTAAGCAGACAGCCGAGCTGATTAATGGTGGCGCGCTCCCAGTTCCAATTAGCCTGGTCGAGCAGCGAACCGTAGGACCAACACTGGGTAAAGAATCGGTGTCACGTAGCCTCGTGGCAGGCATTATTGGTCTCGGTATTGTGGCGCTGTTCATGCTCATGTACTACCGCCTCGCTGGCTTCATTGCCGTCTCCGCCCTCGCCATGTATAGCGTGCTCACCGTGGCGCTCTATAAGCTGAGTGCGCTCACGCCATATACTATTGTGCTGACGCTGGCGGGTATAGCTGGGTTCATTCTGAGTATAGGTATGGCGGTAGACGCCAATATTCTAATCTTTGAGCGTATGAATGAAGAGCTCCGAGCTGGTAAGTCGTTCACGGCTGCTACCGAGGCTGGTTTTGACCGGGCCTGGTCCAGCATTCGCGACTCCAATGTGTCTACGCTGCTGACCTGCATTATCCTGTATAACTTCGGTGCACCAATCATAAAGGGCTTTGCAGTGACACTGGGTCTAGGTGTGCTTATCAGTATCTTCACCGCTGTGGTCGTTAGCCGAACCTATCTGCGCATGATTATTACTACCCGGGCCGGCCGTAATCCGAAGTACTATGGCTTGAAAGAAGTTGAGGAACAATCATGAAATCTGCTGGTATTAATCTGATTAAGAAGCGCCGCATCTGGTATGCTATCTCCCTGGTTATTATTATCCCTGGGCTCATCTCACTATTTAGCTTTGGACTCAAGCGGGGGATCGACTTTACCGGCGGCTCCCTCATAGAGCTGCAGGGCAGTGCCAATACGGACACGGTTCGGCAGATTGCTACTGCCCGAAGCCTGAAAGATATTTCTATCCTGACTTCGAGCGATGGCCACATTCTGCTGCGCTACCGCGATGACAGCGATGCGGTGCAGCGCGAAAAGAACCATCAAGCGTTGAAGTCAGAAATGTCTATTCTGGGGCTAACAGAGGTGCGGTTTGATAGCGTGGGGCCCAGCGTCAGCCGGGACATTACCCGCAATGCTATTCTGTCGGTCATCTTGGCCTCGCTGGCGATTGTGCTCTACATTGCGTTGGCCTTCCGCAAGGTACCAGCACCGGCCAGTGCCTGGAGCTTCGGCATCTGCGCTGTCATAGCGCTGTTGCACGATGCGCTCCTTCTGCTCGGTGTATTCTCGCTGCTGGGACACTTCTTTGGAGTAGAAATAGACGCCTTGTTTGTAACCGCAGTCCTGACGGTCATTGGCTTTTCGGTACACGATACGATTGTGGTGTTTGACCGTGTACGTGAGAACCTACGCCGCGAGAAGAAGCCCTTCGCTGAGATTGTGAATGATAGTATCCTCGAAACTTTTGCTCGCTCGATTAATACCTCGCTTACGGTGCTCCTGACACTTGCTGCACTGTACCTATTCGGCGGCCAGTCAATCCGATTGTTCGTGCTGGCACTGCTGATAGGTATAGCCTCGGGTACATACTCATCTATCTTCAATGCTACACCACTACTGGTAACGTGGCAGGGGCTGAAAGAACGGCGCGCGGCTAGGGCCAGCACCAAGTAGACCGACACTAATATTCGGAAGACTCCTTCGGGGGTCTTTTTTGTTGCCTGTGCGAGTTGCTGTCGGTACTGGTTGGAGCTGAGAATTCTCCCTCAATACAGCTATTTGCATTTGTGACCGCACCTGGGGGTAGGGATGAAATGGTAGGGAAGAGGAAGGAGTGGGATGTGCCACCCTGAGGAAACGTCGGGCTAGATCGAGAAGAAACTAGTTTGGTGTTCAGTGGCACGGCTGAAAGGGGTGGATTTTGGCGATCGATATGAAGTAGATAATCTGAATACATAATTTATATTTGCCATAGCCTACAGGTCTGAAACAGAGATGGCCATGGTTGCGGCGGGCTTTACACCTGTGGCACATAGATACGGGTGTGATTGGAAATAGTTGTTGACACAACTGTTGTAATGATAGTAGTATAAAAATTACAACAGCTACACTAAACTATCAGATATAAATCGATAGAGTAGTTGTGTAAAATGCAATGAATATAAATACCAAAAAACATCCCGACATTCGTTTGCAGTACCTCACTTACCCGGTGAGGATTTGTACAAAATCGGTTTTTGCTTTTTGTGAGCAGGCCGATTTTGTCTTGTTAAGGCAAAGCGCGGGAGAGGATACCAATGCAACTGCTTGAGTTCTTTATAACGTCAAAGACGCGCCGCAAAATAATTGCTGTGTACACCAAGTACCCAGACTTCAAGATCCATGTCCGAGGACTGGCCAAGATGGTGAAAGAAGATCCTGGTAACGTGCAGCGAGAGCTCATTCGCATGGAGGATGTTGGGTTTGTGCGTGCAGAGAAAGATGGCAACACGAAGGTGTACTTCGCCAATCAGAAATTTGTGCTCTATAAGGAGCTACAGAGCATGGTGCTTAAATCACAATCAAAACGGAGATAGCCGGTGCGCAAGATAAAAACAGTTCTATCGCAATTATCAAACCTGATCGCCACTGAGCGACCAAGCTACCAGCCCGGTAATAGCCGAAGCGTGTACCATCCAGAGCCACCAATTGGCTTTGTTTCCCGCCGCGACCCGAACTTCTACTTCCTACGCCGCGGCTAGGAACCGATCTGCCGAACTGTGCCGCGGCTTGCTATACTAGGGGTATGACGCCACCTGCCAAGCTACTGCCGATTGTTGAACAGATTCTAGCCGCTCGCGGACTGGCCAGTGGGCCAGAGCGGGAGGCTTTTTTGGTGCCTGATTATGAAAAGGACCTGCATGACCCCTTACTTATGACGGATATGGCAGCAGCGGTGGCGCGCATTGGTCTGGCGGTAGAGCGGAGTGAGCGCGTGGTGGTCTACGGTGACTATGATATTGACGGCATTACTGCAAGCGCTGTGCTTATGGAGGGTCTGACGGCACTAGGGCTTACGGCTACCAGCTACATACCGGACCGGTTCGAGGAGGGCTACGGCATTAACCAAGCCGCACTTGAGCAGCTACAAGCGGCGGGGGCAGAACTGGTGATAAGCGTAGACTGTGGTATTACCAGCCGAGCTGAGGCGGCATGGGCTATGGAGCATGGCCTAGAGCTGATTATTACCGACCACCATGCGGTGCCGGCTGAGCTGCCCGAGGCTATAGCGGTGCTCAACCCGCGGCGACCGGGCGACCGCTACCCGTTTAAGGAACTTGCCGGGGTAGGGGTGGCATTTAAGCTGGTGCAGGCACTGGCCAAGGCCTACGGCCAGCCTAGCGCTGGACAGGAGAAGTGGCTACTAGACCTGGTGGCCCTGGGTACGGTGTGCGACGTGGTGCCTCTGGTGGGCGAAAACCGTGCGCTAGTCCACTTTGGCCTGCGGGTGCTCCGTCAGACGCGGCGTCCGGGCTTGCGGGCCCTGGCGGAAGTTGGCGGTATCGCTGTACCGGAGCTCGATAGCTACCACTTGGGTTATGTGCTGGGACCGCGGATGAATGCGGCCGGGCGGCTGGAGCATGCCGCAGACAGCCTGCGTTTGGTACAGACAACCGATGAGACTGAGGCGGGGGTGCTGGCGGCCCGGCTGGATGGGCTCAACTTGCAACGCCGGAGTGACCAGCTGCGGATAGTGCAGGAGGCTAGCGAGCGAGCTACTGACTACCCTGACGACCTTGTCTTGGTGCTCTCGGACCCAAGCTGGTCCCACGGTATTGTGGGTATAGCGGCGGCCAAGCTGAGCGAGCAGGCGATGCGGCCGGTGATTGTACTACAAGAAATGGGGGAGACCACTAAGGGCTCGGCTCGGAGCGCCGGAGACTTCCACCTAGCAAAGGCTCTTCAGGCCGTCAGTCACATCCTGCAACGGCACGGGGGGCACCAGTATGCCGCTGGTATGACTATGGATACGGCCCGAGTGGCAGAATTCCGGCAGGCTATTAATAGCTATGCCCGCGAACAAGGGCTGACTCTGGCCGACTTTCTGCGGGCAGCACCCAGGGCCGAGGCGTGGGTGCAAGGCCTAGAGGAGTTGAACCACGAACTGCTTGAGCAGCTCGGCGCGCTCGGCCCATTCGGCCGAGACAACCCATGCCCACTGCTGGGCGCACACGCATTGACGGTGACGGATATCCGGCCCGTGGGAGCGGAAGGTAAGCACCTGAAGCTAGGCTTTCAGGATGCAACTAACCGGCGTATAGGTGGGATCGGCTTTGGACTGGCCCCACGACACGCTGCGTTGAAGCCAGGGGATAGCATTGACGTGGTGTTTGAGCTGGCTCAGAATGACTTTAATGGCCAGACAAGCCTACAACTACAGGTGCAGCAACTCTTATGAACAAAAAAAGTATTCGATTAAATATTGCTGGCTTTACTGCTGCTGAGCAACAGCGTATTGAGGCGGCATTGGCGTTTGCGACCAAAGCTCACGAAGGCCAATTCCGGAAAAGCGGTGATCCCTACATTATTCACCCAATAGCGGTAGCTGCGAACCTAATTGAGTTCCAGATGGATGTGGAGTCTGTCATGGCGGGGCTCTTACACGACACAATGGAGGACACAGGGGTTACGCTAGAAGCGCTGGCAAGCCTGTTCGGATCGGATGTGGCGGCGCTGGTTGACGGCGTAACCAAGGTGGGTGAGGTGGACCGGATACCGCTGGATGGTAATACGGCGCGGGCCCAGGCCTCCGCTGAGAATATTCGTAAGCTACTGCTAGCCATGGCTAAGGATGTGCGGGTGATTATTGTGAAGATGGCGGATCGCCTGCACAATCTGACCACGCTACAGTACCTAGCGCGGGATAAGCAGCTCCGGATTGCCCGTGAGAGTCTGGAGATCTACTCACCGCTGGCCGATAGGCTGGGTATGGGTGCGCTGAAGGTGCGGCTGGAGGACCTAAGCTTCAAGTTCCTGAACCCTGAGGAGTATGAGCGACTGCATGGGCTCATGGCGGGCTATGGAAGAACGACCGGGCGGTACCTGAACCGATTGCGTAAGCACGTGGCAACGCAGCTCGAGGCGGCGGGTATAGAGGTACTCGGGGTAGAGGGCCGACAGAAGCATCTCTACAGCATTTATCGCAAGCTGCAGAAGACTGGCGGCGATCTGGATAAGCTCTATGATCTGATAGCGCTACGGGTGATTGTGCGAAGCGAGTCAGAATGCTACAAGGCACTGGGCATACTGCACCAGGAGTTCAAGCCGCTGATCTACCGGATTAAGGACTATATTGCGGTACCCAAGCCCAATGGCTACCGTAGCCTGCATACCACGGTGTGGGCGCTAGACGGCCGGATCACCGAGTTCCAGATACGCACACCCCAGATGCACGAGGAAGCCGAGCGCGGGCTGGCGGCACACTACCACTACAATATGCATAAGGGCTCGACCGACTACCAGGCGCGCGCAGGAGCGGGGGTGGTGCCCAAGAAGCTGCGCTGGGTAAGCGAGCTGGCTACAGTTGGCGATGCCACCGGGACTGGCAAAGAGTTTGTGGAAACCATGCGCGTGGATCTGTTCCGTGACCGCATATTTGTATTCTCACCCAAGGGTGATCTGTATGATCTACCCGAGGGGGCCACGCCCATAGACTTTGCCTTTACCGTGCACTCTGGCCTTGGGCTGCGTATGTTGGGCGCAAAGGTAAATGGGCGAATAGTGTCGCTAGACACCAAGCTGGCCAACCGCGATATGGTGGAGGTACTGACCCGTAAGGTGGCAGCGCCAAACCGAGACTGGCTGGAATACGTGCAGACCAACGTAGCCAAGAGCGCCATACGGAGCTGGTTCCGCGCGCTGAGTCGAGAGGCCAACATGGCCAGTGGGCGGCAGGCCCTGGAGGCGGAGCTAGCGGACTATGAGATACGCCACCTAGACGAGCTAGGTCCCGACGCTCTGGCCCGATTGGTTGAGGGATTCCACCTGCAGGACTCAGATAGCTTGCTTGCTGCCATTGGCGAGGGCACCGTACTAGCCGCCACCGTGGTGCGGCGGATGTTCCCGGCCGAGGTGGTACCCAGTGACCTCACCGCAGGGCTTGACGACGCCCGCCCGGCAGCGCTGGCGGCTACCGAGCGAGTGGTGTTTGAAGGCAAAGTTGATCTGCCATACACGCTGGGCGCCTGCTGCCAGCCGGTGTACCCCCAGCCCCTAGTGGGCTATATTACCCGCGGTAAAGGTATTACAGTTCACCGGCAGGGCTGCGGCAATATACCAGGTGATCGCAAGCGGCTCATCGTTTGTCGTTGGGAGTCTCTGCCGGGCGAGGCCAAGATCTACCTACTATCGATTGTTGCCGCGAACCGCATAGGCTTGCTCAGGGATACCACTGCGGTATTCTCCAGCGAGCGAATTAATATTATTGGCATCCACTCCCGCGATAACGTGGACCATAGCGAAGCGACCATTGAGGTACAGGCCGAAATACACAGCCTGGATGAGCTCTCGTCCCTAGTGGGCAAGCTGCGGCGGCTCCCGGACGTACTAACAGTGAAACGCCAACTGGCCCCCCCGGCCTAGCTAGCTTGCGAGCCGGTGTACTACCTGGTAATCTTACCCTAGATAAGGAGGCGATGTGGCGGGAAAACAGTACCAGAATGTCCGAGGAACCTATGACATTTTGCCTGAGCAGCAGGCCGCCTACCGCCATGTCTACGAAACCTTCCGCCAGGTCGTCATAGACGCCGGTTTTGGATTTATTGAAACCCCCATGATGGAGGAGGCTGGCGTGTTTGTACGCAGCGTGGGCGGCAGTACTGACATTGTTGAGAAGGAAATGTATGTGCTGAAAGACCGAGGGGGAGACGATCTGGCGCTACGACCGGAGTCTACAGCTGGTGTAGTCCGGGCATTTATACAGCACGGAATGGGCTCGTGGCCAAAGCCCGTCAAGCTGGCCTATGCTGGTCCGCACTTCCGCTATGAGCGCCCGCAAGCTGGACGCTACCGCCAGTTCTTCCAGATTGGCGCCGAGATATTTGGCGAGGCATCACCCAGTCTGGACGCCCAGGTCATACTCCTAGCCATGCGCTTGTACGCCCGCCTGGGTATTACCGGCGTGACGGTGCAGATCAATAGCCTTGGCGACACCGCTGATCGCAAGAAGTATTTGAAAGCACTCGTGGAGTACCTGGAGGCCAACAAGAAGAAGCTAGCCAAGCTGGACATAGAGCGTCTGGCCAAGAACCCATTGCGGGTGCTGGACTCGAAGGAGCCTGAGTCACAGGAGGTGCTGGCTGACGCCCCCCAGATCCTGAACTATCTATCGCCAGAGTGTCATGAGCACTTTCGGAGCGTACTCGAGTACCTGGATGAAATGGGAGTAGCCTATGAGCTGAATTCTCGCCTGGTGCGTGGGCTGGACTACTATAACCGTACTGCCTTCGAGTTCGTCGGGGCCCGTGATGGGTCTCAGTCGAGCCTAGGCGGCGGCGGACGCTATGATGGGCTGGTTGAGCTGCTCGGCGGCCAGTCGACCCCAGCGGTGGGCTGGGCGCTCGGGGTGGAGCGGCTTATCATGGAACTGGAAGCCAGAGGACGCCAGGTGCCTACGAGCCCTGGCCCGTGCGTCTACGTAGCAAGCCTGGGCGAGCCCGCCCGGATTGCCGCCTTCCGGCTCATCGAAGAGCTCTTAGACGGCGGTGTGGCGGCAGTGGGCTCAGTGGACCGAGATGGTATTGGTGGGCAGCTGGGGCGGGCTGATAAGCTCGGTGTACCATACGCTATTATCATTGGTCAGAAGGAAGTCATGGAACAGATTGTGATCCTTCGCGATATGACAACCGGGGCGCAGGAAATGATTCCGCTCAAGAAAATGGTCGCCGAGCTACGCAAGCGGTACGAGATTACCACCTAAGTTCATAAAGGAGTGCATATGTTCGAGCTACTGCTCATTGTTATCGCCATAGTTGTTGTTGGGGGTCTGCGCATTATCCAGCAGTATGAGCTGGGTGTGGTATTCCGACTGGGACGCGTTCGACCGGCAGTACTTAAGCCGGGACTTAATCTGATCCTGCCGCTGTTCGACCGGGTCGTGAAGGTAAAAATGCGGATTGTCACACTGCCTGTGCAGAGCCAAAAGATTATAACTAAAGACAATGTGAGTATAGACGTAGCCGCTGTGGCCTACTATAAGGTGGCAGATGCTATCAAGTCGATCGTAGAGATTGAGAACGTAGTCTCGGCCATTGGCCAGATTGCCCAGACCACGGTGCGTAATGTCGTCGGCCAGTCAACGCTGGATGAAGTACTGTCGGATACAGAGAAGATAAATGCGGCCGTGAAGGTCATCCTAGACCAGACGACCGAGCAGTGGGGGATTATCATTAATATTGTAGAGCTGAAAGACATTCAGCTGCCGGACAGCATGCAGCGGGCTATGGCCAAGCAAGCCGAGGCCGAGCGTGAAAAGCGGGCCAAGATTATTGCCGCCGCTGGTGAGTTTGAGAGTGCAGATAAACTGGGTCAGGCAGCCGATATTATTGCGGCCCACCCTATAGCTCTACAGCTGCGTAATCTCCAGGTATTATCCGAGATTGCCGTTGAGAAGAACTCAACTATCATCTTCCCGAGCCAGTTTATGGATACGGTAGATAGTGTGAAGCAGTTCATGGCCAAGGAACAGCCAAAATAAGGCAAAGGCGAGGCGGCATGGCAAAACCAGTTTCTAAGACACGGGCGCAGCGGGCAGCCCAGGCTATAAGCCCGGCGCTGGGGTTCTGGTCTACCATCTGGTGGGGGCTATCTTGCGGGTATTCCTTGCTGGTGGTGGTTTTGGTCTTCTTCCCACTAAGCTTGGCTATGAATATGCTTATCCTAGGATCTACGCTGATAATATTGTTCCTCGGATGGATGCATTTGTACGCGTGGTGGCGGCGAGACCTGAAACGGTCTAAAGTGGATATGCACGATGCCTGGCACGACCTATTTACTGTAAGAAAGTGGTAAAACATGCAAATATATAACTTCTTTGTCGATCTATACAACCAAACTCTGGCAATATTCCCGGTGAATATCCAGTGGGTGGTGACATTACTGATCTTAATCGGCTTTGCCGTGGCCTTCGTAGCCTTAATCCGTAAAAGCATCATCTTCGTTATTCTCCTGTTTCTGCTCATACCATTCCTGCTACCAGTAGTGGCGCACTTCTTTGGCGATCTGTACCGGGTACTGCTGTTTCTTATTCAGAGTCTGGCTGGTAGTGCGCCTAAGCCGTAATATTGCAATTATCCGACTCACACTGTATTCTAGTCCCACCCTTCTACCCGAGAGTGAGCCCATATGCTAGAAGTACACCAGATTGTAAAGGTGTCTGAGGTGTTTGATGCCCTCAAAATTCGCTTCCTGGTGTTTGTTGTCGAACAGCAGGTACCAGTTGAGTTGGAAATGGACGAGTTTGACAGCGACGCTGTGCACTTTCTAGCCACCGTGGATGGCCGGCCGGCTGGTACGCTCCGGGTGCGCCTGATTGATGGATTGTACGGCAAGGTGCAGAGGGTGGCTGTACTTAAGGAGTATCGCAACCAGTACCTAGTCGGGCCAGCGCTGATGGCTTCGGCGGAGTCTTATGTGGCCACACACGATGTGGATGTGGTGGCCCTCGATGCCCAGCTGACAGCCCGCAGCTTCTACCTGCGCCAGGGCTATGACCCGGATGGCGAGGTGTTCCAGGAAGCCGGTATTGACCACATCCACATGACCAAGACGCTGTAGCGTCAACAATGGCCATGTCCCAACCGGGACATGGCCATACTACTGTGTACCTAAAAACCACCTTTGCAGGTGGTTTTTAGGGCTATTTCAGGCCGAGGCGATGAGCCACGGACATGACTTTGGTTACATACCACTCGGCGTGATTATAGTTAAACACTGCAGAGTGATAGTCGCCGCGGGCAGCACCACCAGCGCGCAGGTAGTTGGCGCCGGTAAGGATGGCGTCCGAAGCATCGTAGATGTTCGAGCGCCCATCACCATTACCATCCAGGGCATAGGCGCGGTAGGTACTAGGCAGGAACTGCATAGGGCCTTGGGCGCCGGCATAGGAAGCGACGGTAGTTGTGCCAGACTGACCAGTCTCAATCATATGGACTGAGGCTATCAGTTGCCATGGAGTACCAGTACGGTCCTGGGCGGCTAGGTACTCGGCTGCGAACTCGGTCTTGAGACCGGCACGAGCTAGGGTATCCTGGGCAGCTTTGAGACGACCGGCAGCGTAGGTAGCCTTTGCCGGGCTAGCAACTTCAGTATTGAAGTCGCCGACTGCGCTAGAGCGACCAACAATGGCCTGAGTACTAGTAGTGTTAAGAGACAGAACGATAGACGAGGCGGGGGACTGAGTGGCCGAGGCCAGAGCAGTCTTGGGCGTAAACGCTGACGGGCTTAGGACGACCAGAGCGGTCAGCGCCGACAATACGTATTTACGCATATGATTATCAAACTCCTTACTCACATGGACTCTTGGACCTACCCTTCGGCAGCCGTTTTAGTTTGAGTCCTTCTCACCCAAAAAGCCTGCCAAATAGCAGACTTTTCGAGATGCGCATCATATTAGCATAATACTTATGATTTGTCAATAATATACTAAGCCATAATTACATAATAATGTTGATTTATCAGATGAAAATTGGTATATTGGCTTGGTCTAATGACCTGGCCGGAGGGGCCAGATCTAGACCATACCCTGGAGGGTTACATTGACAGTGATAACGAGTAGACGAGAAAAGGCACACCCATTCGTCGCCGTACGAGTGGGTGCGCTACGGGTGACACGCGTGACTCCTGTGCTGGAGGCAACCGCAGACGAGCTGGCATGCTTTGCAGCTCGCTGTCGCGAGCTGGCAGCGCTGATGGGCCGAACCGTCGAGGAGATTGCACAACAATCTATCGAATGGGTCATGCAGAAGCTGCATGAGTACAGCCAGCGACGTACTGCGGAATCAAGTGGCGTGCTGGTGAGACGCGGCGCGGGCTGGGACCACGAGCCGCTACCGGCTTTGGGGATTTCCCTGTGAGCGCCGGTGCTTCCGGTACCAGCTGGGATGGTGAGGAACGCCGATTGGCGGCAGACCGTCTCCGTAGCCTGGGCTACATTGAACGTCGTCTCACCACCAGTGAACGGCGGGAGCGCGACCAGCTCCAAAACCTGCTGGGTATAACGGAAGACACTCCTTCGGTTGGCATTTGCAGACCGAGAGCCACAAGCGTTGTCCCGCATGACACGCACTTCACTACTGGCACGGTGCTGGGATGAACGCCAAAGAGCTGCTACAACAACTGCCCTGCATGAGTGCCAGGCGCTTGCGTCAGGTACTGAGCTGGCTTAAGACCATTCCTGGCCCCGACCGACCGCTCTTGCAATCTGAAGAGCGGCTCTGGCGGGGGATCGAGGAGCGTCTTGGCGTGGCAAGCACCGTGCCCGTGCCACCGAAGCAGCCCATTCGTGTTACCTCGTTCGAGGTACTGGTCCAGCGCCAGGCTGTAGTTCCACGGCGGTGTGCATGAACCACCAGTGTCGCCTTCAGGTACTTCTGCGGCGCCACCTACGAGCACAATTGCTCCACCACATCGCTATGCGTAACCGGAAGGGGCCGCCAACCCCTGCTGGCACGCGGCGACAGACTGGGCTTCGCCCAGTCTGAGTACCAGTCACCGTTCAGTACGCACCAATCTACCAGCGTACTCCAGAGGTGCGCCCGCCCGGTCGTGCGCGTGACCAGGCCCGGCCGAAGACCGGACACTGTCCGATCTGAGTCTCCGTTACTGGATCCCTTCGGGGGTCTAGTAGCGGAGACTTTTCATTATTGCTATTATTCTGGTATGGAGACATGCATTTTTTGTTCTATTGCAAAGGGCCAGATGGGAACAGCTATCTGGGAGAATGATGTGGCCGTTGCTGTTCGCGATATTAAGCCCGAGGCGCCGGTTCAGATTGTAGTTATTGCCAGGCAACATATTAAGAACATAGATGCGCTTGAGGATGCCAATCTGGCAGGTAAACTGCTCATGGCAGTCCGTGAGGTGATTAAGCAAGAGGGCCTGGTGGAGGCGAACAAAATTATTATTCAAGGCATTGAAGTTAACCATCTTCACTTTGTAGTTATGAGTGATGAGCGCTATCAGCCGGCATAGCCTGATGGGCGACTTGCCAAAGCGGTTTCATTCCTGTAGACTATCTCTTGTTCGACTCGCTGGATAACCCCCGGCTGAGTCACCCTAAGGAGGTGATTTACTTGCTACAAGTCGTCCGTAAGGATGATAAAGAATCGTTGGAGAATATGATCCGACGATTTAACAAGAAAGTTCAGCAATCAGGAATACTGGGAGTGGCCCGCCGCAAACAGTATTTTGAAAAGCCTCTCTCGAAGCGAGAGGAGCGCGAGATTGCCATTCGCAAGAGCGCCCGCAAGGCCGCCAAGGCGAAGTTCTATCTTGGCATCAAGTAATCCTTCAACCCACTAAAAAACCGCCCCATTGCAAGATGCGGGCGGTTTTTCGTTGAGCCCATATGGTAATATAGGCGCATGAATACAACCGACAAAATTACCCAAGACATGGGTGAGTCTATGAAGGCTGGCACGGCCGATGTAACGGGGGTGCTGCGCCTTATTAAGACGAGCCTTAAGAACGAGCAAATCAAGCTAGGGCACGAGCTGAGTGATGACGAGGCTATGAAAGTGATTGCGAAGGAGGCTAAGCAACGTCGTGACTCTATCACCGCCTATGAAGCAGCGGGCCGGCCTGATCTGGCCGACGTAGAGAAGGCGGAGAGCATTATCATTGAACGCTACTTGCCCCAGCAGCTGTCTGAAGCTGAGGTGACCGCGCTCGTGGAACAGGCCCTGGCCGAGACTGGTGCTACTACAAAGGCCCAGATGGGCCTTGTGATGGGGCTGGTAATGAAGAAGACTGCTGGCGCCGCTGACGGGGGTATGGTGTCGCGGATTGTTGGCGCAAAGCTGGTCTAGCATGATAGAGATAGATATAGCCAGTGAAGTCCCAGCTAATCTGAATGTGGCCCCCATGGACCAGCTAGTAGCCGTGCTGAATAAGAGTGAGCTCAAGCTGCCCACAGGCCGTATTAATCTAGCGTTTATGGATGACGACGCTATACAGGCGGCGAACCGCGAGTACGCGGGTAATGACTATGCCACGGACGTCCTCAGCTTTAGCTATATTGAAGACGGTGGTGAGGCCATTTCTGGTACACTAGGAGACATGATGATCAGTCTAGAAACTGCAAACCGTCAGGCTAGCCAGGCGAAAACGGATCTGGGCACCGAGGTGGCCCTCCTAACCCTCCACGGTGTGCTCCATATTGTTGGCTACGACCATAGTGAGCTGGCTGAACGGGAGGCGCTGGACGCTCTGCAGGCCAGCCTGATGCAGGCGGCGGGCCTGGTATATAGGAACTTCGCATGGACTTCGTAAAAAGCCTTCGACATGCCCTAGCCGGGCTACGTAATATTCTTCGATCTGAGCGAAATGCCCGGATACACTTGATGGTAGCGCTGCTTGTGCTGGTTGCGGCCTGGGTCTTGGACGTCTCCAATGAAGGCTTTGCGGCCATTTTCTTTGCGATTCTATTGGTATTTCTGGCAGAGATTATGAATACAACGATCGAGAAAACGCTGGATCTAATAGATACCAAGCAGCGACCAGAGATAAAGCTGATTAAGGATATGGCGGCAGGTGCAGTGCTTGTGGCCGCACTGGGTGCATTTATTATTGGGATAGCGGTATTCCGCGTCTATGTCTTGGAGTACTTATGGCGGCTGGGGTAATACTATTCACCGGGCCTACGGGTGCCGGCAAGTCGCTGCAGGCCGAGCGCTTGGCACGCAAGTACGGCTGGGTTCACCTGTCTAGTGGAGTAGTCTTGCGCTCGTCTACCGACCCGCGCGTGGTGAGTGCGCTGGAATCTGGCGAGCTAGTGGACTCGTCGGTCGCCGATGATGTCATACGCACTGCCTTGCGGGATGTGGCCAGCAACGAAGTAATTGTATTTGACGGCTTCCCGCGGCGGCAGGACGAGGCCGACTGGTTCGAGGCACAGCTCGGCCAGCTGGATCGTAAGATAACGCGGGTGGTTGTGCTTAGTATCCCGCTGGAGGAAAGCCAGCGCCGTTTGCAGGCTCGTGGCCGCAGTGATGATGGGGGTGCTCAGCAAGCCGAGAAGTGGGCCTGGTATGCTAATGATGTTCTACCCGTCATCCATGGCTATGAGAAGCAAGGACTGGTGGTACAAGTAGATGGCATGGGCACACCTGACGAAGTAACAAGCCGATTGGAGCAGCTGTTTGCAAACGCGCATTAAGTCCCCCCAAGAGATCCAGGCTATGCGCCAGGGCGGCCAGATTCTGGCTGCAGCCTTGCAATACATTGTCGCGCAGGCCCACGCCGGTATAACCCCAAAGGAGCTTTCGCACCTAGGAGGGCTCGAGCTAGCCCGACTGGGCGGATCCCCGGTGCACGTCCCGACCTACCCAGACATTATGTGTATATCCGTGAATGATCAGGTGCAGCACACAATACCGACGGCCGTACCCCTGGCGGAGGGCGATGTAGTGAACTTCGATTTCTGGAGCAGCTATGGGGGTATGGTCACTGACTCAGGCGTCACTGCGGGCATTGGGGTGGTGAGTGCTGACAACCAGCGTCTGATCGACGGCACGCGAGCTGCGCTATACGCCGGGATTAAGGCCGTACGCGACGGTGCTCGGGTGGGAGACATTTCCGCGGCAGTGGAGGCGCGCCTGCGCCTGGACAAACTGGGCGTAGTGCATGATCTAATGGGCCACGCCGTGGGCCATGAGCTGCACGAAGAACCAGGCATACCCAATGCCGGTAAGGCAGGGAAGGGTCCGGTGCTGAAGGCTGGCATGACTATCTGTATTGAGCCGATAGCTACGCTAGGGCCAACAGGCCGGATCTTTGTTGAGGACGACGACTGGACGCTGGTGAGTGCGGACGGGACCTACTCTGCCCAGTGGGAACACACCATTCTCGTGACAGCGCAGGGCGCCGAGATCCTGACCCAATTACCGTAATCTGGTCCATGGTATATAATGGCAGGGAAGCAGACTCGTCTCACTGTGCATTCGCTATAATCATTGCATAAGCATTAGGTACACCGTGGCCACAAGACCAACAGAAGAAACGTACATAGGACTCGACATTGGCAGCACCAAAGTGACGTGTATTGTTGGGCTGGCCGAAGAGGGCTCGGCACTACCCAGCGTAATAGGCGTGGGCGTGGCGCCAACGAATGGTATGCGGAAGGGCGTGGTCGTCGACATTGAAGAAACTGTTACGTCTATCACCGCGGCGGTGGATGAGGCTGAGCGTATTTCAGGTATTGCCATTGATCGAGCTACTATCAGCATTGATGGCGCCCATGTTCAGAGCATGAACTCTAAGGGTGTCATAGCAGTGGGTCGGGCAGACCAAGAGATTACCGTAGAGGACCTGCGCCGGGCAGAGGAGGCCGCGACTGCGGTTCAGCTACCACCAAACCGGGAGATACTCCAGGTATTTCCTCGTAGTTACACGGTGGATGGGCAGACCAATATTAAGGACCCCGTGGGCATGAACGGCGTGCGGCTTGAGGTGGAGTCACATATTATAAGTGGCGCGTCGCAGGCTATAAAGAACCTGAACCGCAGCATCTACCAGGCAGGCATTGAGATTGAAGGCCAGGTACTAGTACCTCTGGCTGCTGCCCGGGCTGTGCTCACCAAACGCCAAAAGGAGCTGGGTGTAGCCTTGGTGGACATTGGTGGTGGCACAACTGGCCTGGCTATTTATGAGGAAGGGGACGTGCTCTACTCTAGTATTCTACCTGTGGGCGCGGGGCATATTACGAATGACTTGGCTATTGGTCTACGCACTAATATTGATATAGCCGAGAAGATAAAGCTGAAGTATGTGAAGGCGCATCCGGGTAAGGTAAATGTGAATGACAAGATCCGGATAGAGGAGCTGGACGGTGAAGACATGCTGGTACCGCGTCGCGAGCTCACCCGAATTGCCGGCGCCCGCCTTGACGAAATATTCTCCATGATTCGCGCCGAGCTTCGCAAGGTAGGCAAGGATGTCATGCTGCCAGCGGGTGTGGTGCTAACTGGTGGGGGAGCTAAGCTTGATGGTATTGAGGAGTTTGCCAAGGACGCCCTGAAGCTGCCGGTAATGATCGGCCGACCAGAGGGAATGAGCGGTATCGTGGAGCGGGTCAATGACCCAGCCTTCGCAGCACCCATAGGGCTCATGCTCGAGAACATGAGCCATGCAGGTACGGCCGTAAAGGCTAATCCAAAGCTAGGCCAAACGGTAGAGCGGATTAAGAAGACGCTACGCAATCTATTGCCATAATCTAAGTAGTTACCAAAAAAAAGCCCCAGCACTGCTGGGGCTTTTGGGTTAAGGAGGAAATACAAGATGTTTTGCATATATTATTTACTCAGCGTAAAAGTAGCCATTTTGGCTGAATAAATAATTTGCATTCAACCTGAGTATTGCATATACTCGGATTGTATTACGCATGAGCTTTCTAGCGTAATCACGTTGTGGTAAGGAGTTTACACGAAGGGCCTATGGCTGAAATATTACCCGAAGTAGAAACTTTCGCGCGGATTAAGGTGATCGGCATTGGTGGTGGCGGCACCTCCGCGGTAGAGCGAATGATCAAATCAAAAGTGCAAGGCGTAGAGTTTGTAGCGGTTAACACCGATGCACAGGCTCTGCACTATTCGCATTCGCCTAGAAAAGTACACATTGGTAAGCAAACCACACGTGGCCTCGGAGCCGGTGCCGACCCATCAGTCGGCCGTAAGGCAGCCGAAGAGTCCGAAGAAGAAATTATAGGCATGCTCAAGGGCGCCGATATGGTATTTATCACCATTGGCGCCGGCGGCGGTACTGGGAGCGGTGCGGCACCGTTGGTGGCTGCGGCTGCTAAGGAGACCGGTGCGCTGGTAGTGGGTATTGCTACACGGCCGTTTACCTTCGAGGGGGAGCGCCGCAAACGTAACGCGGATGCGGCTATTGCCGAGCTGAAGGACAATGTCGACACGCTCATCACCATCCCCAATGACCGGTTGCTCCAGATGATTGATCGCAAGACCAGCTTGCTCGACGCCTTTAGTGTGGTCGACGAGGTCCTGCAGCAGGGTGTTCAGGGCATTTCCGATCTGATCACTATCCATGGACTTATTAATCTGGACTTTGCCGACATTAAGGCCATCATGAGCAATGCCGGCTCGGCTCTGATGGGTATTGGAAAAGCTACTGGCGAGAACCGAGCGATTGAAGCGGCACGACAGGCCATAGACTCACCACTTCTCGAAGTCTCGGTTGATGGCGCCAAGGGCGTTCTCTTCAACATTACCGGTGGTCGCAATATGACCATGCATGAGATTGACGAAGCAGCGAAGACTATTACCGACGCAGTTGACCCAGATGCTAATATTATCTTCGGTGCGGTGCTGGATGACACCCTGGATGATGCAATTAAAATTACCGTCGTAGCTACTGGATTTGATGGCAAGCCACGCGAGCGTGACTATAATGCTGCACCTGCCTTCCAGACCCAGGTAGTGCCAGCAGAGCGCACGCCGTTTATTAATGAGGCACCACGCCCGGTACGCGAGTCCGAGCCTATTGTCATACCGGAGTCAGTAACCAACCAGCCCATGCAGTCAGCGCGCCGATCATTCTTTGGCAGCTCAGACCCAGAGCCGGTGCGCATCCCGGATCCAGAGCCTATGCGCCAACCAGAGCCGGAGATCCGTCGTAGTTTTGATTACGACCCTGAGTCTATCGTGGAGCAGCGGCCAACACAGTCTTACCAAGACGTTTTGGCCGATGAGGAGCCAGAGCAGGTAGAGTCCGCGCCAGCACACGAGCGGGCACCCCAGCAGAACTCATTTACTCAGCCACCAGCCGATGGTGATGATCTGGATATACCGGCATTCATCCGTCGCAAGATAGACTGAGCCTCTACCAAGCCTAAATACGAAGAATCACCCGCTACCAGGCGGGTTTTTCATGTAGCCGCCCAGAGCGTGAGCATTTTGGGTACTCAAAACTGGTAACTTCCACTGAATAAATAAAGTATACGAAATGATGAACACTTTATTAAAGTGTTGACGCTGCTCCAAGTTGGCGAGCTATAGTAAATAGGCTTATTACTCGTGTTGATTTTGGGGGTAGTGAGGGGAGATTGACAGGGATTGTCTCAAGGGCAATCCAAGAGTGTTCTTGTTCTGTATAGGGAGGGGCCGCGATGTCGGCAACAGCACTAACGCCTGCTGCTGGAGATGGTAGCCAGGACCCGTATGAGTTCCGCCTCGGTTTGATGCCACTATTCCGCCTAAATGTGCTAGAGCAAGTACGCAAGACCTACGACGCAGATGGCATTACCGAGCTCTGCCAGAGCATTGCTGGAACTGGCCTGATCAACGAGATCCAGGTCGCCTACATGACGCCGGCCCAGGCTAGGGACTATGTGCAGTTTGTAAGCGCGCTGTGGCACCGGGATTACGGCCTGGCCGACATCCTGCGCATGGACCCGCGCCAGACCTTCGAGCAACGTACGGAGCGCGGCCGGCCGGTATACCGGCAACTGTCAGACCGCCGGCTGGACCGCTACGCGGTGGTAGTGTGCGGACACCGTCGGTACTTTGCCATGAAGCAGTTGTGGGAGATGGGCTGCGAGCAATGCCAAGAAACGTACGGTACTGAGACGCCCGGTGCCTGCTGGGCGCGCCATATGGAGTACGAAGACAGCTACGTGAGGGTAAAACTGTATTCACAGCTGCCGCCGTATGAGGCCATGGCTCTGCAGTATCAAGAAAATGTGCATCAGCGCCCGCCCGCTCACCAGCAGGCGGATGCCTATGACAACCTATTCGTCCTGGCGCAGCAGCGAAATCCGGAACTGACGGTAGTAGCGTTTGCAAAGCAAGTGAGAGCAAGTACTGGTACCATTACGCGCGCAAGACGCTTCTGTGCGCTACCTCTCCAGATACGGGCGGATGTAGAGCAAGGGGCGTATGGCAAGGGCAGCTTCGGTATTGCGATGCAGCTGGAACGGCTGATTAGGACGCTCGAGCCGGTGCCGGAGACGCTAGAGTCTTGGCGCTTGCGAGCAATTGCAGTCCAGCCGCGGGCAGATAGCTTTACCAGAGAAGTGAGTGCCACAATTGCTCGTCACCGCGGAGGCAATGTGAGCTTTGGTGTCGAAGACCCAGACGCGTTTGGTGAGGTCTATATGGCTGGCGTAGAGGCAGCGGGCCGCAAAAGCGTACTGCTGCGGGCGCTGGTAATGCAGTTGTTTGCCGGCAATGAGTACCTGTCACGGGCACTCCCGGAGCTGCTCAGCGGCAATATTGGCCACCCAGGGCGCTTGTTCTGGGACACTAGCACGATCGCGGTCTGGCGTAAGCTGCTGGGTCTCTTGGCCCAAACCGAACCACTCCTGGCCTACGCGGTGGAGGAAGCACGGAAGGGGGAGGCTCGACAGCTAGCTGAGCGTGACATACCCCTGCTAGATGAGCTAGCGACCCTGCTGCTGACCCCACCCACGGCCGAGCAGCCAGATTTGTTTAGTAGCTGATCTGGGGTGGGTTTCGACCTGCCCCAGATCATGTTTGTTTCTGGTCATGTACAAGCATGAAATTTTAAGAAAAAGTCTTGACGACTACGCTACCGTTAGCGTTATACTGAATACTAGTTACGCTAAATGCAGGGGGAGAGAACAATCAATGACGTGTCGTGAGTGCGCTTATCTTGATTCGAAAGTCATTGAGTCCCGTGACTTGGACGAGGGGGCTACTATTCGTCGCCGTCGCCAGTGTCTGAAGTGCGGGTTCCGTTTTACCACCTATGAGCGGATAGAAACGCCAAACCTGGTAGTAGTGAAGAAGGACAAACGTCGGGAGCCGTTTGACCGCGAGAAGATTGCCGGCGGGCTGTACCGCGCGTGCGAGAAACGGCCAGTATCCGTGGTCCAGATCCAGGATGCTATTGCCTCGATTGAGCGTGAACTCCGGAGCGGGGGAGAGCCAGAGATACCATCAGCGAAGGTCGGTGAAATGGTAATGCAACGGCTGATGGATCTGGATGATGTGGCCTATGTGCGGTTTGCGAGTGTGTATCGGCAGTTTGCCGATGTAGCAAGCTTTGAGCGAGAAGTGCGGCGCCTTAGGGACCACACCAGATAGTTCGACGCTGACTCAGTACTTGCGGGGGAATGGCAAGTACTGAGCTAGCGCCGAAGAACCGTGCGCGAGTTTTCCGGTTGTGACCGGATCACGGAGGGTGCGCGCGCTAGAGGAACATTGAAAACCTGTCCTGTGGAGATGAGTACGCGATACTTCTCCAGGCTGAGTGGATATTGGGCTATTTGTGGAGGGTGCAAATAGTCCGCTATCCGCTCAGCAAATCCGCTAGTGGGACACCAAGCCCCGCGATGCGGGAAAGGAGACGAGTGCTATGACACTCACAAACAACATGACGCCTGCGGTCGACTACGAGCCCGAAATGACAGGGCAAGCTCAGGTCTTTCTGAGCCGTTTCGCCCAAGCCTTCGATCCGACGAGCGAGGCGCAGCCGGCTTACAAGCCCAATGCGCTGACCGTCTTCAACAAGCGTTATCCGCGCAAGGATGATCATGGAGCGCCGACGGAGACGCCCGCTGAAGTGCATTGGCGAATTGCAGCCAACGTGGCCGCGGTGACCATGCTGTACGTGGAAGGTGCGCAGTGGCAGGAGGGCGATCCCGATCCCGAGATTGTCGACGCCAATCGCATTCCATTCCCGTTCTCGACGGCTGTGCGCCAGTACAACTGGCTCAACGCCAACGGGCGCCTGCTGAAGCCCTTCTGGGCAGTTGTCGAGGCTGGCTTCGACGCGTGGCTGGACCAGGCCAAGCGCTACTACAACGAGCTGTTGGTGCCGCTGGTGTTCGTACCGAACTCGCCAACATGGACGGGCGCTGGTACGCCGCTGCGACAGCTGGCTGCGTGCTTCGTCCTGCCAATCAACGACTCGCTGATCGCGGGTCCGGCCAGCATCATGCAGACACTGACTGATGCTGTGGCCATTCAGAAGACGGGCGGCGGTAACGGTTTCTCGTTCGGGCGGCTCCGTCGCGCTGGCTCAACGGTGAGCACCAGCATGGGCCAGGCCACGGGTGTGGTCGGCTTCTTGTCCATGCTCAACGACGTGTTCGAGCACATCCGCCAGGGTGGTAGTCGGCGTGGCGCCAACATGGGTGTCTGTCCCGACTGGCATCCGGATGTCATCGAGTTCATCAACTCGAAGGTCATCGAGGGCAAGATCGCCAACTTCAACATTTCCGTGGCAGTCTCGGATCGCCTCATGGAGGCGGTCATGTCCGGTGGGGTGTGGCAGTTGCGCGAAGGTGGTCCAGATGGGGCGCCGGTCGAATTCACATGGGAGGGCAAGATCGTCAAGGAAGTTCCGGCGATCGACTTCTTCAATCTGATCACGACCAACGCACATGTGATCGGAGACCCCGGGTCGCTCTTCATCGACACGGCCAACCGGGACAATCCTTGTCCCATGCAGTACCGTTACGAGTCGACCAACCCCTGCGGTGAGCAGTGGCTCGAGCCCTACGGCAACTGCTGCCTGGGCACGGTGGCCATCCAGCAGTTCGTCCGTGAGGATGGTACCTTCGACTGGGCCTGGTTTGATCGGGTCTTCGAGCTGGCCGCTGAGTTCCTTGATGATGTGGTGGATGCAAATGGCTACGTGCCGGCGGTACCGAAGCTGGAGTGGGCGGCGCAGAATGGCCGTCGCATTGGCCTGGGCCAGATGGGTGTTGCCGATGCCCTGGTCAAGCTGGGACTTCGCTATGCCAGTCGGACGGGTCTGGACTTCGTGAGCCAGAACATTGAGCGCATGCGCTTCATCGCCATGCGGACCTCGATCCGACGGGCCGCGGAGCGCGGACCATTCCCCTGGATCCCATTCTCCATGTACGACGGCGAACTGCTGGAGCGCAATGATGTGGGGGCGCAGTTGCCCGTCACCATGGTAGACGAGCAAGGAGAGAACACGCTCTACCTGTGGAAGCCGCCAACCAGACATGTCCCGCACGAGCGTGATTTCGGCTGCCCCACGAGCGACTGGGACGAGATCACCGCTGGCATCATCGCCAGCGGCATTCGCAACTGCTGCCAGACGACTTTCGTGCCGACCGGTACGGTGGCCTCGACAGCGGGCGTGGAGGGGTATGGGTGCGAACCCATGTTTGCCCTGAACTTCGTGCGAACGATGATGCAGGAGGGCGAGAACATCTTGCTCGACTACCCGTCCGATCTGTTCGCGGCCGCACTGGCCAAGGCCGGATTGACGGAAGCACAGATGCTCGACATTGCGGCCAAGGTCAAGCGCAACGAAGGGTCGTGTCAGGGCATCATGGAGGTGCCGGAAGCTATTCGCGAAATCTTCGTGGTAGCCAGCGACCTGAGTGGCACCGAGCACGTCGCCATGCAGGCGGCGTTGCAGGCGTTTATCGACAACTCCATCTCGAAGACCATCAACTTCCCCAACTCGGCGACCGTCGAAGACGTTCGTGAGGCGTACTTGGCGGCCTACACCACCGGTTGCAAGGGCATCACGGTGTACCGCAACGGCAGCCGCGAGCTGGAAGTGCTGAGCACCAAGATGGTAGCGGAGACGAGCAACGTGGAGGTGTTGGACCAGGATCACTGGCCGATCATTCGCCCCCTGCCCATCCCTACCTCGGCAGCCGATGAGGGCCTACCCTCGCGGACTTTCTCGGTGCAGACCCCGTTCGGCAAGATGCGCGCGACTGTCACGCAGCTGCCTGGACACCCGGACCGCCCCTTCGATGTCCAGGTGTCGATCGGACGTGGTGGCAACGATGTCAATTCATTTGCCGAGGCGCTTGGTCGTATGTTCTCGTGGGGTTTGCGCCTGGGTGGGGATGTCCGTGACGGTGCCGACTACTTGATCGGCATTGGTGGTACGACGCAGGAGCGGACGCTGCGACCGGACCGGTCGCTGTCCCTGCCCGATGCCTTTGGCAAGCTGATGCTCAGCTGGGCCGAGCGCAACGCCAATGTACAGACCACTCAGACCCCAGCCCGGGACGACAACTACGTGGCAGATACCACCAAGTTGTGCCCGGAGTGCCGGCAGGCCAGCCTGACCTTCCAGCAAGGGTGCAGCATGTGCATCACGCCGGGGTGCGGCTACAGTGCCTGCTGACCAAACTTTGCTCCTGACCCCAGGGTCTTGAGCCGTCCACCGTCCATCAGGGGCGGTCGCTTGTGCGACCGCCCCTTTTCATTGCTATATTTGACAACGCTGCAGCCAGTTTGTATAGTCGCTTCATGAAGTCTTTCGGCACAAACGTAGTAGTGATTATCTCGGCCCCGGTAAAGGGCCTGCTGCTGTTTGTCCATCAAGAGGCTTCGTTCCGCTAGATTTTCCAAGAACTCCACCCACACGAAGCCTCTGCGAAAGCAGAGTTTTTTGGTTCTAGGGTAGAGGTATCGGACTGTAGCACAGCACGGTGGTGCACCCTCCTTCGGGAGGAAGGTCGTGGGTTCAAATCCCACCAGCCCGACGAGCGAAAGTTCATTGAAAACCGAGATCAAAAGGAGTTCGTGATGACTACTACCAGCGATGAGGTGCTTATTGCTCCGCCCGAACCGCAAGGCGTCTGGGTGACCGTGGAGAAACTAGCGGGAGTGCTACCGGGCAGCTTGAGTATGCTGCTACGCGGACTCACGTACCAGTACTCGCCGCGGGGTGAATTGCAACCCACCAACCTGCTTCATTTATGCATGTTGCCAGAGGAAGCAGAAATTGTTCGGAAAAGGGTGAGAAGTCATAAACACCCATATCGACTAGTGGAGGATACGCCATGAGCCCGGAGGTAGAGACGAACGTCACATTTCGTATCCGGCCTGAACGGGGTGCGACAATAGCTCACTTGCGCCGACTGTTTCATGACTTGGATTCCGACACGCCGTCGGTGCTTTCCATGCGGCTGGAGCCGTTTACCGTAAGCCTGAGCCAGCAGGATGGCATGGCGGTGCGCAAGCGTCTGAAAAACCCCTACTGTCCGTTCCACGAAGACCTGTCCGTTGTTGAAGCCATCTACTCAGAATAGGGGCACTATGAGCCGATCCAAGCACAATGGTAGTAAGAAGATAAGCCCAGACCGGCGGAAGCTAGTCCAGGCCGGAAGCGGTAGTGGCGGAGTGCAGCTGGTCGTAGCTGCGCCGCCGAAAGTATTCAGCCTGCGGTTTGTGGTATACGATGACCGGGCAGGCAATGTGAGTACCGCCCAGCTGGCCCGCCACAATGCCACGTCTGAGCAGATTGAGCTGGTGCGATCTAGACAACCGATTACGCTGCAGTTTGGGGACCCAGCCGCCAGGCGCCGAGCTATGGGCTGCCTGAACTCCTTTGGCCGCTGTATCCTGCCCTGACCACCTGTACAACTGCCCCGGGATGCGTTACGTATCCCGGGGCTTTGCATGCTATTATAGTCCTAATGCGTGCCATTATTCTTATCACTACGCCTGGCCCAAATGAACGTGAGGCTCTGCGCTTTGTCCAGGATCTGGACCGCCTGCGGGTGGAGGCGGAGATAGTGGAGGCGGATAGCCGCGAGGGGATTGCCATGCGCGAGCTCTACGACGTCATGGCGACGCCAGCGGTCGTGGTGGCCAAAGACGATGGCGCATTGGTGGAAATGTGGCAGGGGAGCTGGCCACAGCTGTCTGAAGTTAGCTATAATTACCACACCTAAGGACAGCAATGCTAATCGAAGTTGCCGCAACATTTATTGATCTCCTGGTACTCTGCTTTAATTTTCTGTTGCTCAGCCGGGTAATTCTGTCCTGGTTTCTGACTACAGAAAACGCTATTTACCGCTGGCTAGTAGAAATAACTGAGCCGCTACTAGGACCGGTGCGACGGCTGCTGCCCAAGACGGGCGGCCTAGATCTAGCGCCGCTGGTAACATTCTTTTTACTACAAGGCATACAAGTGGGCGCGCACTATTTGCTTGCGCATCTTGCCTGACGTATAATAAGCCCACAATAACTAAAGCGTTTCGTAGGCAACTGCGATGAAGCGGCAATCACCCGCCAGCCGCCGGAAGAGTTCCAGATGGAATGTAGAACCGGTCGCCACTCGAGCGTAAGCGAGCTAATGAAGTCCACCACCAGCAGGGTGGTACCGTCCCGCAGATTGTGGGGCCCCTGCAGACGGTGGTTTTTTGATTGGAGCGTGTATGAAGAAAGCCCCCCAAGCCGATTTCCCCGCTTTTGAAGCCGAAATACTCAAGATCTGGGATGCCGAGAAGACCTTTGAGCAAAGCCTAGAACTGCGCCGCGGTGCAGAACGGTTTAGCTTCTACGATGGCCCGCCGTTTGCCAATGGTTTGCCCCACTTTGGTCACTCACTGGTAACGAGTATTAAGGACTCGCTGGGCCGCTACCAGACGATGCGTGGCAAGTACGTAGAGCGACGCAATGGCTGGGACTGCCATGGCCTGCCGGTAGAGTTCGCCATTGAGAAGCAGATGGGAGTAAGCGGCAAGAAACAGATTCTGGAGCTTGGTATAGCCAAGTTTAACCAGGCCTGTCGGGACTCGGTATTTATGTATAAAGCCGATTGGGAGGCATTCTTTCACAGAATTGGGCGCTGGACAGATACTGAGAATGCCTATGCCACCATTGACCGCGACTACACCGAGAGCGTGTGGTGGAGCCTGGGCCAGGTCCACGAGAAAGGCCTGCTTTACCGCGGCTACAAGAGCATGCCGTACTGCCCGCGTTGTGAGACCCCGCTGTCCAACTTTGAGCTGAATGAGGGCTACCAGGACAATGTGCCAGATCCCAGTGTATACGTGAAGTTCCCGCTAGTGGATGAGAGTGGCACGGCGCTACTGGCCTGGACTACTACACCCTGGACACTGCCGGCCAACGCTGCCTTAGCCGTGGACGCTAAGGCCGACTACGTCACCGTGGAGCTACTAGGCAATGGTGATAGCTGGAAACAGGGCGACCGGCTCATACTGGCCAAGGCCCGCTTGGGTGAGCTAGAGCTGCGCAAAGCTGAGTACAAGACTGTAGTAACTCAGAAGGGGAGTGAACTAGCAGGGCTGCGCTACCTGCCACTCTACGATCTCGCGACCGACTTTACCGAAGCAGAAGCGGCGGCTGTGCACACCGTGTACGTTGATGAGTCTGTGAGCCTAGAAGATGGTACGGGCATCCTGCACGTAGCACCACGGTACGGCGAGAGCGATCTGGGTATTGGTCAGCGTGAGGGCCTGCCGCTGATTGAGAGCGTGGGGCGTAATGGCCACATGACCGAGCAGATGGGGGAGTTTGCTGGCATGTTCTTCAAGAAAGCCGACAAGTTTATTACCCAGGATCTAGTTGAGAAGGGTAGTATATTTGCCGCTGAGACCTTTAACCATACCTACCCGTTCTGCTATCGCTGCGAGAGCCCACTGCTGTACTACGCGATCTCAACTTGGTTTATTCGAGTATCTGAGATTCGCGAACAAATGCTTAAAACAGCGGAAGAGATTGAGTGGACCCCTAGCCATATTAAGGCTGGTCGGTTTGGTAAGTGGCTGGAAGGCGCCCGCGACTGGGCTATTAGCCGCAACCGCTACTGGGGCGCACCTATGCCTATCTGGGTGAATGAGAAGGATGAGAATGACTATCTGCTGGTCTCTAGCCTAGACGAGCTGCGTGAGCTAGCGGGCCAGGATGTGAACCTGGACGACCTACACCGGCCGTTTATTGATGATGTGGTAATTCGGAAGGATGGCAAGACCTACAAACGCATTGAAGAGGTGTTTGACTGCTGGTTTGAGTCGGGCAGTATGCCAGTGGCGCAACAGCACTATCCGTTTGAAAACAAAGATGTGTTTGAGGCGTCGTTTCCGGCTGACTACATTGGCGAGGGGCTCGACCAGACGCGCCTGTGGTTCTATGTGCAGCATGTGCTTGCTACCATTATATTTGACCGGCCAGCCTACAAACACGTGCTGGTGAACGGTATGATTATGGCTTCGGATGGGCAGAAACTAAGTAAGCGACTCAAGAACTACCCACCGGTGGAGGAGGTGTTTGCCAGCGAAGGCGCTGATACCTTGCGGTTCTACCTGCTGGGCAACGACCAGGCGCTCGGTGCGGACTATATGCGATTCGACCGCGCTGCTATGCAAGACATTTCTCGCAATGTGTTTAGCACTCTGTGGAACTCGCTAAGCTTTCTGTCTATGTATGCTGAGATTGATGGCTGGGAGCCCGACAAGCACCTTGCGGAGCCTAAGTCTGACAACGTGCTGGACCAATGGATGCTGGCGCGACTAAACCAGGTGATTGCCGAGATGACTACAGCGGCCGATAACTACGAAATTGCCCAGGCACTGCGGCCATTCCGCGGGCTGGTTGACGACCTGTCCAACTGGTATGTACGCCGCAGCCGCCGCCGGTTCTGGAAGAGCGAGGATGATGGCGATAAGCAGAGCGCCTATGCCACTCTGCACTACACCCTGGCACGCATGGCGCAGCTACTGGCACCCTGGAGCCCATTCATTGCCGATAAGCTGTGGCGGGAGCTCATGGTGGGCACCGAGCAGCCGCTAAGCGTGCACCTAAGCGATTGGCCGGTAGCTGGTGCGCAAAACATTGCGATTTTAGACCAGATGGAGCTAACCAGGTTGATTGTCACCGAGGCACTTTCTAAGCGCGCTGAGGCCGGTATTAAGGTTCGTCAACCACTGAGCTTGCTAACCGTTGCTTCCTTGGAGGAGCTACCTCAGACTCTAGTAGATATTATCGCAGAGGAAGTGAATGTCCAACGGGTACTGCTTGATCGCAAAGCGGCGGTAGCGGGGGCGAAGTTTGATGTTCGACTGGACACTGAGATCACAGATGAGCTGCGGCGTGAGGGTGTAGTGCGGGATCTGGTGCGGCTTATTCAGAGTACACGTAAGGCCGAGGGGCTGGAGGTAGATGACCGGATTGTATTGCAGCTGGTGACCCCTTCGGATGAGATCCAGGCGGCGGTTGAGCAGTTTGATACCCTGATTATTCGCGAGACGCTAGCCGAGCAGCTGACAATAGAGCTGGGTGAGGCCGGGGTAGACGTACCACACAAGCTGGCCGGTAGCACTATAGTGATCAATCTGAAAAAGGCTATAAAGTAGGCTATACTAGAACTCTAGTGGTGGAGGGGTTTGCTTGTTTAAAGCGCGGTTTTGGCGAAATTTTGACTGGATACTAGCCGGAATTACCAGCTTACTGGTGACAATTGGGCTGGTCGTCATCTATGCCACGTCACTCAAAGACGCGGGTACAGTGGCGCCTGCCGATGTACGCAACCAGATGGTCTACGCCGTCCTCGGCTTGGTGGCACTAGTGGTGGTGGCTAGGATTGACTACCATGCTTGGGGCAAGTTCACTACCTGGCTGTACTTTGGCTCACTGACACTACTGGTGATCGTGCGGTTTGCCGGTAAGACGGCCCTGGGTGGGCAACGCTGGATTAATCTAGGCCTTTTCCAGCTACAGCCCTCTGAGCTGTCAAAATTTGTACTCATTATTGTGCTGGCCAAATTCTTTTCAGAACGCTACGAACAAATGGATAGAGTGAGCAACTTATTTATCTCACTAGCCTATGTGCTCGTACCCTTTGGCCTGGTTCTAGCCCAACCAGATCTGGGAACGGGCATGGTGCTACTGGTCATATGGGTAGCCATGGTCCTAGCTACGCCGGTCCGCAAAGTCTGGTTGGGAGGTATGGCGGCGGGTGCCTTGGCTCTGCTCCCCATAGTCTACCGGGTGATTAAGCCCTACCAGCGTGAGCGTATTTCAACCTTTCTCAACCCCGCGGCCAACCCGCTGGGTAGCGGCTACAACGTGGTTCAGTCCACCATTGCTGTAGGCAGTGGCCAGCTGTTTGGACGGGGGCTGGGGGCGGGTAGCCAGAGCCAGCTCAACTTCCTGCCGTCCCAGCACACCGACTTCATCTTTGCAGTGCTTGCAGAGAAGTTAGGATTCGTGGGTGCCGTGATGCTACTGGGACTATTTACCGGGCTGCTTGTACGCGGGGCTACTATTGCGTGGCGCTCGAGGGACCGGTTCGGCATGTTCTTGGCTCTGGGGATTGTAGCAATGATCCTGTTCCATATGTTTATTAATGTGGGCATGAATATTGGCATTATGCCGGTGACGGGTATCCCACTGCCATTTGTGAGCTACGGTGGCACCAGCCTTCTGGTAGGGATGATGGCTATTGGTATGCTCGAGAGTATTGCTACGCGACGCAAGAAGATAGAATTTGGCAGCTAGTGCGAGAGTCTTTACAATCTGCTCTCAATCTGATATTCTAGCGTAGTTATAAATCTGGAATTTCCATGCAAGCTGTTATTGCCACTGGTGGCAAACAATACATAGTAGAAAAAGGTCAGACGCTCGAAGTCGAGTTGCTTGGCGACCTCAAGAAGATTGAGTTCGAAGCACTGCTCGTAATGGATGGCGACAAGATCTCGGTCGGTACCCCCTCGGTAGCTGGCGTTACGGTGAAGGCCGACGTCCTCGAAGAGGTAAAGGGCGACAAGATTAAGGTTCTGAAGTTCAAGGCCAAGAAGCGCCAAAAGACTCTGACTGGCCACCGTCAGCACTACTCCCAGATTAAGATTGTTTCGATCGGCTAAGCCGCGAGACTGTAAAAGACCCCGAAAGGGGTCTTTTTTTGTTCCCAGGTGTCGATGGAGCTGGCTAGGGAAGCGTAGGCGTTTATGGTAAAATGATCTGGATATGAGGGAACGAGGGTAGTGCACATAATAGCGCTCGCAAACCAGAAAGGTGGCGTCGGTAAGACGACCACCACTATCAATCTGGGCACCTACCTGGCTAAGCAAGGTAATAAGGTGCTTATTGTTGACCTGGACCCTCAGGGTAATACCACCAGCGGACTAGGCATTGACCGTAAGTCTGTGAGCAAGGACCTATACCACGTGCTACTGGATGAAATTACTATTGAGAAGGTACTGATTAAGACGCCGTATCATGGCATGATGCTCGTGCCTGCCTCGCCAGTACTGGCTGCGGCTGAAGTGGAGCTGGTAGCCAAGCCGGCACGCGAGTTTAAGCTGAAGCGGGCATTGAGAGACCTGGATTATGACTATATTCTCATCGACTGCCCACCCTCACTTGGCTTATTAACGATCAATGGGCTGACAGCCGCAACCTCCGTGATTATTCCGGTGCAGGCCGAATACTACGCACTGGAGGGCCTGGGGCAGCTTATAACCACTATTGGTCGGGTGCGCCAGGGGCTGAATCCTCAGCTAGACATTCTGGGCGTGGTACTCACCATGCACAATGGACGCACCACACTGTCGGCTCAGGTGCAGGACGAGGTGAAGCGGCATTTTGGCGACAAGGTGTTTGAGACTATTATTCCGCGCAATGTCCGTCTTGCCGAGGCACCTAGCTTTGGCCAGCCCATCTCCCACTTCGATAAGTGGAGTAAGGGCGCCAGAGGGTACAAGGAACTGGCACAGGAAGTAGCAGCAAGATCAGGAGGAAAAGTATGAGTTCGAACCAGCAACGAGGCCTAGGTCGAGGATTTGACGCCCTACTTCCGACCGGCATGGACGTAGCACTTGACCCGACGGCCCAGACGGCCGCCAGTGGCGAGCGAGTGGGTGATAGCATTGCTCAGCTCCCGGTGGACAGCGTGGTACCCAACCCTCATCAGCCCCGTCTGAACTTTGACGAAGCCGCCCTGGCCCAGTTGACGGACTCGGTGCGGGTACACGGTGTGTTGCAGCCGGTGGTGGTGACAAGCCTGGGGGGTGGCCGCTACGAGCTCATAGCTGGCGAGCGGCGCCTGCGGGCTAGCAAGCTAGCCGGCCTAGATTCTATACCGGCCATTATCCGTAGCTTTGATGAGCAACAGAAGCTAGAGCTGGCGCTCATTGAGAACCTGCAGCGCGAGGACCTCAACCCGCTCGAGGTGGCTACTGCCTACCGCAAGCTGATGGACCAATTCAGTTTTACCATGGAGGCACTTGCCAAGCGGGTGGGCCGCGACCAGAGCACTATTTCCAATACCGTGCGGCTGCTTAACCTGCCGACAGATGCCAAGGCGGCGTTGGTTGCGGGGACCATCTCGGAGGGCCTAGCTCGCCAGATTCTGGCGCTGGATCATCTTCCAGAAAAACAACCCGTTCTACTAGAAATGATTATTACTAATGGCTGGACAGTACGCCAGGCGGAGGCCTTTGTCCGGAGCTTTAAACGGGGCAATACCGCTGTCAAAACAGCTCTGAAGAAGTCTCAGACAGAGAATACCCTCACGAAGGACCTGGGTGAGTACTTGGGTACAAAAGTTGAACTGTACAAAACAGCCAAGGGTGGCAAGCTCATGATTGAGTATTACTCGGAGGAAGAGCTGGACCGAATTTATGACGCTATAAAGGGCCGGATTCATCGCCCCAAGAAGTAGCCTGCCATGCCTTGGGTAACAAAAAACCGCCCTGGCTGTGGGCGGTTTTTTGGCGCGAGCTAGAGAAGTGGGAGCAGGTGAGTGGCGATGGTGGGGATGAGTAGAGTGCGCGCGTCTTTGAGAGGGAGCAGTCGCACCACGGCCTCGCCAATAATGTAGGACGAGGAGAGATAACCCCACTCGCGGGAGTCGAAGGAGCCGCTTGGCTGGCGGTTATCACCAATCACAAAGACATTGCCAGCGGGTACGGTGTCATCAAAGCTACCCAGGGTGGTGTCGGCGCCCAGCTTAATGCCGGCGGCAGGGTCGTAGCCAGCTGGGTTCTGAGCGTTGAAGATGGTAACTTTGCCATCTTTCACGACTACGTGGTCGCCGGGGACGCCAATGACGCGCTTAACAAACACGAGGCTGGGGTCCTTGGGGTAGTGGAAGACAATGATCTCGCCATGCTTGGGGATATAGACCGTCTGCCGCCCAATTAGCTTACCCAGCTTGGCACCGGTTGCTCCGAGCTTGCTAATAATAAGGTAGTCGGCATCTTGGAGTGTGGGGGTCATGCTCAGGCCCACAACGTGGAAGGCCTGAAACACAAAATTGTGCAGTATGAAGACAATCGCAACTGGTACTATGACCCAATTGAAGATGCCTGCGAGTACAGCTAACACACCTGCAACTACGGCGTTTTTCTGGGGCTCGGCGGCTGGCTCGGCGATTGCTGGCTCTGGAAATACAGAAACTGGACTAGCAGCTGGTGTGGGCGGCGTAGGAGGGGTGGTTGGGGGTAGTTCTGGGTTCATCTAGGGTAGTATACCCGTTTGGTAGGCTGGCATACAAGAGCCTACTATTTACCCCAAGTAGGACAAGCGCTATACTGTATGACAATGACTACGTTAGGGTCCGATCAGTCTGGTGACGTTTCTGGTACGCCAAGCCGCCGGCTTGACGGCCCGACGCGCCAGGTGAAACGAAATATCTTTCCGGTACCCGCGCCCGTGCTGGAAGCACCGCCTGCGAAGCCAATCGAGGCCCCGTTTGCATACAAGAAACCAAAGCCACCGCGGCGCTGGAAGCGCGCTATTATTGTCACCATTCTGGCGCTCGTCCTCGGTGTTGGCGGGTACTTTGGGATGAAGCTCTTTTTGGCCGCGCGGAGTATTATTAGCCGCAACACTACCGGCGGCGCACCAGCGCTGGCCGGTACGGTAGACCCAACCAAGCTGAAGGGCGAGGGGGACGGGCGCATCAATATTCTACTACTAGGCATTGGCGGACCAGGGCACGACGGGCCATTCTTGTCGGATACTATTATTGTAGCCAGTATTGATCCGACAACTAAGGAAATTGCCATGCTGAGTCTGCCACGCGACATGTGGATACCCATACCCGGATATGGCTCTTCAAAGATTAACTCGGCCTGTGCCTACGGGGAGAGCGAGAACTACCCGGGCGGGTGCGGCGCGCTGGCTAAGCTAGCCATCTCGAAGCTGCTGGACTTGCCTATCCACTACTATATACGGGCAGACTTCGACGCCTTTAAGCAAGCTGTGGACTCGGTTGGGGGGATTAATCTCACCGTGGCGCATGCCCTGTATGACCCCGAGTACCCGTGCGATAAGAACCAGGGGTTAGCCTGTGGCTATAGCCAGAAGGCCGGTGCGACTCACATGAATGGCATAACTGCGCTTAAGTATGCGAGGTGCCGGAAGGGTAACTGCGACAATGACTTCGGCCGAGCTGGTCGTCAGCAGCAAGTGCTACTGGCTCTCCGTCAGCAAGCGCTGTCGCTAGACACACTAACTAACCCGGCCAAGATCTCTGGTTTGATAGACTCGGTGGGCGATCATGTGAAGACAGACATGCAGCTGTTCGAGATAGAGAGACTAGCAAAGATTGTGAAGGATATTGATGCTTCCAAGGTCATTAGCAAGGTACTAGATACCTCCCCAGATGGCTTATTGGTAGACTACTCTGCCGATAGCCGCGGCTACATTGAGCTTCCTAAGAGTGGTAACTTTAGTGATATTCAGGAGTTTGCGCACTCCATATTTGTAGATAGCTACCTGAAGAACGAGGCGGCGAACATTGACGTACAGAATGGCACCCAGAAGAATGGCTTGGCAACTACTGTAGGCAAGATGCTGAAAGCTTACGGATATAACATAACCAGTATGACAACCGCAGCCGACCAGAATACCGCCACGACAGTACTCTATGATTACACTGGCGGCAAAAAGCCGTATACTATCAAGTACTTGGAGTCGAGGCTGAATGTGAAAGTGAAAACTGCGACGCCGGTAAGCGGCGATCCAGATATTCGGATTATTCTAGGCAATGACTATAAGCTGCCTTCGACCACCAACTAATTACCCATGAAACAATTCTACAGACTAGAGTTTGCTGTCTCGCTAGGCGTTAGCCTGGTTATCCTTATACTCTGCCGTTACATTGGCGTGACCGTGGCACTACTGTTTGTGGCGCTGCGTGAGGGCGCTTCCTGGTACGGCTCTGACCGCTTGCTCAAAACGCTCCGTAGCACTTCAGCGCGCGCAATTGCAGAGTTCTCGGCTGTCCTACTCATTGGGCAGAGTATACGCGCGCCACAACAGATACTCTTGGCCCTAGGGCTCGGGCTGTGGCTGATCTGGCTCGAGTTAGCCCCGAAAGGGACAACTGCAGCACTTATCACCGCCGGCGTAAGCCAGGCTGGCATAACCATGGCGCTGTTTCTTACCAGCTCGCTACCCGGCTGGCACTGGTCCAACTGGCTGGTACTGGGCTTTCTGTGGCCTGCGAGCTGGCTTATTGCCTGGCGCCTCCTAGATACCCTTGATGAGCGTCTAGCACCGGTACTATCCGCCGCCTGGGCACTGGCAGCAGTAGAGATTAGCTGGGTGCTGCTACTCTGGCAGGTATCATATGGACTGCCCGGTGGCTTTATCCTGATCCCGCAGGCTACAGTGATCCTGCTGAGCCTGGGCTACTGCTTTCTCAGCATTTACCTAGCCCATCGACGAGCGCAATTGTCTCGGGCCCGGCTGGCCGAGTACGCCATAATAGGGCTTGGATTGCTGCTGCTAGTACTGGCTGGAACGCGCTGGAACGGTTCCGTTTAAGCTTACTTTCAGCTAACGCTGCCACCATTACATATACAAGGAGGGCTTATGCCAAATACTACATCTCAACCAGAAAAATCATCTGACGAACCTGGGCAACCAGATCATGGCCCAGGCTCTGCGCTGCCCTGGGAGCTGCCAAGCGCTGCCGAGATAGGGAAGAATATGGTGGTTTGGTCATTGGTGGCCGGGCTTATCGGTGGAGTATTGGGTGGCTGGTTTATACTGCGGTACGGTAAGTCGACGCTGGTGAAGAACGTAGGCAGCAGTCAAATTCTGGTTCAGGAACAATCGGCCGTGATTGATGTGGCTAAGAAGGTGAGTCCTAGTGTAGTGAGTATTACCTCGTCGAGTGTAACGACGAACTTCTTCGGCATAGGCCAAACCCAGCAGGGGTCTGGCACGGGCATTATTGTGACGAGTGATGGCCTGATCGTCACCAACAAGCACGTGGTGCCAGATGGTACGTCGGAGGTCACTGTAGTAACCACTGACGGCAAAGAGTACAAGAACGCCAAAGTGGTGGCGCGTGACACTACCAACGACCTAGCCTTTGTGCAGGTGGATGCCAAGGGGCTGACGGCTGCCGATCTGGGCGACTCTAGCGCGGTAGTAGTAGGCCAGCAGGTGGTGGCGATTGGCAATGCGCTGGGGCAGTTCCAGAACACCGTGACGACGGGCATTATCTCCGGGCTAGGCCGCCCTATCACTGCAAGTGATGGCTCGGCCGGCGGCGAAAGCCTCTCGAACCTACTACAGACAGATGCCGCTATTAATCCTGGTAACTCGGGTGGCCCGCTAGTTAACCTAGCCGGACAGGTCATTGGCATTAATACAGCCGTAGCCGGCGAGGCGCAGAACATTGGCTTTGCCATACCTATTAACGAAGTGAAGTCCCTGATTACCAGCGTCTCAGCTACGGGCAGGATTAGCCGGCCATACCTGGGTGTACGCTATGTCCAGATTACTGCCGACTTCGCTACCCGCAACAATTTGAAGGTGAACGATGGGGCTTATATAATTGGTGACCAGAACAATCTAGCGGTGCTACCAGGTAGTCCAGCTGCCAAAGTGGGGATACAGTCCGGTGACATTATTACCAAGATTGATGGTAAAACCATTGATAAGAACAACTCACTGCAGAGCCTAGTGGCGGACAAGAAGCCGGGCGATAAGGTAGATCTCGAGCTACTGCGCGGCAATGATACAAAGAAGCTATCAGTAACGCTCGATGAGGCACCCGCTCACTAGTGCCTGGTGCTCTATTGCTCGAAGTGTAGCAGCTGTCCAAGGAGTTCCTGGGCGGCTGCTTCGTCTACCGGGAAAATGCGGCGTCCGTAAGCCTCTACCAGCTGGTACTGGTCGGTAATAAGATAGTGTCGGGCTTGCTCTTCACGGAAGCTTAGCTCGACGAGCCACTGGTAGGGAGGGCGGGCCTCGGCGTTGGTAAGATTAATTTCCGCCTCTGCATCCTGGTAGCGGTAAGTACAGCGCTGCATGACGCGAGTGTCATCATCTAGTTCGTCATCACCGGTGTCGCTTGCCACGAGCTGGCGGGTGGTATGGGCGCGGGCAACCAGCTTCTGCGACAGGTCGAGCAGCTTATGAACGGTTTGGCGATTGGTCATATACAAATCCTAATATGAAATAGTCTTGTTCGATAGGAGATAATCCAATTTCGTCAGCTGCAGCGATCAGATCGGCTTGTTGCCAGGGGTCGCATTCGGTGAAGAGAAACCCTCCGGGTGCTAGGTGCGCCGGGAGCTGGGTAAGGAAACGCCGGTATAATTCAAGGCCATCGCCATCGCCACCAAACAGCGCTACCGCTGGCTCGCGGCGGACTTCGGGCATGAGATCGGCCGAAGTGGTGAGGTAGGGGAGGTTGGTTACAACGGTTTGAAACACGCCCTCTATGGATTTAAATAGATCTGATTGAACAAATTTGGTGTTCAACCCAAGCTGGAGTGCATTACGCGCTGCTACGGCTAATGCTGTCGCTGAAACCTCGGTGGCGGTAATGGCTAGATCGGGTCGGTGCCGAGCCAGCGCGAGTGCTATGGCGCCGGAGCCTGTGCCAATGTCTATGAGGGCCGAGTTCTTAGGCGCGTGCTTCAGTGCAAAGTCCACCATGCGTTCGGTTTCGACCCTGGGAGTTAGCACCTGATCGTCAATGTAGAAGTTCATACCGTAGAACTCGCGCTGGTGGGTAAGGTGCACCAGGGGTATACGCTGGGCCCGCTTGGTCAGCAGGGCTTGAAAGGCTCGAGCCTCATCAGATGTGAGCGGATACTCTGGGTGGGCCAGGGCATAGGCGCGTGGCTTTCCTAGGACGTGGGCTAGTAGCAGTTCAGTGTCTAGGCGGGCGCTGCCAATACCAATAGCGCTGAGAGCGGTTTCTGCCTGGTTGAGCGTGTCTCTTACCGTCATGAGACCTGGCCGGCGTCGGCCAGAGCGAGGCGGAGGTCTTCGTCTTTCAGTGCTTCGAGCAGGTCGCCAATGTCGCCGGTCATGAAACCGGGCAGGTTGTGCTGGCTACGGCCAATGCGGTGGTCGGTGACGCGGTCTTGGGGGAAGTTGTAAGTACGGATTTTCTCGGAGCGGTCACCGGAGCCAATCTGCTGGCGGCGGGCTGAGTCGGTCCTGGTGCGTTCTTCCTCTTGTTTCATGGCAAGCAGACGCGAGCGGAGCACGCCCATGGCTTTGAGCTTATTCTTGAGCTGGCTTTTCTCGTCTTGGCAGGTGACCACTAAGCCGGAGGGTAGGTGGGTGATGCGGACCGCAGAGTCGGTAGTGTTTACCGACTGGCCGCCATTGCCCCCTGAACGATAGACGTCTATGCGCAGATCGCTTTGGTTGATTTCTAGATCGGTCTCCTCGGCTTCGGGCAGGATAGCAACGGTGACAGTGGAGGTATGGATCCGGCCGCCCGACTCGGTGGAGGGAATGCGTTGGACGCGGTGGACACCCGATTCAAACTTGAGATCGCCATAGACGTCCGTTCCGTTGACACCAAAGATGGCTTCTTTATAGCCGCCCAGGTCTGAGGGGCTTTCGGAGATAAGCTCGACGCGCCAGCCGCGCACCTCGGCGTAGCGCAGGTACATGCGGAAGAGCTCGCCGGCAAAGAGACTAGCTTCATCGCCGCCCGCACCAGCACGGATCTCGACGATGGCGTTCTTGTGATCGTTCGGGTCCTTGGGGACTAGGGCGCGCTGGAGCTTGGCCTGGACGTCGGCTAGCTTCGCTTCGAGCTCGGGTACTTCGGCAACAGCAATCTCATGTAGCTCGGGGTCGTCGAGCGAGGCACGGGTGTCGGCCAGTGTGAGCTCGATACGGGCTTGCTGATCGTAGAGGTCGAGTAGTGGCTGGAGCTCGCTCTGGCGCTTGGCCAGCTTAATCATTTCCGGGGTACCAAACAGACTCGCGTCCTGCATTTTCTGCTGGAGCGAGGCGTGTTCGGCGCGGGCATTTTGTTCAGCTGGGCTCATGGTAGCTCCTTTGTGGGGCCGTGGTAACAAAAAACACTGTCATCATTGTAACAGTGCTTTTTGGTTTGGTGCTTACTGCTCGGAGGAAGTAGCGACAGTTTCGGTGCTGATCTCTTCGGCAATTTCGGCAATAGCCTCTTCCTCGTTGGACTTGCGAGGCTTCTTGGTAGTAGCGGACTCGGCGCGCTTGGCGGCCTCGGCACGGCGAGCATTGAAGCGATCCACACGACCAGCGGTATCTACTAGCTTTTGCTTACCTGTGTAGATAGGGTGGCTGGCGCTCGAGAGCTCCATGGTAAATAGGGGATATTCCTGGCCGTCTTCCCACTTAATGCTCTGGTCGCTTGTAAGCGTAGAGCGGGTGAGGAAGGCGAAGTCTGAGGAGTTATCCTTAAAGACCACTTTGTGATAGTCGGGGTGGATGTTTTGCTTCATAACCAGGAAAGTGTAATGGAAGTGCGGCTCTAGGTCAAGTCCTAAAAAGCGAGATGGGGAAGTAACTATTGACAAAGTGCGCAAAAGTGGCAATAATATGTCATCCCCACACCGTCTACCCTGGGAGTACCTGATGAAGACCAGACAGTTGCCAACCGTCAAATCCAGCACACTGCGACTTAGCGTGGCAACACGCGAGTTCGACACCATGTCCCCGCATAGCATGGCGCCGGCGTACACGCCGACCCAGACCACCGAAGTGCGCAGAGAGAATATGACTGACATTTTGGTCCCTGACCACATTGTAGCCATCCATATCGGGCGAGAGAGCCTGCCGGCGGGAGACTTGCCGGAAGGCTACCAGTGGATCATGCTTCGGAATCTCGCAGTCAGCCACTACCATCTGGTGCTCGAGCGCAGCCACCAGGGCTGGACAGTGCGCGACGAAGGCTCAACCAATGGCAGCCGTTTGCAGGACTGTCCAATCGGCCGTGAGCCGACGCTGCTTGGCTTTGACCGGTCCGGCCAGTGTGTCATCACCGTCGCCAATGTCCGCATCTTCGTTTCCTGCGGCTAGACCGCCCGCCAAAGGCCCGCTTTCCTATTCTAGTTAATAGGGAAGCGGGCCGGTTTTTTTGACAAAACCGGCAGGTGGGTGAATATTGAAGTAGTCCTATTCCACAACCTTGGGAGTACCCAAAAACATGATCACTACCGCTACCACCCCTTTGCAGTTCTTCATTCCGGCCATCAAAGGTACGCGACATGTGAATACCACCGTCACCATCCCGGCAGGTATTTCGCGCATCCTCCTGGGTAGTGACTACCCTGACGTCGACGCAGCCGCGGGTGAGTTCCATGTCTATGTCGGAGGCGAAGGCGTCTGCCCCAGTCATGCTCAGCTCGTCTACGACGGTGGTGTCTGGACCATCGATGACCAGGGGAGCACCACGGGTACCAAGATGGCAGGTGAGGTAGTCACTCGTCCGATGCCCCTGCTGTTCAACCCCGAAAACACCTGCCCGATCCGCCTGGGCCGTCGCTTCATCCACATCAAGCGTTTGGCTGCCGAATAGGCGCCGATCGCTTGTTCATGACCGCTTTGCTACCTTCGGGTGGTAGAGCGGTCATTTACCTTGTAGACATGATTGCCAAGAAGGGCCAGATCTGATATAGTCACTTGGTTATATTTAAACGAAACAACGCACCATTCATCCTGTTTTGCTCATGGGCTACCCAAAAGCAAGACGAGGTGCGCGAAGGAAAGGATTTACTACTATGGCAGATATTGCCATCAAAGATTTACTAGAAGCTGGGGCGCACTTTGGCCACCAGACCCGTCGCTGGAACCCTAAGATGGGCCGGTATATATTCGGCGCCCGCGGCGGAGTGCACATTATTGACCTGACTAAGACTGCGGATGCGCTGGAGTCGGCTTTGAAGTTTGTGGAGAAATCCGCTGCACAGGGCGGCAAGGTACTGTTTGTCGGCACTAAGCGCCAAGGCAAGATGCTGATTAAGGCCGCTGCGCTGTCGGCGGATCAGCCGTACGTAACCGAGCGTTGGCTAGGGGGTATGCTTACCAACCATCGGACAATCCAGACTCAGGTCAACCGACTCAAGAAGCTGGAAGCCCAGCTCGAGAGCGGCGAGATTGCCTCACGCTACAACAAGAAGGAAACCGCCGATCTGACAGCTGAGTCCGAGAAGCTGAACCATATTTTTGGTGGCATTAAGCACCTGGATGGTCTACCGGCTGTCATGTTTGTGGTAGATGTACCGCGCGAGATGATTGCTATTTCCGAGGCTCGCAAGCTGGGCATACCAGTCGTAGCGATCACTGACACCAATGCCGATCCAGACCTGATTGACTACGTGATCCCAGCTAATGATGATGCTATTAAGACGATCAAGATTGTGGCCGACGCTATTGCCGCTGCCGCCCGCGAGGGTGCTGCCAAGGCTAAGGCGAGCGCCAGTACTAACGACGAGGAGACTACCAATGCCAATTAGCGCAACTGATGTAAAGAACCTGCGTGACCAGACCGGTGCAGGTATGATGGACGCAAAGAACGCTCTGGTGGAGGCCGACGGCAACACCGAGAAGGCTATAGAGCTGCTTCGTAAGAAGGGTATGGCAAGCGCTGCTAAGCGAGCAGACCGCGACGCCCGAGCTGGCGTGATTGCTGAGTACGTTCACGGCGGTCGGATTGGCGTACTGGTAGAGATTAACTGCGAGACGGACTTCGTAGCGCTGACTGAGGACTTCAAGGCCTTTGCCCATGATGTGGCTATGCATATTGCTGCTGCCAACCCAGAGTACCTCAACCCCGAGTCTGTGCCAGCCAACCTGGTAGAGAAAGAGCGCGAGCTATTTCTGGCGGAAATTGAAGGCCAGAACAAGCCAGCCGAAATTGTGGATAAAATTGTCAGCGGCAAGCTTGAGAAGTATTATGAAACTATCTGCCTGACCAAGCAGGCGTTCGTGAAGGACCCTGATAAGACGATTGAAGCACTTACTACCGATATTATCGCCAAAGTTGGTGAGAATATTGTCATCCGACGCTACTCAAGAATGGAATTGGGCAGCTCGAACTAGGAGGGATATGGTACGAGGAATTGTAGCCGGCGTCGATCCGAAAATGACTAAGGCAATTGACCACTTAGAGACGGATCTGGGGAGTCTGCGGACTGGCCGGGCTACCACTGCGCTTGTAGAGACGGTTATGGTAGAGCAATATGGTCAATTGGCACCGCTGCGTAATGTGGCGTCACTATCTACGCCCGATGCGCGGACTATTGCTATTACTCCCTGGGACAAGGCACTACTCCAGACAATTGAGAAAGCTATCCGCGAAACCCAGTCGCTGGGTCTAACGCCCAACAATGACGGTAGCGTCATCCGGCTCAATATTCCGACCATGACCGAAGAGCGCCGCCGCGAGATAGTGAAGCAGCTCGGCGAGAAGGTAGAGCAGTGTCGAGTGACCTTGCGTAATGTTCGCCACGAGGCGCTTTCAGAGATAAAAAAGCTGGAACAGAGTAAGCAAGCCACTCAGGATGATCTGAAGTGGGCGGAAACGGAACTCAATAAGAAGATTGAGGCCGCTCAGGTCAAGATTGAGGCTATATCCGGCGCCAAACAGAAGGAGATAATGGAAGTCTAGTGCCCTAGGCCAGACTTTTAACCATGTCAGCCAACGAAGTACACACGAATACCGAAATAGCGCCTGTGGTGCCGGTGCACCTGGGTATTATTCTTGATGGCAATCGCCGGTGGGCGCGCGAACAGAACCTGCCTACTTTCAAGGGCCACCAAAAAGGCTACGAGAACCTAGTAACTATCGCGGAAGCCGCCTTGGCACGCGGAGTGCGGTACCTGACCGCATTTGTCTTCTCGACCGAGAACTGGTCGCGAAGTGCCGACGAGGTCAAATACCTAATGGACCTGTTCCTGTGGGTGGCGGAGAAGGACTGGAAACGGCTGCATGATAAGAACACCCGACTGCGCTTCATTGGCTCCCAGGACCAGCTGCCAGCCAAGCTGGTGGCTGCCATACGCAAGGTGGAGGACATTACCAGAGACAATACTGGTGGCGATCTGGTACTGTGCCTTAACTATGGCGGTCAGCAAGAGATTGTACAGGCGACACAGGCTATCATGGCGGCTGGACTTAAGCCAGAAGAGCTTACCAAAGACGTCTTTAGCCAGTACCTCTACGCGCCAGATGTACCGCCGGTAGATCTAGTAATTCGCACCTCTGGCGAGCAGCGGCTATCGAACTTCATGCTGTGGCGAATTGCTTACTCGGAGATATACTTCGGCGCAGTGACACACTGGCCGGCCTTTACGGTGGGGGACCTAGACGCCGCTTTGGACGACTACGCGCGGCGACAACGCCGGTTCGGAAAATAACGGGCTCGGAGCATAGGCGGAATGGCTGAGGTTGAGTACAATAGCTAGAGCAGAATAGAAAGAGGGTAGTGTGATACTGATTGTGTTATTGGTAATTATTATTTTCGGAGTACTGGTGCTGAGTCACGAGTGGGGGCACTTTATGGCTGCCCGGCGCAATGGCGTAGAAGTGGAGGAATTTGGCTTCGGCTTTCCGCCGCGCATACTGGGAAAGAAGTTTGGTTCAACTCTGTACTCGGTGAATCTTCTCCCGTTGGGCGGTTTCGTCCGCCTGAAAGGCGAGGACTCTAGTGACCGCGGTCCGGGAACATTTGGCAGCGCTACCTTCCCGGTTAAGCTGAAGATCCTGCTGGCAGGCGTAGGTATGAACGCACTCTTGGCCTATCTTATACTGCTCTGGCTGTGCGCTACCGGCCTGCCACCGGTCCTGGACAACCAATTCACCATTGGCCACCCGACCTACGCGCAAGCTCGCGAAGTCATGGTGGCAGATGTGGGGGCTAGCACGCCAGCTGATAAGGCTGGAATAAAGCGAGGCGACTTCCTGCTGGCTGCCAATGGCACGCCACTGGTGGTGGAGAGCGATCTGACCAACTTTACCCGGGCCAACGCCGGCAAGGAAGTAACGCTATCTATATCCCACAATGGGGTCAAGCGTGACACCACAATTACGCTACGGCCTCCGGAGCTGAAGAGCGGTTTTCTGGGCGTGACGCCAATTGTGACATACAAACTGCAATACGGATGGTGGTCGCCGGTGGAGGCATTAGGCCTGACGCTCCAGATAGCTTGGGCGACAGTGCTGGCGTTTGTGGGGCTTATTGGCGGGCTATTTGCCCATGGGCGGATTGCCGATAATGTAACTGGTCCGGTAGGAATTACGGTGGTGCTAGGTGCGCTGGTACAGCTAGGTCTACCGTACGTATTGCTGATGGTGGCACAAATATCGTTGTCGCTTGCGGTAGTCAATGTCCTGCCACTACCTGCGCTGGACGGTGGCCGGTTTGCGCTCATTGCCTGGACGAAGGTGACCGGCCGAAAGCTGTCCGTCGCGCGCGAATCGCAGATTCATACCGTGGGCTTTGTGGCCCTCCTGGGACTAATGGTGGTAGTGACATTCCTCGACATACGGCGGCTGTTCTAGTGTTCGACGCCTTTCTGGGCAAGGCCAAGGTGCCAGCACTACGCGTGCCTTGGAAAATTCGTGACTCGTTTATTGTATTCTTTGTAGCGTGGTTGGGCGCGGAACTGGTAGCGCTGATCGCCCTGAAGTCGCTTGCGCACCGTCTAGCCTGGGCCCAGACGGCGTACAATGCCCTGCTGAGCGGCAATATATACGCCAGCTTTACAACGTACCTGCTGTCGGCAATTATTGGCCTGTCGCTGGTAGCTTACTTTGTTCGTCGCAATCGTGCCAGTCTGGCCGATCTAGGACTACGGCCCTTTAACGTGGTGTCGGCGATTACACTCATACTTGCTATCTACATTGGGTTTAGCATAATGATTGGCTTCCTATTTGTGCTCATTACCGTGCTTGTGCCCAGCTTCAATGCAAACCAGGCGCAAAGTAATGACTTTACCACACCAGCTACGGGAGTGGCCGCCGAGCTGAGCCTGTTTGCGCTGGTGATTGTGCCGGCGGTGCTTGAAGAGGTGGTATTCCGCGGCTTCATGTTCTCGGCCATGGCCACGCGCTGGGGTACAGTGGGTGGCGCAGTAGCTTCCAGTGCACTGTTTGCGCTGGCGCACGGCCAGTGGAACGCCATTGTCTACACCTTCGTGCTTGGTCTGCTATTATGTTTGATGTATCGGCGGCTTGGCAGTATTTGGCCGGGCATGCTACTCCATGCCATTAATAACTATATTGCCTTCAGTGCCCTTGTTCATAAGTAAGGAACTATGATGAAACTGTCTCAGAGCTTTGCCCGACCATCCAAGTCCGTGCCAGACCTAGATACTGCCAATGCTCGCTTGCTGGTGCAGGCTGGGTTTGTCGACCAGCTCATGGCCGGTGTGTACTCGTACCTGCCAATGGGGCTGCGGGTACTACGCAAGATAGAGCAGATTGTTCGCGAAGAGATGAATGGCATCGGAGGGCAGGAAGTGCTCATGCCGGGTCTGCACCCACGCGCCAACTGGGAGACTACTGGTGGCTGGGATAAGGTAGATGTGCTATTTAAGATTAAGAGCCGCACGGACAATGACTACGCCCTAGCCCAGAGCGCTGAGGAGATTGTGACGCCCTTGGTGATGAGCCGCGCTGTAAGCTACCGTGACCTACCGCTTGCAACCTATCAGATCGCCTGGAAGTTCCGTGATGAGCTACGCGCCAAGTCCGGTATCCTCCGTGGCCGCGAGTTCCTAATGAAAGACATGTATAGCTTCCATACGACTCAAGAAGACTTTCTGCGTTACTACGAGTCTGTGAAGCAGGCTTATCTACGGGTTTACGACCGACTGGGGCTTGTCGCGAAGGTGACAGAGGCGTCTGGCGGAAACTTTACTGAGAAAATATCCTACGAGTTTGAGGTTTTGACCGATGCTGGCGAAGACGTCATATACTACTGCGAAAAGTGCGACTTTGCGGTAGAGGATGAGATTGCCAAGGTGAAGCCGGGAGATGTCTGTCCACGCTGTGGCAAAGGCACCCTGAAAGAGGGCAAGTCTGCCGAGGTTGGCAATGTGTTTGATCTAGGCCAGAAGTTCGGCCAGGACTTCGATCTACCATTCGTAGACGAGAACAATCAACGGAACTATCCCTTCATGGGCTGCTACGGCATAGGCATTACCCGAGTGATGGGTGTCATTGTAGAGAAGTACAATGATGAGAGTGGCATTATCTGGCCTGCCAGTGTAGCGCCATTTGCGGTCCACCTGGTACGCCTTGGGGATGATGAGGCGGTGGTGGCTGCGGCCGACAAGCTGTATGGCGATCTCGAAAAAGCCGGCATCGAAGTGCTGTACGACGACCGGGACCAACCGGCCGGGGCCAAGTTTGCTACCGCTGACCTTATCGGCTGCCCACAGCGGGTGACTATCTCGAAACGCACCCTGGAAAACGGGGAAGTAGAGCTCAAGGCCCGCGCAAGCGAAGACACTGTCATGGTGGCGCTGGCGGCTGTTGTGTCCAAACTAGCCCAAAAATAATCGCCCCAGTCTGGCGCGAGGCAAGAATGAGGCAGGGGTGTGGCGTGGTGTTGATCGGCTGATTGTTGGGCTTGGTGTGAGAGGCGCGGATAATGGATGTAGCAACACTTGGTGAGGCTATGAGCCGATGAGCAGCGCTCTATCTTCTGTACCACGCGTGTCACATATGATAGTCGCGACTATCGGGGCACGGGGAACCAGCCACGCTCGGCAAGGGTCACACCTAGGGCCCGTAGCGTTTCCCTCTCCGTCTTGGTGTAACTTCCCAATTAATATTGGGAGTTTTCGTGTCGAGGTAGTCTGCTAGGGTGCCCCCGGTGATCTTGGCGCCTTTGAGTAAGCGCAGTGCCGTATCCACTATCATCGAGATGATGATGGCCAGACACACACCAATAATTTCTGATTTTGAGGTACGTCGCATGGGACACCTTTCGGTCGAGGAGCTGCACTAGTTGTAGCATGTTTGGGTTTACCCGTACAGTATCCTCAAGAAATAGCCCCTTCACCAGATAAATGGTAAAGGGGCAAAACTGCTACGGGATGTAAATAGCTTTGAGCAGGAGAGTAAGACAGAAGATCGCCCCTGCCGTGGCGACAAGCCGCAGGACCAAGCAGACTGCAAGAGAATGCTTATTAGCGGCTAACAGCGCCATCAGCCTCAAGGCAGTTGCGGTTACCCAAAAGGCCGCTATAGACCCGGCCATATTGGTGAAGGTGTTGTGCCCGCCAAAGTTGTTACCTACAAAGGCCCACACACCCAGCGCAAGGATGACGGCAAGCAGGAACCGGTAGTAGCCTACAGAGACCAAGTTGCGGTTGGCGGTGGCCCGAGACGGCCTTAGCGTCGGCATGGGGTAGTGGGAGACCGAGGGCTCGCTGAAGGAGGCATTTGCTGGAGCGGGCTCCTGGGAAGCAAAGTCATACATGGCGTAGGAAGAATGCTGTGGCCGATAGGGCTCAGCCACTTCGCTGCGTTCGCCGGAGTGCCAGGCCTTAATCATGGCAATGAGCTCGGCCTCGAAAGGGTCCTGATGGGGTGCGTCATCCACGAAAGTCTCCTGTCAATCGAGAGAATGATCATATTATACGCTTTTTGGGTGGTTATGGATACATAAAAGGGATCGATATGGCATATTGAACACAATAGTTATACTCATAAGAAGACCCGAGAATCTCAGCTGTTTGACAGGCTGGCCTGAACACAAGAGTTGTGCTTGTGGTTGCTAGCCAGTCCTGATAAACTGAAGGGGTGGTAAGGCTATTTTTGCAACAAAATACGCCAAATTTAGGTATTGAAAACCTGGTTTTCAATGTCCATATTGGCTTATTTCAGATGGGGTGCCGCTGGTGATTAATCGCATCCTAGGCATGTTTAGTCACGATATTGGTATAGACCTGGGCACTGCCAATACGCTGGTCTATGTGAAGGGCAAGGGCATTGTAATAAACGAGCCAAGCGTTGTGGCTATCAATGTGAAGACCAGCCAGGTACTGGCTATTGGCGATGAGGCCAAGAAGATGGTAGGCAAGACGCCGGCCTCCATTGTGGCGACACGGCCGCTGGTGGACGGGGTAGTGAGTGATTTCGAGGTGACCGAGCAAATGCTCCGCTACTTCATAGACAAGGTCCATAAGGAGAGCTTTACACTCTTCCCTCGTCCGCGGGTAGTTATAGGGATACCATCCGGTGTGACTGAGGTAGAAAAGCGAGCGGTAGAGGATGCGGCAACCAACGCCGGGGCTCGACAGGCCTTTCTGATCGAGGAGCCGATGGCGGCGGCTATTGGAAGCCGTTTGCCGATCCAAGACGCAGCCGGGAGCATGATAGTAGACATTGGTGGGGGTACAACTGAAGTAGCGGTTATCTCGCTTGGTGGTATCGTGGCGTCTCGGAGCCTGCGAACCGCTGGGGATGAACTGAATGACGATATTATCCAGTTTGCGCGCGACGAATTTAGCCTCCAGATTGGGGAGCGGACAGCGGAGAACATTAAGCTAGCAATTGGCTCGGCATACCCGACGGCTGGGCTTAGCGAGGCGCCGATGCGCGGGCGTGATCTGGTAAGTGGGCTACCAAAGGAAATTATTGTTAACGGCGACCAGATCCGCCAGGCACTGGCCAAAAGCGTACGAGAGATTATAGAGGCTATTAAGATAACCATCGAGGAGACACCACCCGAGCTCCTTGCCGATATTATGGACCGCGGGATTGTTCTTGCTGGTGGTGGTGCTTTGCTGCGCGGCCTTGACGAGCTAATAATCCGTGAGACCAAAATGCCGGTTCATGTAGCAGACGATCCGCTTACTGCCGTAGCGCGCGGGACTGGCTTGGTACTTGAAGACATTGATTCGCTCAAAGAGGTACTTGTACCGACGCAATTTGGAAAAATTCCACGCTAGGAAGGGGGCCCTATGAAACAACGAGGCCGTCGGACCATGATTGTGGTGATAGCAGCCGGCATAGCCCTGTTGTGGGCCAATCAGCTCGGACTGCTTAACCCAGTAAAAGCGGTGCTGAGCTATGCTCTGACGCCGGTACAGCGGGTGTTTGCCGGCGCCGGTAGCGGTGTGGGCGGCTTTCTCGGTACGGTTACGCAGATCCGTACGCTAGCGGATAGCAATGCTCATCTGGAGCAGCAGATAGGCGAGCTGCGCCGGCAGCTGAGCGACGATACCGAACTGCGGCGGGAGAACGAGTCTCTGCGCCACCAGCTCAATTTCGGAACCACACCGATAGCAAGCCTCATACCTGCGCAGGTGGTGGCGTACCAATCGGACAACTTCCGTCAATTCCTGACGATCAATCGCGGTTCGCGCGATGGCCTGAAAGAGGGCATGGCAGTGGTCAGCGAGGGCTACCTTGTGGGAAAGATTACCGAAGTCATGCCGGCCAGCGCCAAGGTATTCCTGGTGGTGGACCCGGCCTTTCGGGTAAATGCTATCGACCAATCGAGCCGTGCGTCTGGCACCATCCACGGCCAGATTGGTAACGGGCTGGTGATGGACAAAGTGGCACAAAGCGACCAGATAGCCGTGGGAGACACTATTATCACCAGCGGCTTGGCGGGGGATCTACCCCCTGGCCTCCTGGTGGGCCGAGTCGAGAGTGTATCGAGCAAAGACAATGCCGTATTCCAGTCGGCTCAGGTTACCAGCGCATTGAAGTTCTCGAAAATTGAGCTGGTATTTGCGGTGGGCGGCTCATGAGGCGGGTTTGGCTAATTGGTGGCCTCGTGCTAGCCTTTCTGTTTCAGGTGAGCTTCTTCGGGGCGGCTCACTTACTGGGGGTAGCGCCAAATATTCTGCTAGTTGCGGTAGTCTTACTCGTGCCGGTACTGGCGCCCCCGGAGCTGGTAGCTACCGCGGTAGGGATTGGGTTTGTGCTTGATATGGTGAGCGGTGCGGACTTCGGCCTGCGAACGGCGTTCTTCGTCATGGCGGCTCTGGCTCTGCTCGTATTACGTAACAGCGGAGTGGATAGTGAGCGGCCAGTGACAGCGCTACTACTCATACTGGCGGCTGGTCTAGCCTACAATGTCGTTATCGCCACTGGCCTGGTGGCTAGCGGCACCTTTCCTGCACCGTGGACCATTCTGAGCCTTGGCCTGCGCGAATTTATTCTGGATGCGGTATGCCTAGTGGTACTGCGTTTCTGGGTAGTGCTGCTGGGACGTGAGGGTGGCACACTGCCTATCCGAAGGCGCGCGCTATGAGCACGGGACCACTATTCGGCTATGCCGGCGAGACCAGGCCACGCGCCGGTCGGGCAACAATTGTGCGGGATGGTGGCGACCACGAGCGCTGGACTGATGGGTTTATGCCTAGCAATGCAGATGCGGGCGTAGTGGAAGAGACGCCAGCCGCGAAGCGCCCGCTTCTGGTGCTAATTGGCCTAACTCTGCTGATAATGGCCGTGCTGATGACGAAGCTCTTTAGCCTACAGATTAACCAAGGTGAGCGCAATCTGGGGCTTGCCAATGGCAACCGAATCCGAGGCAAGGTACTGCGGGCGCCGCGGGGGGTTATCTACGACCGTAATGGCGGTGTGCTAGTGCGCAATACAGCCAATTTCGATCTAACTGTGGTGCCATCTATGCTACCGAAGGACCGTCCGGCGCGTGACGCATTGTATACCAAGGTAGCGGCTATGCTGGGACGGACGCCTGAAGAGATTGCTGCGGCACCGGAGAAGGTTCTGGCTAATCTCAAAAATGCTTCGGGCTGGGCGGCCCCACAGCTGGTGCTGAGCGGCCTTGCCCGAGACCAAGCGCTGGTGCTCGACCAAGGCTCTCTGGACATGCCTGGCTTTAGCCTGGACGTAAACCCGGTTCGGGAGTACCTGGACGGTGGCGTCCTCTCGGCATTTCTGGGCTATACTGGGCGCATTAGTCCAGAAGAGTACACGGCCCACCCTGACGCGTACCTGCCGACTGACTATATAGGCAAGCTTGGCCTGGAAAAGCAGTACGAGTCGACGCTTCGAGGTGAAAACGGCAGTGAGCAGACTGAGGTGGATGCCGCGGGCCATCCGATCCGCCTGCTCGCAAGTAAGCCTGCCGTGCCCGGCAATAGTGTGGTGCTCACGATTGACCGGGGCCTACAGGCGAAGCTCGCAGAGAGCCTGCAGAAGCAGCTGGCTGCCTCGGGATCGCACAAGGGGAGTGCAATAGCGCTGGACCCTCGTAATGGCGATGTTCTGGCTGCCGTCAGCCTACCTAGCTATGACAACAACCTATTTAGCCGGGGGATTTCCCAAGCCGATTACCAACGCCTGGTGAACGACCCCGGCCAACCACTATTTAATAAGGCCACTATGGGGGGGTATCCCTCTGGTTCGATTATTAAGCCCCTTATCGGCTCGGCTGCGTTACAGGAGGGGGTAATAACGCCATCAACTACTGTTGAGGACAAGGGGAGTCTCCAGGTTAAAAACCCCTATAATCCGGACATTACCTATACCTTTAATGGCTGGGAAAAGGGTGGACTGGGAGTGGTCAGCATCTATCGTGCGATTGCCATGAGCTCCGACATTTTCTTCTATGTGGTGGGCGGAGGCTACGCCAATATTAACGGTCTGGGAGTGAACCGACTGGCCAGCTACTACCAGAAATTTGGTCTGGGGACCAAGACCGGGGTAGACCTGCCGGAAGAGTCTAGTGGCCGGGTGCCGACACCAGACTGGAAGCAGCGGATCATAAAGGAGCCATGGTACACCGGCGATACCTATAATATTTCGGTCGGACAAGGCGATATTCTGGTCTCGCCACTCCAGATGGCAACGGCGATCGCGGCGGTGGCGAACGGTGGCACGCTCTACAAACCACACTTCCTGAAAGACATTGTGGACGAGCAGGGGCAGATACAAAAGGTAGCCGCCTCAGAAGTGGTCCGTAGGGGCTTTATAAGCGCGGCCAATTTGACGGTGGTGCGTGAGGCTATGCGCCAAACTGTAACCTCCGGTACGGCATGCTGCATTATGGAGCAGCAAGTGCCGGTACACGTGGCAGGCAAGACCGGCACTGCGGAGACTGATCCTGGCGGCAACCGTAAACCGCATGCCTGGTTCGAAGCCTTCGCGCCATATGAGGACCCCAAGATAGTGGTGGTAGCTATGGTGGAGAACAGCGGTGAGGGTGCCGAGTATGCGGTACCGGCGGTGCGCGAGACGCTGGCGTGGTACTTTAGCCAGCCGAGAAACTAGCCCCATGCATAGTATGACAAGATACGTCTTATGCTATCTCACAATTTTGAATACTGGCGCTCAAGGTTCTTTTGACGTCTGACGCTATTGACACCAGCGGTGTCTTCCGCGAAAATCAGTCAGGATAAAACAACATACGCATAAAAACCAGCTAGGGTTAACCGCATTTCTCGAGATAGCTCGGGTATTTTTTTACGCTTTTACCGCCAAGTTCAGGAGGAACAACCATGCAGACGACCAAAAAAGACTACTTTCTAACCAGCGAAGGCATTGCCAAGCTGCGTGAGGACTTGCACGATCTGACTACTACCCAGCGCCATGAAGTGGCTGCAAAACTGAAAGAAGCCAAAGAGTATGGCGACTTGAGTGAGAATATTCAGTGGGATGACGCCAAAGACCGCCAGGCATTTATAGAAGGCCGGATTGCAGAAGTCGAAAACATTCTCAAGCACTCAGTAATGATTGAAGTAACTGAGAGCGATTCTGTTACGCTCGGCTCCACTGTCCACCTTATACTCGAAGACGGTGAGCAGCACTACACAATTGTAGGCTCGACAGAGGCTAACCCAGATGAGGGTAAGATCTCCAATGAGTCGCCAATTGGTATGGCACTGATGGGTAAGAAAAAAGGTGAGGAAGTGGAAGTCCAGGTACCATCCGGCACCATGACCTACAAGATTAAACACGTAGCCTAGTGCGAGCCGGCGTTCTGGGCGGTAAGCCCACCGTCAGACCGTCCATCGCTCCATCGCCGTACCCGTATATGTCTTAGTCCGCTACATGGGTTTACCTTGAACCTCCATTTACCAGACCGCTTGCCTGATATGAATGAGTGGAAAATGAAAAGAGCGATGAACTGAAGAGTTCGTCGCTCTTTGGTATGGGCTAGGGGAGGCGCTGGAGAAGGCGTTAGGGTAGGCCTGGGTAGAGGGACTGCAGCCGGAAGTGTGGGCGCATGACCTGGAGCGTCGCCCCAAAGCCCAGCTCAGGATAGCGGCCGGTGTGGCCATGGGTATGGATGGCGTCGGCTATGACGCGATCGTGCGTGACCATGATGACGCTGCGAGGCTGACTAGGCGTAGCCAGGCTGCCCTGCTCGAGGAGCGCATCGCCCAGAGCGGCTAGTGGGTCGCAGTGACTAGTAAGATTGAGCTGTTCCTTGCCGTTGGGCTCGTCTGCCAGTGAAAGCTGTGAGGGTGGGTCTAGCAGCTGCTGGATGAGGAAGTCGGCGGTAACTACCGTCCGCGTACGGAGGGAGTGCCAGACTACAAATTGGCGGTCTATACGCTCGCGCAGCAATGCGGCGGCCTCCGTCAGGGCCGCGGAGGACGCTCCGACCAGCCTGGAAGTATTGCCTAGGCTCAGAACCTCACCGTGGCGCACCAGGAAGACTGTAAGGTAAGGCGGTAGGATTGGTGAGGATGGGGGAGCCGGTGCTGGAGCGGCCGGCGGATGGCGTCGTAGCCATTTCATCGGAACCTCATTTCAATGGGCTTTGTACTCTTGTACCTGCAAAACCAATATTTGGCAAGCAATATCAGGTCTATTTTGGTATGATACCTGCTATGAATGACACCTCGCAAAGCAAATACTGGCTTGACCAAGTGGTAGCGGCCGCCCTCGAGGCGAACCCCAAGGGAGATATTGTAGTCTCTAGCGGCCACTCCCCATCTGGCAATTATCATATTGGGACGATCCGAGAGACCATGACGGCTGCGGCTATTACCCAAGCTATCGCGCTGGCTGCGCCCAAGCGGACGGTGCGCCACATAGACTTCGTAGACGATTTTGACGCCTTGCGTAAGATTCCGGCTGGCTTACCTGAGGCTATGTCTCAATACCTCGGGCAGCCGCTCTACCTGGTGCCGAGCCCTGATGGACAAGGGAGCTACGGGGATTTCTATCTGAAGCCGCTCTACTCTGCGCTTGAACAGTGTGGGGTGGTGCCAGAAATTATTCATGGCTACGAGTACTACCAGAGCGGCGAAATGACCGAAATGATCGAAACTGCCCTGAGTAAGCAAGACCAGATCCGCGAGATCTATGCTGTGGTGGGTGGCCGGGAGGTGTCGGCAGACTGGTCGCCGGTACAGCTGCTGAGCGATGCTGGTAGCTTGCGGGAATGGTACTTTACCGGCTGGGACCAGCAGAGGCAGGTAGTGCTCTGGAAAGACGCCGAGGGTAAGACTGGTGAGCTGGACTACACTGGCGGACGAGTCAAGCTGGACTGGCGGCTAGACTGGCCAGCTCGCTGGGCCAAGCTGGGTGTGACAGTTGAGCCGTTTGGCCGGGACCACGCCACCAAGGGTGGGTCATACGACACCGGCGCCGCATTTGTGAAAGAGATCTTTGGCGGCCGGGCACCGCTGGCGGTACCCTATGAGTTCATTCTCCCGGCCGGCGCCAACAAGAAGTTTAGTAAATCGGCCGGTGGTGTCATAACGCCCGCTCAGGTGCTTGAGGTAATGCCGGCCGAGGTACTGCGGTACTTCATCCTGCGCTCGCGCCCAGCCAAGACACTTTACTTCGACACGGGCCTAGGGCTCTATAGTCTGCTCGATGAGTTTACCGAGGTCCAGGAGGCACTTTCGAACGGTCGGGATCACGACTTTGCGGCCGCTTACCGGGTGGCCACGGCTGCTTCGACGGAGAAGGCTATTGCCAGTGTACCGTTTAACCACCTGGTGACGGCGTACCAATCGGCTAGGCGGAATCCGGAAGAAACCATTGCCATCCTGAAGCGATCAGGCTGGAAGCCGGCGAACGCCGCCGAACAGCGGGTACTTGTCCAGGAAATGCAGTTTGTCGACCATTGGCTGGACCAGTACGCGCCAGATAGCGTCAAATTTAGCCTACAGGAGCAACTGCCTATCATTGCACCATCGGCGGCCGAGATGACCTTCCTAGCGACTTTAGCCGATGCTATCGAGTTGGCGGAGAACCCGGATGGCCTTGCTATGCATCAGCTTGTCTATGAAGCCACCCAGAAAGCTGCCCTGAAGCCTCAGGAGGGCTTCAGAACGCTGTATCAGCTGCTTCTCAGCAAAGACAGCGGACCAAAAGCGGGATGGTTCCTGGCGAGCCTAGACAAGCCATGGCTGGTTTCTCGGCTCCGGGCTGGGGCAAAAGGCTCAAATGGTGCGGCTAAACAGACCAAAACCACTGTGCTAGCCGTGCAGCTACCGGATGGACGTAGCTTGTCTGTAGACCCAGCAATTATCAAAGCCTTCCCTGATACCCAGGTGGGCTATCTTGTTGCAAACCTGAAGGTACAAGTCTCGGCAGGGGATGTGGCACTGTTCCAGGAACTACGTGACCACCTAGACGAGCGCCAGATTGATCTGGAGCTGCTCGCAAAACTGCCAGAAGTCCAGGTGTGGCGGGAGGCCTATCGGGGCTTTGGCGCCAAGGCCAGTGACTACAAGAGCTCGCTAGAGGCTCTGCTGCGGCGCGTGCTAACGGATAAGCCCTGGGCAGTAAACTCGGTGGTGGACGGCTACAACCAGATAAGCGTGAAGCATCTGGTACCTATGGGTGCGATGGATCTGGACCATGTTAAGGGCGACATAGCGCTCAGGTACGGCCGGGAGGGCGAGTCGGCTCAGCTGCTGGGCATGGATAAGGCCGTGGCGGTAACTCCAGCACAGGTGGTGTATGCCGATGAGCGCCAGATCATTTCCTGGCTCTGGAACCACCGCGATGCGGCGGGGACAGGTGTAAGCCTGGCAACCAAACAGGCCATTTTCTTTATTGATAGCCAGACTGGCCGCCAGCCTGTAGAGGCCGCATTAGCAGAGCTAGTTGACTGGTTGGAGCAATCCGGTGGGCAGGTACTGGCCCAGGGCATACTGCCGGGCTTGTAATTTCCAGATAGCGCCGGTATGCTACGGCTAATCCGGCGTAGTGCCGGTTGTTCCTGGAGGTAATAGATGAGTGGTAGATGCGATCGAACCTCTCCAAAGCCGTCAGCCATCCGATGGGAGTCGCTGGCCCTGGTCAACCGAGCTCGACGTGGCTTTGGCCTCGCGGACCTCACCGAACTGCCGGCGGGCGTGCCGGGCGAGCCAGAAGACTGTCCGCTGAAGCGCGGACTGAGGCCACTCGACCAGAGCTTGGCCGTCCTCAACTCTCGGATCATCTGCGGTTCAGGCGCCTCGGCCAAGTACCTGGCAAAAGTCTGGGGTGGGCAGGCCAAGCGCTGCAAGGACGCTTGCTACCGGGGCCAGTGGGAATGTGCTCTGCCGGCCGTCATGGGCCTGTTCGTATCAGGCTTCGACAACCGACACCGTGGCTACCGCCACCTCATCGATCACGGTGGTGTGCTCGATTTGGCGCTGAGCCGAGCGAATGGGGCCACCTGAGCAAGAACTCTGCCTGACGAAGCAGACAGGCTGCCTGCGCCTGACCAAGCGCACGGCAGAACGACGCCAGCTCCGGGGCTGATTCCCCGGAGCTGGCACTTCATTTTATGGACTAATTGGACTAGAATAATCGCAATGATTGATTTAAAACGCCTGAAGCAAAACCCTGAAGACTATAAGGATTCCGCGCGTCGCCGCGGAATTGCTGTAGATATTGACAAGCTGCTTGTGCTTGAGGGTGAGCGTGGTCAGCTACAGCAACAGATAGAGGGCCTACGCTCTCAGCTGAATTTCAAGGGCAAGCCTAGTGCTGAGCAGCTGGCAACACTTCAGGACACCAAAGCAGAACTGGAGAAACTGGACGCTAAGCTGGCAAAGTCGGACGAGGCTTACGCTGAGCTACTCTGGACAGTACCGAACCTGCTCGACGACAATACGCCGGATGGCGGCGAGGAGGGCAACCTGCCTATTAGCCACCATGGTGATACTACTAAGCGTGACTTTGACGTTATTGACCACGCTACCTACTCCGAGCAACATGATCTGCTGGACTTCGAGCGAGGCGCCAAAGTAGCTGGTGCCAAGTTCCTCTTCAGTAAAGGCCAGGCCGTACGCCTCGAGATGAGCGTAATGCGCATGGCCATGGACCTTCTGGAAACTGCTGGATTTACCCTAATGGGTGTGCCGCATATGGTAAATTCCAAGATTGCTGCTGGTACCGGCTTTCTACCCCGGGGCGAGGAACGCCAGATCTATAAGATAGAGGGGGAGGATCTGAACCTGATAGCTACGGCCGAGCTGCCGCTTACTGGCTACCACGCCGAGGAGATTATTGACCCAGCCAGCCTACCACTGGCTTACGTCGGAATCAGCCCTTGCTACCGGATGGAGGCTGGGGCCTACGGCAAGCACAGCAAGGGCTACTTCCGGGTGCACCAGTTCGACAAGCTGGAAATGTACATTTACTGCAAGCCAGAAGACAGCGCTACCTGGCACGACAAGATCCTCGCGATTGAGGAGCAGATAGTGCAGTTGCTGGAGATACCGTACCGCGTGGTTCGGATTGCCGCGGGGGACTTAGGCGCGCCGGCGTATAAAAAATTTGACGTCGAGTATTGGAGCCCGGTAGACGGCGAGTACCGTGAACTAACAAGTTGTTCAAACTGTACCGATTTCCAGGCCCGGCGGCTGGCCATACGCACACGTGACTCGGAGGGGAAGACGGTAATTTGCCATACCCTGAATGGTACCGCTATTGCCTTTAGCCGGACCTATATTGCCTTACTTGAGAACCATCAAACCGCTGACGGGACCGTACGGATCCCTGAGGCCTTGCAACCATATTATGGAGGGAGCGTTCTATGATTAAGCTGCACATTACTGGCCACAACTACGATCTGGACGAGAAAGTAACACAGTATGCTCAGGATAAGATAGGCGGGCTCGACAAGTACCTGCCCAAACGCACCAAGAACTCGACTGGCCAGGTGAAGCTAGCCTTCGACGCCAGTGGGCGAGAAGACAATTGCTACACCTGTGAGGCTCAGCTGGAAGTACCCGGCCCCAATCTGGAGGCCAAGGAGGCTACGCTAAACATTTATGCCGCCATAGACATAGTAGCCGCCAAGCTGAAGTCCCAGGCTACGAAATACAAGCAGAAACATGGTGGTAAGCGTCGTCGCCAGGCTATGCAGCTATTCAACCGAGTACTGCGCCGTTCCATACCGGCTGAAGAGATCTAGGCCATACCAAGGCTCCATCTGGAATCCTTACTCAAAACACGCTATACTACCTAGGTTATGGAGCCCATACATGTCTATTTGGCAAAAAATTCTTGGTGATCCCAATGTACGGGAGATTACCCGCGTTCAACCTCTCCTCGAGGCTACTCGGGCATTTGAAAAAGAATACCTGAAACTATCCGATGCTGACCTGAAGAATAAGACTCAGTTGTTTCGAGCTCGGGTCGAGAAGGGCGAGACGCTGGATGCCCTATTGCCAGAGGCTTTTGCAGCTGTACGCGAGGCGGCCGGCCGGGCGATCGGCCAGCGGCACTACGATGTACAGCTGATAGGCGCCATTGTGCTGCACGAGGGCAAGATAGCCGAAATGCGCACCGGTGAGGGCAAGACCCTGGTGGCCACTGCAGCTGCCTACCTGAACGCGTTGGCTGGTAAGGGCGTGCATGTAGTGACTGTCAACGACTACCTAGCAACACTCCACGGCGCGTGGATGGGCCAGGTGTATGCAGCGCTCGGTCTCACAACGGGTGTGATTATTCACGAGCAGGCACTTATCTATGACCCCAGCTACGACAATGCCACCCACGAGGACCCTCGTATGCGCCCGGTGCGGCCGGTGTCTCGCCAAGAGGCCTACGAGGCTGACATTACCTACGGTACCAATAATGAGTTTGGATTTGACTACCTACGTGACAATATGGTGGACGATGAGAGCCGCATGGTACAGCGCACACTGAACTACGCCATTGTGGACGAAGTGGACTCCATCCTCATAGATGAGGCCAGAACGCCGCTTATTATCTCCTCGCCAGCAGGGGAGAGTACCGACAAGTACTACCAATTTGCCCAGATTGCCGCTAGGCTCCAGATAGAAGAGCACTATACACTCGACGAGAAGCTACGGGCCGTCAGCCTGACGGATAGCGGCGTGGAAGCTATCGAGAAGGCTCTCGGAGTAGACAATGTCTATGAGGCGGGACGGATTGAGGACGTGCACCACATTGAGCAGGCGCTAAAGGCTGAAGCAGTATTTAAGCGCGACAAGGACTACGTCGAACGTGACGGTGAGATTATTATCGTGGATGAGTTTACTGGCCGCCTTATGCATGGGCGCCGCTACTCGGAGGGACTGCATCAGGCGATTGAGGCTAAGGAGGGTGTGGAGATCCGCCAGGAGTCGCTAACTCTAGCCACTGTGACCTTCCAGAACTACTTCCGCTTGTACAGTAAGCTCGCGGGTATGACGGGTACGGCCGCCACCGAGGCTGAGGAATTTAGCAAGATCTACAAGCTAGAGGTGACGACCGTCCCCACAAACAACCCGATGGTTCGTAAGGATGCTACCGACCGCATTTACAAAACCGAGATGGGCAAGTTCGGGGCCGTAGTGGCCGACGTGGCAGAGCGCCATGCCAGCGGCCAGCCAGTGCTGCTAGGAACGGTGTCTATCGAGAAGAACGAGCTCCTCAGCCGCCTGCTGCACCAAGCGGGGATTGCTCACCAGCTACTAAATGCCAAGAACAATGAGTACGAAGCAGCAATTATTGCCGCTGCGGGCAAGCGCGGGGCGGTGACCCTAGCCACTAATATTGCCGGTCGTGGTACGGACATTGTGCTCGAACCGGGTGTGGCTGAGCTAGGTGGGTTGCATGTAATAGGCACAGAGCGGCATGAAAGCCGGCGCATCGACAACCAGCTGCGTGGCCGCGCCGGCCGCCAGGGTGATCCAGGCTCTACGCAATTCTTTGTGTCGCTGGAAGATGATCTAATGCGCATATTTGGTGGCGAACGCTTGAGCGCTATGATGACGACACTGGGCGTGGATGAGAACACACCAATCGAGAACGGTATGGTCAGCCGGAGCCTAGAAAGCGCACAAAAGCGCGTAGAAGGCCACAACTTTGACGCCCGCAAGCAGCTAGTGGACTACGACGATGTCATGAACAGACACCGCGAGGCCATGTACGCCAGACGCCGCGCTGCTCTGGCCCACGTGAATTTGCGGCCCGAGATAACCACCATGGTGGAGCACGAGCTTACCGCTATGGTGAAGGCTCATACGGACGTTCGCACCAGCGCAATTAATGTAGAGGAGCTTGCTGCTTCAGTAGCCGGCCTCATGCCGGTCAGTCCCGATCTAGAGAAGAAGCTGGGTAGCGTGCATAGCTCGGAGCTGGTAGATGTGCTGATGAAAGCGGCAAACGGCGTGTATGACGAGCGTGAGGTTGCCTTTAGTGAGTCGGGAATGCGCATCGCGGAGCGCCTGACATACCTACGCATCCTGGATAGTCTGTGGATTGAGCACCTGGAAGCCATGGATAATTTACGTAATGGTATTGGCCTGCGAGCGATTGGCCAGCGCGATCCGCTAGTAGAGTACAAGTCTGAAGCTTTCAAAATGTTTGGTCAGCTGCAACGCCTACTCGAAGAAGAGATAGCAAATACCATCTTCAAGGTCAGCATTTCGCGCGCTGATGAAGGGGAAGTGGTCGAGACAGCTCTTACGAGGGCCGCCAAGGCAGCTTCGACCAATGCCGCCCTGGATGAGCCACCTAAGGGCAGTGACGCACCAGCAGGCAATAGCCTGGAAGGTGCGAGTCGAGCCGAACGGCGCCGCGCCGAGAGGGCTGCCAAGAAGAAGAACCATAGCTAGCTCTCAGCCAGATCTAAGGTTGGTTTGGTAGTCTAGTAGTATTCATGCTAAATGTATGGAGCATAAGCGGTCTAGTTATTGACAAAGTATGGCGTATATGCTACTATGACCAATCGCTCTGTTGCAGGTGGATTTCGCAGGTAACTGCTGAGTCCAAAACCTGTAGCGGATAAGAGTGGACATTGATAAATCGGATAGTCTATGAGCATGAGTGGCCTGGATTAGCCTAGCTAACCCGAGCTGTTCTTGTCTCAGTAATATACAAATCTAAAACCAATGTCGCTCGTCGTGAGCAGCGTGCTGCTGGCGTGATAGTTGCCGCCCAACTAGCAGACCAGTAGCACGCTGCTCATACTCGAGCATCTACTTCTCATGGACGTCTCCCGGAAGGGCAGATTGCTACCAAGATCTCCGCAGCAATGCGGGTTGCTGGACTTGTCCAGCGCGCCTCAGAAATGAGGCAAACCCGCCGCTATCTGCGCGCGGTCCGAGGGCAATTCCGCCCAATTCCAGACCCCCGAAAGGGAAGGGAGAATCATGAAGAACCCAGTTACAACCATCAAGGCGCTTGGAGATGCGGTGCATAACAGCACGCAAGTCCGGGTGAAGAATGGTGTCATTGCTGAGGCGCTCAAAGGCCTCGGCGTTGAGATCAGCGGTGCCGTTCGCGGTGCGACGGAAGTTCCGGCAGGCGTAAAGGTCGAAGACCTGATCGCTGCGCTGGCTACCGATAACCCCGTGATCGCATCCTGGATCCAGCAGCAGACCGCTGCCCCTACCCACAACAGCACGCTGGCTTCACCGCTGGCCGCGCTGCCCGGGGACGAGGCGTCATCGGTAGCTGTGGACGTTCAGCCAGTCGGCGATGCCGAGATCTTCTTCAACGAGGGTCTGGTCCGCCGGCCGGCGGCAGTCGTTGCCAGCGAACTGAGCCTGACGACAGCAGAAGTGCTGGTCTACGGCGAGGTTCAAGTTGGTGACGCCGCCTCGTTGGTGGACCCCGAACTGGTCCGGAAGAATCTCGAAGCCACCCTGGCAGCAGAGAAGATCCCGGCTAGCGAGCGGCCCACTGGCACGAGCGTGTTCACGAAGAACATTGCTCTGGCGGCCATGGTCACAAGCGACCACACCCGCGTTGGCACGAAGTCGAAGCGGACCCTGCGTGAGATCACCGAAGTGGCCATCAGCTTGCAAAAGCTGTCGGTCGCGATCCACAACGGCTCCCCGTTCCGGCCCGAGCCGGTGGCTGTGAGTCGCATTGCTGGACAGGCCGAGCTGGTCAGAACGGCCCCTGGTATGGTTCCGCCTGGTGCGGATACCGTCTTCTACGAGTACGAATCACCGCTCCGCAAGGGGTGGATGGTGCGTATTCGGACGCAGAAGTACCTGGAGCTGATGCTGCAGCCCGGTTCGTCGTTCCCACTGTACGGACCACAGCATCTCGAGGAACTGGTTGGCGAACTTGCCACCACAGACCTGGTGGCTGATCGGTGTGCAGCCTGCGGAAAGCACATGGATCCGTTGTTGCGCGACAAGGTGATGAAGGTCTTGAACGGCCAGTACTACCTGCGCGACAACAAGGGGCGTGCTCTGGCCAACCTGTCGAAGCTGGGCTACCCCACCGATCGGGTGGGAGAGATCAGCTTCAAGCGCAATCACGAAGCATGCAATGTGCTTCTGAAGCGCATGCAGGTGGTCATGAACGAGATGCTGGCCAAAGACTTCAACGACCCAGCCGTTGTGATCGAGTTTCTCGACCGCATCGAGCAGGAGGTTGGCGGAGTGATGGAGGAGTTGCGCTTGCGTAACTCCCGCAACCAGCGGATCACTCGCCGCGAGATTCTCATTCATGCACGCGACATCGTCAAGCAATTGGCGGTAGCAGCATGACTGAGCCCTCAACAACAGCACAGCACATGGCGGCGCTCATTGACGGTCTAATCGACCGTGAGCCCGAGCCGGCTGCACCACGTACCCCCCGTTCTCGCAAGAGGACGCCGGCGCGTGCTGCACCTGGAGCGGTACCCCCTGCTCCTGGTACGACCGTCCCTGTGACGGCCCCGGCCAAGGGTGGAGGCAGCCTGCCGCCATTGCCCCCGGTACCAACCTGGGTGTCGCGTAACCTCTCACCAGGTTCTGCGGCGCCTCTGGCACCACCTTCAGTGGCGGCTCCGGCCCCCACTGCGTCCACGCCGGTTCCTCCGGCACCCCCCGTCGTGGGGCCCACGACGCCGCCGCCGGCACCTGTGCCGGCACCACCGGCGCCGCCGGTACTACCCACACCCACAACCCCGCCGGCACCGCCGGCACCTTCCACTGGAGGAATTGACATGACCATGACCGCAGACGAGTACGCAGCCGCCCGAACCAAGTCGGCTCTGGATACTCACAAGGCACTGGCCAAGCTGGCCGAAGATGACGCGAAGGCACGGGCCAAGAAGATCGATAAGCGCCGCAAGGAGCTCAACACGATCCTCGAGGCCGCCGGCATCACTGACGCTGCGGATCGCAAGACCCGCATCGACGCGATGATCGCGAACGAGTTCCCGGCGGTCGCTTCGGCGGCTCCGGGAACCCCACTGCCCCCGCCCGTCGCGCCGGCCGCAACCGCGGTCGCCGGCGAGGTGGTCCGTTTCGAGACCGCGTCCCACAAGGGCGTGGTCCGGGGAACGGACATTGTCATCAGCAACAAGCCGGCAACTGGCGCGCCCACTGTCCACCAGGTCACCCTGGAGGCTTGGGATGCGGCAGTGGCCAAGGCTGGCAGCGTCGATGTGGTGGCCGCTCAGGTCATCACTACCGGCGTGCTGTCGGCACCGAAGTCCAAGTCCATCCTGTCGCTCTTGCAGCGCAACGACTAGGCCTAAGGGCCGGAAGGAGAGTGCACTGTGCATACAGTGCTACACATGATCCTCGGCCTCGTGAGCATCGTCATCGTGTGGGTTTTCGCCAAGGTAGCAGCCAAGCTGTTCACCATCCAGGCGAGGCCCCCACGAGCGGCGAGTGTCTCAGGGTCCGGTATTGCCACAGCGGCCGCCCTCGGGTGGTCGCTGTCCCGGCACTTCGTGCTGCGGAACAACAGGTGGTTCATCTTCCGTCCGCTGTCACTGGGATGGGTCTGGGTGATCTTGATTATCTTCCTCGTAACGTACTTCCTCTGGAGGTTCTTGCGGATCAGGGAAGTGGTCCTGGCCATCCTGGCCATCCTGGCGGTGTTCCTCTCGGTCTGGGTCCAGCATGGATCCTGGTCGGGTACGAACGCCGGTAAGGTGGACAGCTACAAGCTGGACGAGTCCAAGCACGACTTCATCCCCAAGCAGTTGGGGGTCGCGCAGAAGGCTTGTCCACTGGGCAGTTCTGTGATCCACACCTATGTGGATGGTTCGGTGGTGTGTCGACCTGACGCGCAACCGGCCGCCACGGTGGTTACCACCCCGGCAACGGAACCGGCAACGACCGGCTCGGAGGCTACTACAGCTCCGGGCGACACGGCGCCGCCGGCCACCGATGCGGCAACAACGAGTACGGACCCAGCGACAGCCGCGGCCGATCCCTCTGGGGATACGACCGCGGTGTTGATCAACGGGGACTACACGGTGTTGCCGGTGGTAACGGGGGGAGACCCCCTGAATCCGGTAGTCCTGGCCACTTCCACCCCGGCAGCGCCGGCGGTTTTGGCCAAGACGCCCACCTGGGCAGCAATGCAGGCTTTGGCACTCCAGCCCGAGCAGCAGCCATGGTACCCCGACTGTGTGGCGAAAGTCACCGGCTGGACCATGGAAAACCAGGTGAAGCAGAACGTGGCGCTGGAAACGCCGGCCCAGGGCAGCAATGGAACCGCACTCTGGTTCATCGTGGCCAACAGCGTGGACTCCAAAGTGACCGATGCCGATATACGGGCATGGGTGACGGCGGGGAACATCTACGCCAAGGACCTGGTGGACAAGATGCCCATCGTGCGCAAGGATGGTGTGCTCAACACACGCCATTCGCACGTGGGCGGCGACAACCGCTGCGAACGCTTCATTGACCGGACCCCCACCATTCAGGTTGGTCTGACGTCCCCCGTGGACTACGCCGACCTGAGCAAAGGGCTCGACTTCACGAAGTGGATCAACGTGGGCTGTGGAAACCCTGGCACGGACATCCCGCCGCCAGCGCCCAACCCCACGCCGACCACGCAGCCACCGGGGCCACACCCGACAACGCCGCCGCCCGTGGTGACCACCGTTCCTCCCGGAACGACCACCCCGCCAGCGACGACGTTGCCACCAGTGACCACGGTGCCCCCCGGCTCCACCCTGCCACCCGCCACTACCGTCCCAGGTAAGGACTCCTCACAGAGCCCCCCTGCTGGTACGGGAAATGGTGGCCTAGGGGGAGGTGGTGGTGGCCCTACTGGCACCACCACCCCGAGGACAGACCCACCGGTACCCCTGCCGATGCCCTCGGTTCCGCCTCCACCACCTGCGGTCACCGCACCGGGTGAGCCTCAGGCTCCGCCCCCTGCGACGGCACCCCCAGAAACCGTCCCCGCCGCACCCAGCGACGGTACGGTTCCGCCGCCGCGGATCTAACCTCCTCCTGGCCCCGCGCCAGGAGATGAAGTTCACGGTAGCGGGAAGGTAGCAATACCTTCCCGCCCGTGGACTAACACCCTTCATTATTTGTGCGCATAGACTATCCGATTTACCGCGAAACGCCACACGACGCGTACATTGAAAAGCCGAGACCCCGCCCTCACACAAGCCACATTTACACTTTGAGTGCTTTGAATACATTAATTGTGCGAATCAATGTCCGTGTATCTTACAAATGTCCATTAACTGCCCGCAAAACTAAGGAGAATTTCTATGAAAACATCCCTCGTTAAGCGTATTGGCGCTGCAATTGCAGTCGTCATGGTAGGTCTTATTCCAGTCGCTTCAGCCTTGGCTGTTAGCACCTGGGGTCCAGACCGCCCAGCGCTTCACTACATAAAGGGCCAGCCTGGTGCTGACCATGTTGTGTTTAACTCGTTTGTAGACACCGATGTCTACGGAAACGAACGCACATTCTTTGACGGCAAGACCGACAACCTGACCACCGACGGTGGCTTCAAGGACTCGATCGATGTCGTTGGTAAGGACGAAGCTCTCGTCCGTATCTACATTCACAATAACGCTGACTCGAGCCTGAATGGTGCCGACCTCAAGGGTGCTGGCGTCTCGAAGGACACAAGCGTTCGTGTTGCCCTGCCTAATACATTTGGCCGTTCAGCTGTTGCCAATGCCTTTATCGGCTCTAGCAACGCTACTCCCAAAGTAGTTTTTGATTCGCTCGATTTCGTAACCTCGGGTGCTCAGGGCTTTAGCCTGAGCTATGAGGCTGGTTCTGCTCGCATCTTCAACAATGCGACCAAGACAAGCCCAACCGTAAACCCCGGCCGCCAGCTGGATGACACTATCGTCACCACCGGCGCTCCAATTGGGTACGACAAGAACGATGGCAACTGGCCTGGTTGCTTCGAGTACTCTGGTTATGTAACTCTCAAAGTGAAAATCAATCCACCAACCTTTACCTTTGATAAGGTAGTTGGCGTAACTGGCTCTGGTCACACTCAAAAAGAGCTGACCGGCGTCCAGTCTGGTGATACTGTGTCTTGGGTTCTGAACTACCAGAACAAGACCGGTGGTACTGTTACTGGCCTGCATCTTCGTGATCAGTTGCCAGCAAATGTCACCGTGGTTCCTGGCTCAGTAATGCTGACCGACGCAGCTCATGCTGGTGGTCTCAAACTGAGCGATACTGGTCTGTTCTCGACCGGTGGCGTGGATATTCTCGGAACTTACACGAATGGTTCAAATGGCTATATTGTCTACAAAACCAAGGTGAATACCACCCTGCGCTGTGGCGATACACCACTAACCAACAACGCTTGGATCAAGTCTGAAGGTATCAATGAGATGAACTCGTGGGCTCGCATTACGACGTCTAACACTTGTGTTAACACCGTAACCTGCGTCAAGCTCGACCAGTCTCAAGACAAGACGAACACCAATAAGTGGACCTATACTGCCACTGCTTCGTCTAGCAACACAACTATCACCAACTACCTGTGGCAATTTGCCGATGGTAAGACGGCCGATACTGGTACCAACCCAACCGCTGTTCACGAGTATGCTACTGGCGCAAGCCTGACGACCCCCATAAAGGTGTCTGTTAAGACTGCTGATGGCAAAGTTGTGACGAGCCCTGAGTGTGCAAAGACCCTGACAACTACACCTTCACTGCCAGACACTGGCGCCGAAGGTCTAGCAACTGGCGTACTTGGCACTGGTGCTCTCGGTTACAGCCTGAACGCTTATCTCCGCTCTAAGCGCGGCCTTATGGCTGCTCTACGCGGCGTGATCAAGGGCTAAGCTGATCCGCTCTGCCTCCGGTAACGGGCCTTCGGGCCCGTTACTAATTGGCGCTTGTCGCACTCGGCCTCTGGGCCTTGTAAGACGGCCTAAAAAACACCTCTTCGGAGGTGTTTTTTAGTTCCCCGGAAATTGCCACTAGCCTGGTATAATAGGGCTAATGCAGTCAGATATTATCCAACTAGAAAGTCTCTCCGCGCGAGTCGGTGACGCTATGGTAAAGCTCGGCGTACCGGCCGACGAGACCCACCTGGCCGAGCTAGACCTGGCTATGGCGGCGCCAGAATTCTGGAACGACGCCGCGGCCGCTAGTGCAATGTCTAAGCAGGCGGCAGCATTGCGGCGGCAGGTAGACGAGTGGCGCGGCTTGCAGACAATTATCCGCGAGACGCTGGAGCTGGCACAGCTAGGGGACGCCACCCTAGCCGCCGACATTGCCAGAACTACAGCCGAGCTAGTGGCGCGGTTTGGCGCCAAAGAGTTTGAGCTAAAGCTGTCTGGGCCCTACGACAAGAACACTGCCCTCCTTTCAATATTTGCCGGCACCGGTGGCACAGATGCTCAGGATTGGGCGGAAATGCTGGAACGCATGTACCTGCGCTGGTGTGAGAACAACGGCTTTACGGCCGACATTCTGGACCGCTCCGCTGGTGAAGAGGCCGGACTAAAGAGCGTGACCATAGAGATTGCTGGCCCATTTGCCTACGGCAAGCTGAAGAGCGAGAAGGGGGTACACCGCCTGGTGCGCCTGAGCCCATTCAATTCTGATAACCTCCGCCAGACCTCATTTGCGCTGGTTGACGTGGTGCCGGTGATAGAGCAAAGTGCCGAGCTGGCGATTGATCCAAAGGACTTACGAATAGACGTCTATCGCTCTGGGGGCAACGGTGGGCAGTCGGTGAACACTACCGACTCTGCGGTACGCATAACCCACTTGCCGACGGGGTTGGTGGTGGCTATTCAGAATGAACGGTCGCAGCTCCAGAACAAAGAGAAGGCCATGACTATCTTGCGCGCTCGCTTAGCTCTGCTCATGGAAGAGCAGCATAAGGAGACGCTGTCGGAAATACGTGGAGCGACGCAGTCGGCGGAGTGGGGCAGTCAGATACGCTCATACGTATTGCACCCGTATACCATGGTAAAAGACCATCGGACAGGCAGCGAGACAGCTCAGGCGCTGAAAGTACTGGACGGTGAGATTGATCAGTTTATCGAGGCCTACCTGGCCGGACAGATTGGCCAGGGGTAGGGCAAGATTGACAGCCACTATAGCCATGCTAGAGTAGGTACGAACAAGTAGGGGTGGATGAGGGTAACTAGGTGTATACAGTCACGGTGGCGCTACCGGCTCATGATGGGGTTGGTAGCTGTTGTGTGTCTGGGGGCTTTTCGCCCGGCAAGCATCCGGGCGGATCAGGCCAGCGACCTGCGCGGGAAGCTAGGCAGTACTAGCGACCAGATAACTGGTCTACAGACGCAGGCCGATGGTGCGGCTGACCATGCCGCAACGCTGGCCGGCCAGCTAGCTATAATGCAGACACAGGCTACCAAGCTGGCGGCAGACATTGCCAATACCGACACCCAGATAGCCGGTGTAAGTGTGCACTTAGCCCAACTCGAGACAGCTATGGCCACCAAGCAGGCTGAGCTACGTAGCCAGCTCCGGCAGCAATACTATCTGGAAAACACCAGTCTCCTGGAACTGCTAGCTACCAGCGACAACCTGGGCGAGTTCGTGGATCGTCGGGAGTATTTGGAGTCCGCAAGCGCCCGTATGAAGGACTTGTTGTCCGATATTCTGTCCGCAAAAAAGATCGTGGCAGCAGAGCAGCAACGGCTGACCGAGCTACAAGCGAGCCTAGTGGGGGCCAAGGCTACACTGGCTAATCAACAGCAGATTACCCGTGATCTGCTAACCAAAACCAAGGGCGAGGAGGTCAACTACCGAGCGCTCTTACGGCAGGCCGAAGTAGCGCGCAATGAGCTGGCTCAGCAATTGCTCAACCTTTCTGGCTCGGGCCTGAGGAGCCAAGGGTATGTCAACCAAGGGCAGATTATTGGTCACGAGGGCTCGACTGGGTTCTCTACCGGCGCGCACGTGCACTTCGGCGTGTATGTGAACCGGCAGGCGGTGAATGGGCTGCCGTACATGCAAAAGGGTCAGTTTATCTGGCCTCTGACCGACTTCCAGGTGACCCAAGGCTACGGCCCGGCCAACTGGAGTAATTCGGTGTACAGCTTTCATGACGGCATAGATATTAGCGGGCCATATGGCGAACCAGTACATGCGGCAGCCAGCGGCAACATAATTGTGAATGACTTCCAGGCAAATGGGTTTGGGCACTATATAATCATCGACCACGGCAGCGGACTGTGGACGCTCTACGGCCACATGCAGCAGTAGCGGGCACAAGTGACGTCCCATCCTGCTGCAATACCAGCCTGCGCTACACATTCACCGTACTAGCTAGCAGAAGTAGCGAGGGATTTGGAGGTCATGTAGAATGGCAGCTATGCAAACTCCGCCGCCACTCACCACACCGCTAAAGATAATGTGGTGGAATATGCACTTTACCTCCTTTGCGCGAGATAACACCTACGCTATTGCGGCGATAGCGCGGGGTGGTATGCCTGACATTATTTGTTTACAAGAATATGTGACGGGTGCGGATGACCGGCTCAAGCGTTGGCTAGAAGAGCAGGGCTATCAGCTGTACTTTCTGGACTTTTCCAGTCGAGGCACACTGAAGCAGGGGGTAATGACGGCGGTACGGCGTGGTCTAGCGCACCATGCCAAGACGCACGTGCTACGCGAGGATGCACCGATGCGGTTCCGGGCGTTTCAGAACCGTCGCGGGCTAGTGGAGGTGGCGGTAGTGCTCGGCGGTCGGAAGGTAAGCATTATGAACGTGCACCTAACGTATCCGCGGCCGCATACCCGCCCAATGCGGCTACGGGAGTTTGATGTGCTACGCGGGCTACTAGATAGCAAATTCAAGGATACGGCTTGGCTGCTAGGTGGCGACTTTAATTTCTTTGCGCGCGACGGCCGCCGCACCTACTTGACCACGACCTACCAAGCCTTTAGTGGTGGGCTATTTCGCAAAACTTGGCGCCCGATTGGCCGCTACAATCCCGTAGGATCAAACCTGGATTATGTGTTTTGGCACGGTCTGGAGGCCTCGCCGCGCTTCGCGTTGGAGCCATTTAACCGGAGCGACCACCGGCCGATGGTGGCCTGGCTGGATCTGCCGCTTACCTAGCTCGCTCGGTATGCCTATCTCGATCTATGGTAGAATAGATTGGTGATTTTGTTTGATCGAGTAACCAAAACCTATGCCAACCAGAGCGTCGCGCTGTCTGGTTTGAATTTGCATATCCAGCCGAAGGAGTTTGTGACTATCGTGGGCTCGAGTGGGGCTGGTAAGTCGACTCTGATCAAGCTACTGACGCGCGAGGAAGTGCAGACATCCGGCAAGATTATTGTTGGTGGCGTGGACTACGACACTATTACCGCTGCACATGTGCCGTACCTGCGCCGCCGTATTGGGGTGGTATTCCAGGACTTTAAGCTGCTTCCCGGCAGAAACGTGTTCGAGAATGTGGCCTTTGCGCTTGAAGTGAGCGGCGTGAGCGGCCGCGAGATTAAGAAGAGCGTGCCCAAGGTACTCCAGCTGGTGGGCCTTTCCACGAAGGGCAAGAACTTCCCAAGCGAGCTTTCTGGTGGAGAGCGACAGCGCGTGGCGATTGCGCGCGCCTTGGTGCGCCAACCGAAGATCCTGATTGCGGATGAGCCCACTGGTAATCTAGACCCCAAGAACGCTTGGGAGATCATAGAGCTATTGCTCAAGATTAATCGCTATGGCACCACAGTGCTCCTGACGACTCACAATAAAGAGATTGTGAACGCGCTAAAGCGCCGGGTTATTACTATTAATCGGGGAAGAATAGTAAAGGACGAAGAGCAGGGGAGATACGCCCTATGATGAGGACACTGGCCGGCACAGTTCGCCGTCGCTTCCATCAAAACGCCCTCACCGTACCAGCTCGTATGGCTCGCTTGCGTTTATTGCCACTTCTCGAAATGCATTCGGCCAGCGTCCACACCCGATGGGGGAAGGCATGATTACTCTCTGGCGCATACTAGTTTCCGGCCTGCGGAACTTCCGTCGAAATGCCTGGCTGTCCACGGCAGCTACGGCGGTGATGACCGTGACACTCACGGTGATCCTGGTGTCGTTTATTACTACTGCCGCTCTGTCCCAGGCAGTAAAGTCCATCGTGAACCGCATAGATGTACAGATATACCTGAAAGACACCATTACTCTCGACCAGACAAATGCTCTGCGGGCGACGTTGGAGGGGCTCGGCAATGTGTCGTCGGTCTCCTATGTGTCGAAGGCCGATGCGCTTAAGCGCTTCCGTGGGCAGTTTAGTGGTGACCAAACCATTCTGGATGCTGTAAGCGACCAGGACAATGCGCTGCCGGCCTCATTTGAGATTAAGGTCATTGACGCCAAGAAGCTGGATCCGATTGCGGCCGTGGTAGCGAGCGATACATTTAAGCCCCTGATCGAGAACTTTAGCTACAAAGACAGCCGCAAAGCCGCCATTGATAAGATCGTCCGTGTTAGTAACTTTCTGAAAACAGTGGGTATAGCAGCGTCTGTACTATTTGTATTCATTTCGATTATGATTATCTTCAATACCATCCGCATGGCTATATTCACCCGGCGCGAGGAGATAGAAATAATGAAGCTGGTGGGTGCCACCAACTGGTTTATCCGAGGGCCGTTTATCATGGAAGCGATGCTGTACGGTGTGATTGCGGCCGTGCTGGCAGTAGGCTTGTGCTACGTTATGCTACTGGTAGGTGGTCCGCGGCTCGTGAGCTACATAGACGTGAGCGCCACCATCCACGCGTTCAAATCTGACGCATTACTGGTGACGCTCGGCGAGCTGGCGATTGGCCTGGTGATTGGTGCCACTTCGAGCGTTATGGCTATGACACGGTACCTGAAGCTCTAGGTAGCTCAGGCGCTTTTCAGGATAAGCGGTTTGACGCGAAGCAGGGCTGGCGGCTATAATAGTGCTGCCCGTAATAGCGAGGGTTACTTGCAATTTAATCCGAAAACCAAACGACTTGGCACGAGCCTACTTCTGGCTGGTGTTGTTTTGTTTTCTGCGGTGAGCCCTGTGCTAGCCGACCAATACGATGACAAGATTAATGCGCTTCGCCAGGGTATAGCGGCCAAGCGTAACACGGTGAACCAGCTTCATTCGCAGACAAATACCCTGGCCAATAGCCTAGCTGAGATTAATGCCCAGATAGATGAGACAACTGCCCAGCTTGAGCTGACTCAGGCCCGCTACGATAAGACCATGGCCGATATAGCTGAGACCAAAGCCTCGATAGCCAGCCAAAAAGCCTTGCTGAGTGAGAACCTGAAAACTATCTATACCCAATCGCAAGTGAGCACTCTGGAAATGCTGGCCTCCAGCGAAAACTTCGGTGATTTCTTCGATCGACAACAGTACCTGCAGAACATTAAAGACCGTATCCAGGGCTCATTGGTCACGCTCAATACCAAGAAAAGCCGCCTAGACGACGACCAGGCCCAACTAACAACGCTCATCAATCAGCAAAAGGGTCTTACCTACAGCCTTAGCCAGCAAAAGAGCCAGTCGGCTTCACTATTGGCCGAGACTCAAGGCCAAGAGGCAGCTTACCAAGCCAAGATTAGCACCGATGAGAAGGCTGTCTCAACCCTCAGGGCTCAACAGGCGGCGGAGATTGCGGCCCGGCAAAGCAAGGTGAACTACGGCGGCACCGGTGGCTACCCATGGTCCGGCTACTCCCTTGACGGCGGCGTGGACCCCTGGGGCTTCTACTACCGTGAGTGTACCTCGTACGTGGCATGGCGCCGGGCCAACCTGGGCCACCCCATACCCGCCTGGGGTCGCATGGGGCCAGCCAATGCCAAGACCTGGGTGGGCTGGGCGCGTAACTTTGGTCTGCCAGTAGATGGCAGCGCCCGGGCCGGCGACGTGGCAGTGCTTACGGCTGGCCAGTACGGCCACGTCATGATCGTAGAGGCAGTACTGGGCGGCGGGCTGATCAAGGTGAGCCAGTATAATGCCAGCTGGGATGGGCGCTACTCTGAGGCAATAATTTCGACGTCCGGCCTGTATTTTATTCACTAATAAGGAATTTGCATGCAAGAACCAGAAGCAGTGGTAGCGGCCACTAGTAAGACCAGTGTTGTCCAAAAGTATTATCGACCAGTCGGAGCCGTACTGGGTGCTGTGGTGCTCGTGCTCGGCGGATTTGTAGCCGGCCGGCAAACATCCTACCTGCCTATACCTTATCTGACGCCAAAATCGCCGGTAGGCTATACCAGTCTTGATACCATTGACGACCTGCTGCGTACCAAGTTTGATGGTAGCCTGGACGATGCCAAGCTGCTGGATGGTGCGAAGGCCGGACTGGTAGCCGCAGCGGGTGACCCATATACCGTCTACCTGGATGCTAAGGCAGCTAAGGAGCTAAGCGATGAACTCAATGGCTCGCTGTCTGGCATTGGTGCGGAGATTGCCATTAAGAACAATAAGCTAACAGTAGTTGCGCCCATTTCGGATTCACCAGCTGCGAAAGCGGGCATCTTGGCGGGCGATGTTATTGCTCTGATTGATGATAAGGACTCATCTGAACTGACACTCGACCAAGCGGTCGGAAAGATTCGCGGCAATGCAGGTACGACGGTGAAGCTGAAGATTGTACGGACTGGCGTGGCGGAAGCATTCGACGTGACTATTACTCGGGCGCTTATTACGGTGCCAAGTGTGAAGTCCAGTATGAAGAACGGCAATGTAGGCTATATCCAGCTGACACGCTTTGGGCCAGACACTGGTACTAAGACAATTGAGGCGGCAGTGGCCTTGAAGAAGCAGGGTGCCACCAGAATTGTCCTCGACATGCGTAATAACCCAGGTGGCTATCTGGATGCAGGGGTGACAGTAGCCAGCCAGTTCCTGGATGCCGACAAGCTGGTGGTGGAGGAGCGCAAAAACGGCAAGTCGATCGATAAGCGGAACGCCGAGAGTGGTGGTGAGCTGCTGGGGCTGCCAACGGTAGTGCTTATTAATGGGGGGAGTGCCTCGGCTTCAGAGATTGTGGCAGGCGCATTACACGATAGCGCAGGTGCGAAGCTGGTAGGGGAGAAGAGCTTCGGCAAGGGAAGCGTGCAGGATATTACCAAGCTGGCGAGCGGTGCCGAGCTTAAAGTAACGATAGCACACTGGTACACCCCGAAGGGCGTGAATATTAACAAAGAAGGTATTGCGCCAGACGTAGAGGTGAAGATAACCCAGGCCGACCGCGATGCTGCGCGCGATCCACAACTGGATAAGGCGCTAGAGCTGCTGAAATAGGCAGTTTATAGCCCGGTAAAAGGCCGACCAGTATGGTCGGCCTTTTTGATTGGCGCTTGGTGAGTAAAAAACAGGGTTGCCCCGCGTCCAGGCGATCGGCTATGATGATCTAAAGTACTGCTAATGCTTGAGGGGTTATAGGTTGGCTCGAACACGCCAGACCAAGTTTATCTTTGTGACCGGAGGAGTCTTGTCGGGACTGGGCAAGGGTATTACCGCCGCCTCCCTCGGAAATATCCTGAAAGCACGCGGACTCAAAGTAAATCTACAGAAGTGTGACCCGTACCTGAATACCGATGCTGGTACGCTCAACCCGGCCGAGCATGGGGAGGTGTTTGTGACGCACGATGGGGGCGAGACGGACCTGGACCTGGGCCATTATGAGCGGTTTCTAGGACAGCAGTTGGGCCGCACCAGCTCACTCATGAATGGTCGAGTGCTGGCGCGGGTGATTGCCGACGAGCGGGCGGGTAAGTACCTGGGCAAGACAGTTCAAATTATTCCGCATGTGACCAATGCTATGCAGGCGGAAATACTGGCGGCCGGTAGGGGCTTTGATGTGCATATTGTGGAGATTGGCGGGACGGTTGGGGACATAGAGAGCCTGGCATTTCTTGAGGCTATCCGCCAGCTGCGCCACAAGGTGGGTATAGGGAATGTTATCTACGTGCACGTAGTGTACTTGCCTTACCTGGAGGCTAGCAAGGAACTGAAGACAAAGCCGGCGCAAAACACGGTGAAAGACCTGCGTGAGTCGGGTATCCAGCCAGACATCGTAGCCTGCCGCTCTGAGCGTGACATACCGCGGGACCTGCTGGATAAGATTGCAATGTTTACCGATGTGAATCCAAAGGGGATAGTGGCGCTGCCGACGGCTAAGACTGTCTATGAAGTACCGCTCACCCTAGAAGCGGCAGGGCTTGGTGACTATGTGACCAAGCTCCTGGGCCTAGGACGGAAGAAGCCGCAACTGACCGAATGGCGTGAGCTGGTTGACACCATCCGTAACCACTCCTACCAGCACACGGTGCGGGTAGGAGTGGTGGCCAAGTATATGTCCCATGAAGATACTTATATGAGCGTGTTTGAGGCCCTCAAGGCCGCCGGCTGGGCGCACCAGGCGAAAGCTGAGATTGTCTGGGTCGATGCTGAGAAACTGACACCGGAGAACATTGGTACCCAGCTTGCAGGGATAGACGGCCTGGTGGTGCCCGGGGGCTTCGGTCCACGCGGTGCTGAGGGCAAGATACTGGCGGCAGCTTACGCTATGGACCACAATCTACCGTATTTGGGACTGTGCTTGGGCCTGCAGACGGCGGTGATTGCGCTGGCACGCAAAGTGGTGGGCGTCGATGCCAACTCGACCGAGATGGATCCCACTACCAAACACCCGGTGATACATATAATGGAGCAGCAAAAAGCGGTGACGGATCTAGGCGGGACCATGCGGCTCGGTGATTATCCTTGCATACTCGGCAGGGGGACCCTGGCGCACCGTGTATACGGTAAGAAGCGCATTATCGAGCGACACCGGCACCGCTATGAGGTCAATAATAAGTACCGGGCGCGCTTAGAGAAAGCTGGTATGGTATTTGGTGGGCTTTCACCAGACGGCCAACTGGTAGAGATGATCGAGATGGCCGGCCACCCATACTTCCTGGCGAGCCAGGCTCATCCAGAGTTTACTTCGCGTCCGGGCCATCCCAACCCCATGTTTAGCGGCTTTGTGGCGGCGATGGTGAAGCTAGACTAGTAGACTTGCTCGGTATTAAAAAAAGACCCCTTTGGGGTCTTTTTTTAATGGGTCAGGTAGAGTTATTCGACCGAGACGATGGTGCGGGTGACTTTGGCGCCAGTGAAACGGGTGATTTGGCGCTTGGCAAAGCCGACTACGCCTGGGCGGGTAGCATGGATGGTGTGGTCGGTAGAGACCAGGGTGCCTGGGCCAGCAATCATCTTGGTGCCGCGTTGGCGTACAACGATAGCTCCGGTGGTAACCTTCTGGCCGCCAAAGGCTTTGACACCGAGGCGCTGGCTATTACTGTCGCGGCCGAGTTTGGTAGAGCCGCCGGCTTTAGTATGTGACATTTAGTTCTTCCTTAGGATTAATAGCGCACGTCCGACAAATTGTCCGTCCCGGTGATACACCAGAGGAGATTTGGCGTGTACAAACTGGACTTGATTGTACCCTAATTCGGCAATTTGGTCAACGACTTCCGGGGTAATAAAGCGGTTTTGGACGCGCCAGGCGGGTAGGCACAGCACGACGCGCGCGCCAGATGCTAGCTGAGGAGCAAAATTGGCCAGGCTTTTGGCTACCAGATGCCGGAGATCGCCCTGCATTTTAGCAAGCTCGCCTGGGGTGGGCGTAGCGGAAAGGGCTGGTCCGAGATAGCCTTCTGAGGCAATAGCGACACCGGTGGGAAACTTGACGTGCTTGGCGTCGGCTAGCGTAACGCTGAACCGGGGCAGGGGAGTTGGGGTCTGCTCCGCGAGCCAATCTAGATTGGATTGTGCAGCTTTGACCATAGCTGGGTCAATATCGCTCCCGCCGGCCGGCTTAGCCATAAGTAGGGCCTCCTGAAGCACTACACCGCTACCACAGAATGGATCGTAGATGTGGGTAGCGGATGCCAGATTGACAAGGATCTGGGCAAGCTTGGGAGGTAGCATGCCCACGCGGGCGTCACGCCCCGGGCGTGCCTGGTCGCGCTCAGTGTAGGCATCTATGTCTTGCACGGCGGCGGTAACAGCAGTAATAATCTCCCCGCCGTGGGCGGCAATGATAATTTCGAAGCCGCGGCCCGGGATATGGTTGTACTTGAGCTGTGCTGCCGTCATGGCCGTAGCGCCGTCTTTCGGCGCGACGAAACGAACACTACGGCCGCTGGCCTTCAGTAGCTTCTTAGCCGTGAGACCCAGCGCAGTAATACGACCAGCGGTAACGCGCAGGCCATAGACGCTAATACCGAAATCAAAGCTGCCATCCCCAGCGCCGGCGATTGCCCCCCAATCGATCGCCAGATCATCTAGCGACTTGGCGGAGACGCGGTCAACTACCTGGGCGAGCTTGATCGTGCCACCGAGATCGGGGAGGAGTGGAAGTGTGTCTAGCAGGGCATTGGCACCAAAAGGTAGCATGTGATCCGCGCCCACAATGCTTTCTAATTCAGCCAAACCAAATTCGGGCTGACGCCCTAGAACAGCAAGATATTTCATGACTACATTCTACCATCGACTGATATAATAAGCTCAGTATGAATTTCCGTCGTCTCATGTTGTACATCAGCCTACTTGCGCTCGCTATTCTAGTGGCTTTGAATATGAGCCGGCTGGAGCAATTTGTGGTAGCGTTGTCAGGCCTGCGTTGGTACATGCTGCTGGCGGTGATTGTAGTGCAGCTCTATAGCTACTATACCAACGCTAAGTACTACCAGGAGATACTCCGCTTGTTCGGCTACGAGCTAGGTATCGGGGCGCTGTACGAGGCCAGCTTAGCAGTTAATTTCGTCAATCAGGCCTTTCCTGCCGGTGGGTTGACTGGTATTTCTTATCTGAACAAGCGGTTTGAGGGCCAGGTGCCAGCTGGGAAGCTGTCGCTAGCCCAGCTTATGCGCTATGGGTTTACGGTGGTGTCCTACTTTACCATTCTGGTACCAGCATTTATCGTCTTGTTTTTTGGTGGTGACTTGCAGCGATTGGGCTCACGTCTGACGCTATTTATCCTGGTAATTATCCTCGTTATCAGTGCCACTGCGGTTATCCTTATCCGTGATCGGACGGTGCTGACACGGTTTGCTCACTGGGTAGTGGCTCGCCTTAATGCCCTCCATAAGCGTATACGTCCAAAGGCCAAAAAAGGCCTGGTACCGGCGGCGCGGGTGGATCACTTTATTGCAGAGTTCTATCACGGCTATGAGCAGTTTCTGGAACGTAAGGGGCACTGGCGAAAGCCATTTTTGCAGAGCCTGGGCGGTAACTTGGCGGAGGTGGCGACTATCTGGCTGGTGTTTGTGGCGCTAGGGCAGTACCTGAACCTGGGCTCGCTGATCGCGGCCTACACACTGGCCAACCTGGCTAGCTTAGTGAGCCCGCTAACCGGCGGAGCCGGAGTGTATGAGGCTACCATGGTGGCTACATTCGTGGGGTCCGGCGTGCCATTTGCGGTGGCCTTCACTGGTACCCTGATCTACCGTGTGTTTAATATGGCTGTGTTCTTACCAATTGGCTTCTTTTTCTATCAGAGATCGCTCAAACATGGATAGCCAGGTAATCTCAGTTAAAGAATTTGTCGCTATTCTGAACGACACGCTGGTCTTTGCTTTTCCCAGCGTTATGCTCGAGGGGGAGGTCTCGGGCTATAAGGTAAGCCAGGGCAAGTGGGTCTTCTTTGATCTAAAAGACGATGAAGCCACTATTAGCTGCTTCATGCCAATTTACCAGCTGAAAGTACCGCTAGAAGACGGTATGCGAGTACGCGTAGGCGGTAGCCCCAAGCTGACGAACTGGGGCAAGTTTAGCTTCACCGCACGGACGGTAGAGCTGGCGGGTGAGGGCGAGCTCCGGCGGGCGTTTGAACTGCTGAAGGCCAAGCTAAGCGGCGAAGGGCTGTTTGCTAGCGAGCGTAAGCGCGCCTTGCCACTGTACCCGAAACGGATTGGACTGATCACCTCAGGAACATCAGCAGCCTATGCAGACTTTACCAAGATTCTCTCCGCCCGGTGGGGTGGTCTTGATGTACTGCTCGCAGATGTGGCAGTGCAAGGGGCATCGGCACCAGACCTACTGGTAGGGGCTGTGCGCTACTTTGATGAGCTAGCAATCCCTCCAGACGTGGTGGTAATGATCCGTGGTGGCGGTAGCCTCGAGGATTTGCAGGCATTTAATACTGAGGCCGTGGCGCGCGCGGTGGCTGCCAGCCGGGCTCCGATTGTGGTGGGGGTGGGTCACGAGGTAGACACCAGCCTGGCCGATCTAGCGGCCGATGTACGCGCGGCTACTCCTACCGATGCTGCACGACTGGTAGTTCGGGACCGTAGTGAGGTAGCCGCGGCGCTGGATGGCCACTATCGGCGGATGGATACAGTGCTGGACCGCAGCCTAGCGGCAAATGCAGCTCAACTGGAGCGCGCGCTGGCGGTGCTAACGCGCTTTCTGGCTCGGCCCGCAGAGCAGCTGGCCAGACTGGAGCAGGGGCTACTGGCCTGGCAAAGCCGTCGTCTGAGCGAGACACGGAGTCGGCTGCAGCTGCTGGAACGCGTGCTGGCCAGCTATGATCCTCGGGCGGTGCTCGGCCGCGGCTACGCCATAGTGCGGCGAGGCGGGGAAGTGGTGCGGGACCCAGCCGATGTGCCCAGCGGCGCACCACTCATGATAGAATTAGCTAAAGGCAATCTCGAGGTAACAAACAGATGACTAAACAACCCAACCCACAATCCGGCGCCATCCCGTTTGGCCAGGGCCTGACTGAGCTCGAGCAGATCACCGCCTGGTTTGAGAGTGACACTATTGACCTAGACGATGGTGTAGCCAAGTTTGAGCGTGGCCTGAGCCTGATTGCTCAGTTGCGGGGTCAACTGGAGGTGGTGGAAAATAGAGTGGAGAAGATACGGGCTGATTTTGCCTTGGGCGGGCAGGCTGGTGAGATAGGCTTTCTGAAAGAGCCTGAGCCAGCGGTGGCTGCGCCGCGTCGCAAGCCGGCCTCTAGTGATGCTGAAGCGTCGACGCCTGATAGTCCAGCGCTTTTCGACCTATGATCTGGGTAGCTTTGGGGGCCTTGGTATTTGCAATTATTGTTGGACTCGGCGCGCTGACAGGCGCACCGTATCTACCTATCCTAGCGGCTGAGCGTGAGAGGGTGCTAGATGAGCTTGGCTTTGCCGCCGGGCAGACGCTGCTCGATCTAGGGAGCGGCGACGGTACCATGCTGCTAGCCGTAGCTCGGCGCGGTGGGGTGGCTATTGGGATAGAAATAAACCCATTCTGGTGGCTGGTATCGGTGCTACGCACCCGACGGTACCGGGGGCAGATCCAGGTCTATCTGGGCAGCTTCTGGGACCGCCAGTGGCCAGCCGCTGACGTAGTCTATGTGTTCTTGATTGCCAGGTTTACAGCGAAGCTCGAGCAGGAGTGTGCGGTACGACTGAAACAAACAACTACGCTTGCCAGCTATGGTTTTGCCCTGCCACAGGTGCGCGCGCAACGACAGAACGGTGCGTTGTATCTGTACCAGTACCCGTTAGACGGGCGGTAGGTTGCCCTGTTCGCCCAAAGCCCTTATGATGCTTGTATGAGCACCCCCGCTAGTCCCATTATCCCAAATGTTGCTGGGCTACCCAATGTCCCCCGGCAAAGACGGTCAAACCCGACGGTAATTATAGCGGTGCTAGGTGCCGCTGCTTTTCTGTTCCTGGCGCTATGGATTGTAGCATTACTACAGGCCTCATCGGGGGCAAATGACGCCAAGATAGCACACCAGCAGGGCGTGTCCGAAGGCCAGGCGACCCAAGCTAAGACGGATGAGGACAAGCTTAATACCTTGGTGAACTCGCCGTATAAGTCTTACGTGGCGCCGGCGGTTTATGGTGGTCTTGAGGTGAAGTACCCCAAGACCTGGAACGCGCTGGTGACGGAGAATACCACTGGAGCTACGCTGTCACTCATCCTGCACCCAGACATTCTTACGGCCGCTAACAATACCAAGGCAGCAACCCGGATTCTGGTAACTCAGAACCTCATTGATACCGTGCTCAAGGCCTACCAGGACAAAGTGAAGAAGGGCACGCTCAAGAGCCAGACTGTCATAGTATCTGGCATATCCGCAACGCGGCTGGAGGGCTCGTTCGATGGTAAAACCCAAGCAGCTATTACCTATATACCGGTACGCGACAAGGTGATCGCCATCTATTGCGATGACGTCCAGTACATTAGTGCCTACAACGACATTGTGGCGCAGTTTAAAGTGAACCCGTAACACAGTGCTGGGGGTTATGCGCCGTCACTGGTTTGCGTTGCTCTCGTTCTTAGTTGTACTCGCTCTAGCAGCCGGGGGGTACTATCTGATGCATACCTGGATATGGCCCTACAGCACCCGCTATAACGCCAATGCGAAGCTGTCTACCACGCCGAACGGCACTACGGATACCAGTACACCCGGACAGTCGGTGCCGGCCTCGAGCCAGGTAGCGCGGAGTGTGCTGCTGGTGCCACTGACTGCCACCGCCACTGTGAGCGCAGACTTTGCCGCACCAGTAAGCTTTCGGGTAGACATTGTTGATGGTAATGGGCAAGTAGTGCAAGGTGCGGCCGAGACTGTGACGCTCTCAAGCTCCTCGGGTAGTGGCCAGTTTGACAGTGGTGTAGCGGCGCTCCTTCCAGACGGCCTCCAGAGCCGGATTATTAAGTACAAGGATACGGTGGCTACGAAGTCGACTATCGGTGCATTTGTTTCTGGGCTGACTGGCTCAAGTCTGGTGGTAGTTACGGTGGCCGGCCCACCAAGCCGACTTAGCGAGATTGCCCCCGCGGTCGGACACCCGAGAAGCGGCGTACAGATCAGCTATGGCGTAGTGGCGGAAGACGCATTGGGCAATGTCGTGAACAGCGGCGATGTGACGTGGAAAGTAGCGGGCCAGAATGGTTCTAGTACGACCAGTATTACGGTAAATGCCAGCGTGGACCCCACCGGCCATAGCTACATGAAGTATACGGCCGAGCAGAGCGATGTGGGTGGTACGTACGTGGTAGAAGCTAGACTCGGTAGCGACGTCAGGCACCTGACGATTAACCCAACCAACTAATGCTTGAGACGCGCTTCGGCGGCGTGCTACGCTAGTGGTAATAAGTGAGGGCGGTAATGCCAAATAGGCCAGCAAAACAGCTAGATGCCGCCGGGGCGGCGAACAATTCGCCCATCGCGATAGACTTCGCGCGCATTCAGGAGCTGCTTCCCACTGGTCTACTGGTATTTGATACTGAACTGGTTCTGACATACTTCAATGCCAAGACCCGTGAGCTACTAGGCTGTGTGGATGCGGACCAGGGGCTGGCTCTTGAAGAGGTAGCCAAACGGCTTGTGAACCGTAGCCCTGGCAGTATGGCGGCGTTTGTGGGGCAGATGCGGCTGGCAGTGGAGCAATCTAGAAAGGGTACCTCGACCAATACTGAGCTGGAGGTGGACACAGCAGGTGTGAGTCGGCACTTGCAGATGATAGTCATCCCTGACGGTGCCAAGGCCCCCTATGGAGCTCTAGTGAGCTTACGAGACGTTACTGAGCTGGTTATTAATCAACAGAAAATGGCAGTATTGTCGGCCAATATTGGTGAAGGGGTGGTGTTTCTAGACCCTCAGGGAATTGTGACTGATTGCAATGATGAGTGGCTTCAGCTCTTCGAGCTGGATGGGCCAATTGTGGGAGAGCCGGTGGCAGATGTTTTAGCTGCTGCCCAGCGCATAGAGTACGATCAGGATCAGGAGCACATTGCCGCAAATGTACTTGCTGGTAAACGGACCAATGTATACGCACACTTGAAACAAAGTAACCGCCATATGCAGATTGTGGTAACCCCGGTGCTGGTTGGCGGCGAGATCAGTCTCATCCTCGCTACCGCCCGTGACATTACGGCCCTGATTGAGAAAACTATTGAGGCCAATGACATGGCCCGGCGCGCTCAGCGGCACCTACGCGAACTCAGCGAGCTAGCTGAGTTATCATCTATTATCGGCTTTAACAATGACCAGACTTACCAGAAGTACATTAATAAGACCGCCTCACTCCTACAGTCGAGCGGTGTAGCAATCTATATCTACCGTCCGGGTAGCCAGCAGCTGGTGCGGGTGGGTGCCTCGGATGAGCACCTACTCCCGGAGCGGATTAGTTTGGTCGATGATAGCCCGGTTGCCAAGTGCTATGTGACGGCTAGGACAGTGGGGTGGTACATAGAGACAGGGAATGGTTCCGGCCACTACCTGGCGGTGCCTATTGCTGTGTCCTCAAAGACACTGGGCGTCATAGTGGTCGACGGCCGTACTCGTCCTTATGGCGAGCACGACATACGCCTACTTAAGCTAGTAGCGACCCGGCTGGCGGTACTGGTGGAGAATATTAATCTCTACGAGGACGTAAATGCCCGGCGCGAGCGCTGGGAGGCGGTATTCCAGTTTACCGATGAGGGGATTGTCATTTTCGATCGGCACTCGCGGATTGTGGGCTTTAACCCCGCCTCGGTACGGATTACCCGCTATTCACTGGCGGAGGCACTGGGGCAGCCATTTACTAAGGTGGTGCGACCAGTGTCAGAGGAGGGCGTGGACATGTCTATGGCCTCACCCATACGCAAAGTTCTGGGCGAGGGAGCAGCTATTACCGACGCCGAGCAGCTGCTAGCTACTAAGAACGGCGACCAGGTCTGGACCCAGATTAGCTACTCGCCGGTGTTTGACTCGAGCGGGCGGGTGACTAGCGGCATTGCCATTATCCATGACGTCCAGAAAGATCGAGAGATTGAGGAGATTAAAAGTGACTTTATCTCGATTGTATCGCACGAGCTGCGGACGCCACTGACGGCTATTAAAGGCTTCCTATCCATGATTATCCAAAAGGACTTTGGTGATCTGAATGAGAAGCAGTTCCACTTCCTGTCGCGTGTGTACCAGAGCAATCAACGGATGATAGATCTGGTAGAGGACATTCTTGATGTAAGCTCTATTGAGTCCGGTAAGATTAAGCTCAACCCCCAGCCGCTGGCTATAGAGGGCCTAGTGAATGAGGTAGTGACCGAGCTGGCTAGCAAGGGCTTTGAGCGCCAGATCATGCTGAAGTTGGGCCGGCGCAAGAAGCTACCGTTGATCCTAGCCGACGAAGTGCGCCTGCGCCAAGTCATGATCAATCTAGTGGACAATGCAATTAAGTACTCTCTGCCTAACACGGTAGTAAGCGTGGATCTTAAAGTAGTGGGGGAAGAGCTGGTCGTGAGCATAGCGGACCAAGGGGTGGGTATAAGCCCAGCCAACTTCGAGCGGCTGTTTACAAAGTTTGGCCGCGTCTACAACCCGATGAGCCTGCAAGCTGGTGGTACCGGGCTGGGACTCTATATTGTGAAGAACCTGGTGGAGTCGCACGGTGGACGCATCTGGGTAACCAGCCGCGAGGGCAAGGGCTCGAAATTTAGCTTTAGCCTGCCACTGGCCCGCCAACTGCCGCTTCTCGGTAGCTAGACTTGGCGGGAGTGGATGATTCTTGGTATACTAGGAGTCTAGTAAGTGGAGGCAGTTATGGCGCAGATTATGCTCGTCGAAGACGACGCGGTGCTGGTGGAAATGTATGCGGCGAAGTTTGAATTGGAAGGCCATGAGACTATTGTGGCAACCGATGGCGAGATGTGCCTGAGGCTGCTAGAGACGGTGAAGCCGGACATTATCCTGCTGGATATTCTCATGCCTAAGATGAACGGCTTCCACGTGCTTAAAGAGATTAAGAAGCGCACTGAGCTGCGCAATGTACCGGTGATCCTCCTGACCAACCTGGGCGAGGCCGAAGTAGACATGAACCAAGAACTGGCACACGCCCTGGGAGTACACGACTACCTCATTAAGAGTCATCATACGCCGGATGAAGTGATCGCCAAGGTCAAGAAGGCCGTTGGTATCTAGTGGCCAAGGCCATCCTCATTCACGGTAATGGGGGATCCACTTCCGGCGACATCTGGCTACCATACCTGGAGCGTGAGCTGTCGGATCTAGGAATTGAGACTATCAACCGGACGTTTCCAGATAATGAGAAAGCCTCAATGCGTATCTGGTTGCCATTTATTACCGAGCTGGGTGCGGGTGAGGATACTATTCTGATTGGGCACTCTTCTGGGGCAGAGGCAGCTATGCGCTACGCCGAGGGGCACCAGCTCCTGGGATCGGTGCTGGTGGGCGCCTGCTATACCGACCTGGGTGATAGTGGGGAAAAGGCTAGCGGCTACTACACCGCCGCGTGGCAATGGGACAAAATACGCCAGAATCAGCAGTGGATTGCGGTATTTGGCTCCACCGATGATCCCTATATTCCCGTGACAGAGCAACGCCTTGTAGCCAAGAGCCTGCACGCCAACTACTTTGAGTACACTGACCGTGGGCACTTTATGGGCAGCCGGGAGTTCCCAGAGATAGTGGCGTTTGTGAAGAAGAAGCTAGGGCTGTAGGGAGTTCAATAACTTGCGAAGACTTTAACTGGTCGGTACATTGACCATAAGTGGTACAATACGCTTATGTCAATGTACAAAACTCGCGGCATTGTGCTGCGCCGGTACAATCTGGGAGAAGCGGATCGCATTATCCACTTTCTCACGCCCGATAGGGGTAAGGTCCGGGCGGTGAGCCGTGGTATTCGTAAGATTGGTAGTCGGCAGGCTGGACACCTAGAGCTGTTTGCCGAGGCCGATCTCATGCTGGCCGAAGGGCGCAACCTAGACATTGTGACTTCAGCCCGGCTGGTGCGTTACGACGACGGCTTGGTGGCCGACTATGAGCGGCTGCGTCTGGCCTACCTAGCGGCAGAAATGCTGGACAAGCTGACCGATGACTCTTCGGAAGCTGGTCCGGGGCTGTATGAGATTGCCAGCAACCTGTACCGGGAGCTGCCCACGACCACCAATATTAATCTGCTAGAGCTTGAGTTTAAGCTCAAAATGGCTGATGATCTAGGGTATAGACCGGTCATGGCGGCCTGCACCAATTGTGGGGCTTCGGATGAGGGTAGGAGCTACCACTTTAGCCCAGCTCAGGGTGGGCTCGTCTGCCAGGCGCACGCCGGGGGTGATGCTCCTGCCATGAGCCATACACAGGTAAAGCTCTGGCGCATCCTACTCGACCACAAGGGCGTACAAGTGCAGGATGCGGGCTTGGCAGGTGAGGGGATAGGTCTAGTAAACCAATTTTATGATTACGTGTTTGGCCGGCAATTTGTTTCGGCGGCCATGCTCGGATAGGAGTCAATGAAGCCCGAGAAATCAGAACTAGAATTCCAGCTGGCGGACTACGAGCGAACGGGGCGTGACGCACCAGACCGGATTATAGCGACCCCCGAGTCTTGTGAGGGCATGCTTATGACGGACGATGAGATTTTCGACTACTGCAAGGACAGCCTAGCCGTCATCCGCGTTATGGTAGAGCGCAACCCGGAGCGCGCAGTGCAACTACGAGCAGAGTTTTTGACCGATGCCAGTTTTTTGCTTAGAATAGCCAGAATCAAGCCCGAAGAGTACGAAATGTTAACCGTAGAATCAGGAGCTAGAGAAGCATGAGCGAGCAGAAGAAAACGGCCAGTATGGAAGAGCTCGTAGGCCTGTCAAAGCGCCGCGGTTTTGTGTTCCAAACTAGCGAAATCTACGGTGGGCTCTCGGGCTTCTGGGACTACGGGCCGTACGGCGCTGAGCTGGTCAAAAACATTAAGGATGCCTGGTGGAAGGCTTTTGTCTACCGCCATACCAACGTGGTGGGCCTGGACAGTGCAATTATTCAAAACCCACTACTATGGAAGACCAGCGGCCATGTGGATACTTTCGTGGACCCCATGATTGACTGTAAGAACTGTAAACATCGGTTCCGTGCTGACCATGTCGCGGACATTGACTCAGGTGACCTCGCCGTACTCGCCAAGGCGCTAGAGGGTAAGGCCTGCCCCAACTGTGGCAAAACGGGGACGTTTACCGAGCCGCGCCACTTTAATATGATGTTTAAGACGTATGTGGGACCGGCAGCTGACGACGCCAGCGTGGCCTATCTGCGCCCCGAGACGGCAGGCGGCATATTTGCCCAGTTTGATAATGTCCGCGAGACCACCCGGCAGCGTATACCATTCGGCATTGCTCAGATAGGCAAAGCCTTCCGCAACGAGATTACCCCGGGCGACTTCGTGTTCCGGGTACGCGAACTCGAACAGATGGAGCTGGAGTACTTTATCCACCCCGACTCTGGTGACGAGCAGTATGCCTACTGGAAGAAGTTCTGTATGGAGTGGTTGCTTTCAATTGGCTTATCTAAGGAGAACCTGCAGTACCACGACCATGCTGATGATGAGCGGGCGCACTATGCCGCAGCGTCAGTGGACATTCAATACAAATTCCCATTTGGCTCCAAGGAGCTGTATGGTATTGCCAACCGGACCGACTACGATCTGCAGGCCCATATGAAGGGCAGTGGCAAGGATCTAAGCTACTTCGATGAGGCTACCAAGACGCGCTACGTGCCGTTTGTGATTGAGCCCTCCGTGGGCGTCGGGCGGCTTATGTTGGCACTTATGCACAATGCCTACACCGAGGAGCAGGTGAATGACGAGACGCGGGTGGTGTTGAAGTTCCATCCCGACATTGCCCCCGTGAAGGTGGCGGTGCTACCACTGTCCAAGAACGAGACGCTAACGCCGCTAGCCCGCCAGGTCTGGGAGCAGCTGACAGGGGAGTACCGCACCGAGTACGACGAGACGCAGTCTATTGGCCGGCGCTACCGTCGACAGGATGAGATTGGTACGCCGTTGTGCGTGACCGTCGACTTTGACTCACTGGAAGATACGTCAGTCACTATCCGTCACCGCGACACCATGAAGCAAGAGCGGGTGAAGATAAAAGACCTGAACAAGGCTATTGCTAAGCAGCTGGCAAGCTTCTAGCCAGAAGCGGATCGTGCTGTCGGCGCCATGGTGATACCCGTAGAGGCCAGGCGCGCCCACGAGGGTGTCCGGAAGCTACATGCGCAGATTCAGGGCATTAGACAGACCTAGAGCGGGCACATAATATAGTCGATCGAGGAATTGGGCTGATTGTACCTAATAGGGCCCGGATTGCAGACGGGTGGCCTAACTGGGTGTGGTAAAGGATCTGGAGCGGGGCTTGGGTCTGGGGCTGGTGCCGGACTGGGGTCTGGTGCCGGCTGTGGAACCGGGGCGGGGCTCGGTGTCGGGGCTGCTACCGGTGCAGGCGCCTGCAGCGGACTAGCCACAGGGGTGGTAGGCTCTAGGGCGGCGGGTGATGGGTGCTCCAGAGTGGCTGAGGTATTGGTGAGGGCCGGCTGGGCCGAGGCTGCTTGCGGCTGGCTAAGCGGTGCGGGTGGGGTAGTGGGGGCGGCCGGTAGCTTGGCGTACTCCCCGCGTACGGCAAAGGCCGCTCCGGTAATAAGCAACAGGCTCGCAACTACTTTGACAGGCATCCACTTCATGCCGCCAGATTACGCCCAGATGGTCGCTGGGTCAAGCATAAGTCCTTCGGTAGTCTTCGCATGGCGGGATTTAAAAAAGCTCTTGTGTATTCGGTTTTCGTTCGGTATGATCGAATTGTGGTAAGGCAATGAGCGGCGGAGTTATGTGGATAAGTCACTGACGGCCACCTTGCCAATCCAAAACTTCTATTTGCGGGCTGCAAATAGTACCAGAATAACGGCTTGATAGAGCCGTTATTTTTGTTCAGCATAAGAACTATGAAGAAGTGGGTGAAAAGTACAATAAAACACTTGCGTGTGGGTAGAAGTGGGTAGTATAGTAGCTGCAGTGAGAGGGTTAAAACAAAAAAACAACCTAAGGTGACAATGAAAACGGACTACTTCGAACGCAAACTAGATGACAAAAACCGGCTGACAATACCAGCTGAACTTCGTCTCGAGTTCGAGAGTGGCATCATCATCACCCGCGGTTTTAAAAACTATCTCCACTGTTACACCGAGGCCGTCTGGCAGGACAAAATGGAACCTGCATTATCTGGCGACATTCTCGATGAACGCACCGCAGACCTCAATGTTCAGTTCCGCACCGGCAAAGTAGCGACGCAAATGGACCAGAAGCAAGGACGCATCACCCTTGAGCAACACTTGCTTGACTACGCCGGTATAGACAAAGACATTGTGGCCGTCCGAGCCGGCGACTACTGGCGCATTAGCGCAAAGTAGCGCTACCAGCACATTTACAATTAGGCCGATTACTTTCAAACAAGCATTTCGATTTCAGCTATTTGGCAGTCAGCAACGCGGTTTTAGAAGTCCGCGCAACAAAGCTTTAGTACCTTTGTCACAAAACTCCACCTCACAAAACGTTTCCTGGCCTTCCCAGACTAGGAACAACTCAAGGAATTATCATCGATAATTCCTTACCACAACACTCTTGCCCCTGAATCTGTACGAAACAGAGGCAAAAACAACAAAACAAAAATACCCAAACAAAAGCTGGCTGCTAAATAGGTGACCTTGAAATGCAAAACAAAAACCAAAACAAACATACACCCGTCCTGCTCGAACAAGTGATTACCATGTTGCACCCTCACCATGGAGATAGCTATTTCGACGGTACGGCTGGATACGGCGGCCATGCACGACAGATTGTGGAATATGTCGGGCCTAGCAGTCACGTGGTTTTCGTCGACCAAGACACCGAGGCTATTGCCGCACTTGCGGCTGAGTTTAGCGAGCGAGCAGAGATTGTTCACTCCGACTTTACGTCAGCTGCGCGGACCCGGGTGGAAGCGGGTGAGTACTTTCGCCTCGCGTTGCTTGATCTAGGCGTTTCGTCACCACAATTTGACAATTATGATAGGGGATTTTCGTTCCGGGGTACGGCCCGCTTGGACATGCGTATGGATACTACACAGGATCTAGATGCCTACCAGGTGGTCAATACTTATAGAGAAGCTGAACTTGCGCGCATTATAGCGGAGTTCGGCGAGGAGCGGCGCGCCAAGGCAATTGCCCGGGCCGTCGTGGCCGCTCGCCCGGTCGAAACTACCAAGCAGCTGGCCGATATTGTCCGGAGCGTTGTCCGCTACTCGGGCGACATAGACCCAGCCACGCGGACGTTTCAAGCACTCCGGATCGAGGTCAACCATGAGCTCGAGCGGTTGGCAGAGGCGCTACCCCTATTCCTAGACTTGCTAGAACCCGGCGGTCGACTGGCTATAATAAGCTTCCATTCATTGGAAGATAGGCTAGTGAAGACCTACTTTGAGCAAGAATCCCGCGACTGTATTTGTCCGCCCAAACAACCGGTTTGTACCTGTACTCACCAGGCCCAAGTGGCCAAAATTACCAAAAAACCGATTCTGGGCAAAGACTTTGATGCATCTAACCCGCGTGCTCGTAGCGCTGTGCTACGGGGCGTCGTAAAACTAACACCAAAACAAAAAGAAGGAGCTGAACTATGACTGTAGCAGTCAAGAACCTCTCAAGACGCGCCGTCACGGTTAAAGTCCGTGTCGTCCGCTAGGACCTGACCCCGCCAGGTGCGACATGCGGCCCGTAAGGGTCCGAGATGAGCGTGCCGCACCTGGCACCCTATGAATTCGTATCGAGTATTCAAGTTACAAGTTATGCTGTGGCTATCCTAGCCACGGCCATTACTTGCTGACCTGACGACTGGACACCAGCCACGCTTCCGCAAAACAAAAACAAAAGTACCCAAAAAACAAACAAGGAACGCCACATGTCTACCGCCACAATCGCCATACGGCGCAATCAGCAGCTCATACGCCCGCAAGCAAAACTAAAACTAGGACCCGTCTCAAGCGGCATTATGGTAACGGCTGTTATCGCCGTACTGGCATTGCTATACTTGAACCAGATAACCAAAACCAGTGTGTTTGGCTATCAGCTGACCGAGCTGCAGACTATGCAGGGCAAGATCTCTGGCCAACGCCAGGAGCTGGCTGTGGAAGCTGCACGATTGCAGTCTATCCAGCAGGTACAGAGCTCAAACGTAGTGAAAACTATGGTTCCGGAAGGCCCTGTGTCCTACGCTAAATAAACGGATACTATGTGACCACTTATAGTGAGCAATTATACCAACGGCGGAGGCTGGGGTGGCTGATAGGCGCCCTGGTTCTATTTGGGTTTATCATTGCCGTCCGCCTTGTGCAGATACAGCTTCTGCAGCACAACTACTATCTGATAAAAGCCGCTAGCATCCACCAACGTAAGTATGAGATACCAGCCAAGCGTGGTGAGCTATTCATCCACGACGGCGAGAATACCGCCCCACTTGTGCTAAATGAGACTCTGAAGCTGCTGTACGCCGATCCGACATTTATTACCGACAAAGTGAAGACTGCCAGGGCGATTGCCGAAGTATTGGGCGAGTCACCGGAGCGCATCTACGGTCTACTAGGCAAGGGCGGCGAGTATGAGGTACTGGCGCGGAGGCTGACTTCAGTCATTTCGGACAAGATTACAGCCTTAAAACTGGCAGGTATAGGCCTGACTGACCAGACCTACCGGGTATACCCCGAAGGGACGCTGGCGGGGCAGGTGGCTGGGTTTGTGAACGCTGATGGACTTGGGCAGTATGGCATTGAAGAGTTTCTGAACCCGGATCTGGGAGGTACGCCTGGGCTACTGAAGGCGAAGACTGATACGCGGGGGATCCCAATTGCCACATCCGACAATGTAATTCGCCAGCCCAAGGATGGTAATAGCTACGTACTGACGATAGACCGCAATATGCAGGCTCAGGCAGAAAAGTACCTGGCGGCCGGTGTACAGGCGGTGGGAGCACCCTCAGGGAGCGTTATTATTGTGGACCCCTTTACGGGGGCAGTGAAGGCCATGGCCAACTATCCTAGCTTTGACCCGAATAACTACGGTGCTACGACCGACTACCGGGACTTTGCCAATGCAGTGGTGAGCGACCAGTTTGAGCCTGGGTCTGGGTTCAAAGTCTTTACCATGTCGACTGGTCTTGACACGGGGAAAGTTAAACCGGATACGGTCTACAACGACACTGGGCTGGAGCAGATTGGTGGACGGGATATTCGCAATGCCGAAAACCACCAGTTTGGCATACAGACTATGACGGACGTCATCCAGAAATCGCTGAATACTGGTGTCATCTTCGTCCTGAAGACGCTGGGAGGCGACCCAACCAAGATTACGGCTGCGGGTAAGAAGATATTCTATGACTACATTACCAAGCACTTCGGCTTCGGCCTGCGGACGGGCATAGAGCAGGCAGGAGAGGCGGCTGGCCAGGTGAACCCGCCATCTACCAATGATGCTACCTATGCCAATATGACGTTCGGCCAGGGTATATCTGTGACTATGGTCCAGATGGTGGCGGCGGTATCGGCGATTGCCAATGGTGGTAAACTGTACGAGCCATACCTGGTGGACCAGATAATAGGCTCGAATGGTGCCAAGACCACGGAGAAGCCCAAGCTCATAAATGCTAATGTCATGAGTGCGCAGGCGGCAAACGACATGAGTAAGATGATGATCCAGGTGGTGGAGCATGGCTCAGGCTACCTGGCCAAGCAGAAAGGCTATCAGATTGCAGGTAAGACTGGGACAGCCCAGATCCCCAAGCCGGATGGCAGCGGCTATATTGACGGAGTCAACATAGGCTCGTTTGTGGGATTTGCGCCGGTGGACCACCCGCGGTTTGTCATGATGGTTCGGGTGAACCAGCCGAAGGTCTCAGGCTTTGCGGAGTCTACGACTGTCCCCATATTTGCAAATATTTCGCAGTGGCTCCTGCGGTACTACGCAGTGCCTCCGAGCAGCTAATTCCCCTCAGCTGATACCAGCTATGCTACAATAAAGGAAGATTATGATCCTATTACATCAACAAGAAATCCTGCCGCTGTCGCGCATTTTGGTGCAAGCCGTAATGGCATTTGTCCTAGCTATGCTGGTGACGCCCATCTATACTCATTTCGCTTTCAAATACAAATGGTGGAAGCAGATGCGCACCGACTCCATAACTGGCGAGAAGGCCCCTATCTACGCTAAACTACACGCGGCGAAGCACAAGCGAAACGTGCCGACGATGGGTGGTCTAATGATGATTATCCCGGTGGCGGTTGTAACTATTGCCAGCAACCTAAGCCGTTCGCAGACACTACTACCTGTGTTCGTACTCATTACGGCCGGTATCGTGGGGCTGTTTGACGACTATCTGAACATTCGTAGTGGCGGCTTGGGTATAGCTGGCATGCGCGGCAAGATAAAGTTTAGCCTAATTTTGGGCATCGCCGTCCTGGGCGGACTATACTTCTTCTACAAGCTTGGCTATAGCTCTATCCATATTCCGGCAGTGGGTAACTTCGAGATTGGCTGGCTGTATATACCGTTGTTTATTGCCGTTGTCGTGTCTACCGCCAATGCAGTGAATATTACCGACGGCCTAGACGGCCTGTCCGGTGGATTGTCGGTCATGGCCTTCTCGGCTTACGCAATTATTGCCTACTTCCAGGGTAATTACGGTATCGCCGGTTTCTGCATGGCGATCGTGGGTGCTGCTCTGACCTATGTCTGGTTTAATATATACCCAGCCCGGTTCTTCATGGGAGACAGTGGCTCGTTTGCGCTGGGTACCACGCTTGGCGTTATAGCCATGCTGACAAATGCTGTGTTTGTGCTGCCAATCATTGGTGCGGTGTTTGTGGCTGAGGCAGCGTCGAGCGCGCTGCAGATATTCTCGAAGCGGGTGTTTAAACGCAAGATATTCTTGTCGGCGCCGCTGCACCACCATCTGGAGGCAATCGGCTGGCCAGAGACTAAGGTGACTATGCGGTTGTGGGTGGTCGGTGGCGTCGTAGGCGTGGCGGGGCTGGTACTGGGACTACTTGGGAACCACCGGTAGTGGCTGGCGGAGGGCAAACGCAGGCCCGGGCGCACCGGGCCGACTATAGCTTGGTGCTTATTACCTTTGCCTTGCTGACCTTTGGTCTGGTTGTCATGTACTCGATTAGCCCTATCCAGAGCCAGAAACTGCTTGGAAGTACGGTGAGCAATTTCTACTTCTTCCGTCATCTAGAGTACGCTCTGGTGGGCCTGGTGGGTTGGTTTGTGGCAAGCCGTATCCACTACACCAGGTGGCGCAGCTGGGCCTCTGGGCTGATGGTGATTGCTGTGGTAGCACTCCTCGTACTGCTTATACCTGGGCTTAGCCTCTCACAATTGGGTGCAACGCGCTGGCTCAAGCTGGGGCCGCTATCGTTCCAGCCGGCCGAGCTGATGAAGCTAGCACTTATTATTTACTTGGGTCGGTGGCTTACCGATGAGCGACGCAGCATTACCTCGGTGACCGAGACTATTGTGCCGTTTGCGCTTATTCTGGGCTTTGTCACAGTAGTGGTGGTGGTTCTGCAACGCGACATGGGCACCATGTCCGTACTGGCTGGATCTGCTATCGGCATGCTCTATGTGGCAGGAGTGCGTCCGGTCCATCTAGCTGGGCTCATTGCAGGCTTTGGCCTGGCTGCCTGGGGCTTTATTGCCGCTTTTCCGCACCGGGTAGAGCGCATCTTGGCCTATCTGAACCCGAATAGTGATACTAGTAGTGTCAGCTACCACATTTCCCAAGCCCTGATTGCCGTGGGCTCAGGCGGCCTGTTTGGCGTAGGACTGGGTAAGAGCATCCAGGTGTATGGCTACTTGCCAGAAGCCCCCAACGACTCTATTTTTGCAATTATTGGTGAGGAGTTTGGACTGATCGGAGCGTTGATCCTGATTGGGCTTATGGGCTACCTCATATACCGTGCGCTGATGGTGGCCAAAAACGCACCCGATAACTTTGGCCGTCTGGTAGCCACCGGGATTGCGCTCTGGCTTATGTTCCAAACAGTGGTAAACGTTGGGGCCATGGTGGCGCTCATACCGTTGACGGGCATCCCATTACCGTTTATTAGCTTTGGTGGTTCTAGCTTGATCATGACGCTATTTGCCATGGGCATACTGGTTAATATATCTAAGTACACCGTAGGAGAGGAATCGCATGCGAGTCGTCGTGAGCGGCGGGGGGACGGGCGGTCATATTTCGCCCATTCTGGCCGTCGTCAGCCAGCTGAAAACGCTTGATCCTAGCGTAGAGGTTCTCTACATTGGGACCAATGCGGGTATGGAAGCCAAGATCGTGCAGTCTATCGGGCTGGATTTTGCAGGCATTAAGGCTGGCAAGTTCCGGCGTTATCATGGTGCTAAGCTACGACACATTATTACAGACTTGTCAACATTTGCTTTGAATATTCGGGATATGGGTAGGGTAGTTGCAGGGTTTGGTGATGCGCTAAAGGTACTCCGAAGATTCAGACCCGATGTGGTGTTTATCCGTGGGGGATACGTGAGCGTACCGGTGGGGCTAGCGGCCCGGTTACTGCGCATACCGTATGTCATCCACGAGTCCGACACCGTCACCAGCCTGACAAGCAAGATCCTCGCCAGTGGGGCCCGGAAGATAGCCGTGAGCTGGCCAGTGAGCCGCTTTCCCCAGTGGCCGGCCGACAAGCTGGTATATACTGGTATTCCAATACGTACGGACGTACTTACCGCGCACCGACTGGCTGGCCTTGCCGAGTTTAAGCTAGCAGACAACCTCCCCGTACTGCTGGTTACCGGGGGCAGCTCCGGGGCACGGGCTATCAATGACGCTACCCAGGCGGCGCTACCGACCCTTCTGGAGTTCTGCCAAGTCCTGCACGTCGCTGGGGAGCGTGATATTGCCGATATGCGGGCGGCCTGCACGACCATGGAGCTCGTGTACCCAGAGCGCTATAGCCTACATGGACACCTGTCTGACAAGTGGGGCTTGGCGCTGGCCGCGAGCGATGTAGTGGTGAGCCGGGCAGGAGCCAATGCTATGGCCGAGCTCGCTATCCTAGGCAAGCCGGCCATTCTCATTCCCGGCGCCCAACTTACTGGTGGCCAACAGATTAGCAACGCCCAGGTCTTTAGCCGCGCCGAGGCCGTCCGAGTGCTACCTCAAGACAAGCTGACCGGTAAGGTGCTGGCGGCAGAGGTAAAGCGGCTCCTTGACAGCCCTGTGGATATGCAGCGGATGGGCGTGGCTATAGGCCAGTTTGCCAAGCCGAATGCGGCCCATGAGCTAGCGGTACTGGTGCTAGCCAGTGGCCAGGCCCAAAATGGGGACCAGGCTGCATCTGATGGACAGGACGGGAGTCGGTGAACCCCAGGCGAGTTGTGCGTTCGGGCCGGCCGGTCTATAGCCGGGGGAGCGTTAATCTACCCCGCAAGTTCCGATTACCAGCGTGGAACTGGCGACTGGTAGGGCTGGGCGTAGGCGTACTCGTGCTGACCATGGGGTGGGCTATGGCATTCTCACTGCAACACACCCAGATAGCCGGCCAGCGGAGCGTACCGCTTGAGCGGCTCCGGACGGAGGTGGCCGAGGAGCTGGGGCACCACTTGGGCTGGGGGAATCTGACTACTCTTGATACGGAAGCGCTCGGCAGCCGTATAAAACAGCGTGAGCCGCTGCTTAATAAAGTGATAGTGACCCGTAACTGGCCTCATAGCATAGCAATACGGGTGGAGGAGCGTACACCCGGGCTGATCTGGCAGACGGGGGAGTTACGCTATCTGGTGGATAGTGAGGGAGTAGTAGTAGGGGAGGCGGATACCTCTCCAACAGATCTGGCGGTAGTCCTAGACCGGACTAATCTACCGGTGAAGGTGGGGGATAGAGTGGTGGCCGAACGGTTTATTACATTTATTATTGATCTGCGCCGCCTCATGCCGGCCACCAAACTTAGTATCAAGAGCCTGGCTGTACCCGAAACAACCACGGAGGTGTTTGTTACAACGGACAAATCCTACGTTGTAAAATTTGATACGACCCGGCCCGCAACAGATAGCATTACGGCGCTCAACCGAGTGCTTACCGAACTAGCTCGAGTCGGCAAAGTGCCGGCCGAGTATATAGACCTTCGAATAGAGAACAGAGCCTACTATAAGTAGCTTGCAGCTGCGCTTGTTGTAAATGCCACACTCCCCCTGCTCGTTCGGTTTTTGTTTTGTTTGGGTAATGTAGCAAGTACATGGATTTAACGGGGCCGAGGCCGGGCATGAAAAAGCCCGTACATACGCAAAAAATAGGGGTAGTTCGCATTCCCGTGCATATGGGCTCTAACTAGGCGTTTTATACCACTTTAGTGGCTGTATAGTCCCACTATTCATAATGGCAATATGCCATATTATGGCTTAACAGAGCTATTATCAGATTAGAATTGATACAAAAAGGTACTACGACACCTCTTCCGAAGCATAACCGCTAAGACGCAAAATACACATTGTGCGACGTAATCATACAAATGCGCCACACCACCACTCCTCCGTCTTTTCGGCGCTTTCACCAGGTGCATACTAGCGATGGGCTAGGGTGCGCATTCTTGCCCACTCTCGGCATGGTACATAACGCGTAATACAGTGTATTTAGCTTGCTTCCATAGGCATTTGACGCGTCAATTCTGCACGTTCCCGCCTACTCCTGGCTGCCCGGTAACTATGGCAATTATGATGATGCATTTGGATTAACCACTATTTCCTATCTGTTGCCATCTGGTTGTTCCCTACCCTTTCTGGCTACCTTGGACATTTTGCTCCCGCGCCCGAACAGGAGTGGACCAGATGGGGAACGGAGGCCTGCCTACAGGAGAAACCAAAAACCCAGCCATAGGCTGGGTTTTGTCTTGCAGACTTACCTATTTGTGTTCCTACTTCTGGTGGTCGCTGGCGCGGTACGTGACACTGGCGTATTTGGGCTTGGACTTAGTCCCCTGGCCGGCTCCACGATCGTCGCGGCGCGGTGCGCGGGCCGGTTCTGGTGCGCTGGGTGGTAGCTCAGGGTTTCTCAACGCCGCTATAAAGTTCGGTTTTTGTTCGTCAATAGTATTGATGAGACTCTCCTCCGTACCACCCACCTCTGGGCCGACTTTCGGCGTGTCACCATCTCCGCCTAGCGTCCAGCGAGATATGGCGTCTTCCACCTCGGCTCGCGTGGATGAGTAGTTCTGGTGAGTAAGCTCAATGATCTCGGCGGTATGGTCGGCCTCGGACTTAGGCACGCGGAGGGTCTGGCTGGCAAACGGCGTAGTCTTCTCGCCGTCTATGCTCATGGTGATGTAGTTATGCTGATTGTTCAGATTAATCAGATCCTGCGGGGTAAATGTGGGCTCGAAGTACTTGGCAAGTACGGTTCCGTCGGCGGCACCTACCCGAAAGCTAATCATAGAGCCGACATTGCCGAAGACGGCGTCACGGACGGTCTCGGGCATTTGTGAGACGTATTGGTTGGCTACCGTTAGGTTTAGTCCATACTTACGAGCCTCGGAGAGGATGACAGCAAAGGAATCCGTCGCAAAGTTCTGGAACTCATCTACATATAGGTAGAATGGTCGACGCTGGTCTCGCTCTATGTCGGCGCGGCTCATGGCGGCTAGCTGGATCTTGGTTACCATAAGGGCGCCGAGAATGGCCGCATTGTCCTCGCCCACGAGACCAGTCGATAGATTGACGATTAGGATCTTGCCCTCGTCCATAAGCTTGCGGAGATTGATCCCGCTACGAGATTGCCCAACAATATTACGTACCAGTGGATTGGCGGTGAAAGCACCGACTTTGTTCAGCACCGGGGCCACGGCCTCGGAGGCAAACTTATCGTTCCAGCTGGCAAACTCAGTAACCCAGAACTGTTTTACGATGGGGTCCTTTATCTCTTTGATGACTTTATTGCGGAAGCCCTTCTCGGTAAGCATGCGCGTAATGCCCAGCATGGTAGAGTCTGGATAGTCCAGCAGGGCTAGGATGGTAAACCGGAGAATGTACTCCAACCTGGGGCCCCAGGAGTCGAACAGACGCTTAAGCACGCCTACCAGCTCGGAGCTAATATGGTTCTTAAAATTGGGATCCGTGACTTCCATAGGGTTGAAGGCTATGGGGAAATCGCGATCGGCTGGGTTGAAGTAGACAACGTCCTTGACGCGGTGGGCTGGCACAAACTTCATTATGTCGGTTGCTAAGTCGCCATGCGGATCAATAACGGCCATACCAATATTGTGGTACAAGTCCGAGATCATCAGTAGCTGCAACAGGAATGACTTACCTGTCCCCGTCTGGCCAATAATGTAGAGGTGGCGCCCGCGGTCGGTGCGCTTAATACCGAACTTGAGACGGCGGCCACGGAAATTGGTGAGGCCGATCAGGCTGGTGGAGTCGCCGACAGCATTAGTCTCGGTCGGCAGGCTAGCCGGTGGCTCGGCAGTTTTGGAGGTAGCCCAGGCCAGGTTGGGGGTCTCTACGCTCTTGTGTGGCAGGTGGTAGACGCTCGCTAGCTCTTCAATATTGAGAATGTAGCCATTGTCCAGGAATAGTCGGGCGCGGTAGTCTTCGAAAAACTCGGCGTTGGTCTTGGTACCACCGGATTCAAATCCGTTGAGATTATTGGTATTGAACTGTTTAAACCCGCCGACTATGGCCATAAGGCGCTGCTTGCCTAGCTCTGGGTTGGGGCCGACATAGGCAATGCGCACCTTCACGGCGTAGCCCAGTTTGTTGATCTTCTCTTCTACGCCCTTTATAACGGTAGCCTGTCCGGTGGACATTTCCTTTTTCTCGGCTTTCTTATCTTCTTTCTTAGCTTCGGGCGCGACCATCATGCCTGAAAACAAGTTGGTAATAATGTGAAGCGGCAGTTCGAGAATGGCTGCCTGTAGTGACTTCCACAGGGAAGGCTTTTTACCATTTTTGACGTCATCAATGTAGGCCAGTCCACGGTCGCGCCACTTGTCGCTGACGGGCCGGGCGAGTACCTGGATCCACATTTCCTCATTCTGCTCTTCCAGCTTGGCCATGACGGCGGTAATGCCGGCTAGCGGATCTACTTCGAAGCTCGCAAAGACCTTGATGGGCAGTAGATCTGTCTTGGTGAGTATGAGCTCGGCGCCAATCTGAACCGGCTGGCCCGCTTCCCTATCCGTGTAGTCCGGGGCGTCTTCGGTGATCTGGACACTGGGGTACTGTGCGTAGATCTGACCTTCGACGAAGTCCTTCAGGTGCCGTGGTGTCCAAATGTAGAACTGGATCTGGCCCCCTTTGGCAGCAATCTCGAGACTAAAATGCTCTTGGAGTGAGCCTTCTTTGGCTATGTCGCTGTCCGAACGCAAAATACCGTGCAAACTAGCGAACATTTGCTCGGCGGAGAGCTCTTTTTTCTCGTTCTCTTTGGGGACTTCAATTTTTAAGAGTGTGTGTTCCACGTTGCTTACCCAAATTTCCCGGCGCCGGTTCTGCCAGATTAAGTACAATAAAATAAGGACAATAATGACCCAGCCATAGAACTTAAAGAGGACGATACCGATGAGTTGCAGAAGCGTCCCCACCAGTGACACTAAGAAGCTCATGAGTCGGTTAACCGATAGGTTGCCTTGGCAACGCGCTCAAACTGGGACTTCTCCTGCAGATTGAGAACGATAGTAGTGGTCTTTACTTGGCGTTTCTCCAGCACCCGGCGGACAATCTCGTCCTTATGCAGGGGTGCTTGCTGGCGGAGAATTTCAGTAATAATGTCGGCGACAGTTCCAGGCGTATAGCCCCAGTCGCTGAGCGCGTAAATGCCGCGGCCAATGAGGACAAAACGACTGTCTTTAATAAGCTCATTGTGTACGGCCTGGACGGTAACCTTGCGACGCGAGAACCCAGACTGGTGAATGTGTTCGGCAATGTCGGAGAAGTGCAGCGGCTTGCCGTGCTTGCCCAGAACCAGGAAAGTCTTATCGCGAATGCTCTTTGGGTTGACTGACGGCCAGCTGATAAGGCCAATCTTGCCGTCGAGCGCAGCTAGGTCCTTGGAAATGTCGGCAATCTGGCCGACCGTATTGGCAGCCGGTGCCGAGGGCATGTTGGCGGCAGCCTTGGAAGCCGAGATGGGCTTGCCAGCGGCTTTGACAACCTCGATAAGCTCGGCTGCCGCGGCACGGACGTGCTTGGTTGTGTAGGTCGGCAGTACGCCAAAACCACTGAGCAGGCGGTCGCTCTCTTCGATAGTCTCAATGGAGGGAGTGAGCTCGGCTAGAAACAGGATGTAGGCCTGGTCGCCGGCCGATTCCGCGCCGAAATGGGCTGCCATGGCTGTAGCAGTAGCGACACCACCCATAGTGGTCAAATACGCTACAAAGGCGCTATCCATAGCGGCTACCTCGGTCTTAGCAGCAGTTTTGAGCTTGGCAGTAGCCGCTTTCTCGATCTGACGGACACGTTCGCGGGTAATGCCAAAATCGCGACCGATCTTTTCGAGCGTCTGTCGCTTGGCCAAACCAAAACCGAATCGCTTGGCCAGGATCTGGCGGTCGCGATCGCGGCGGAGCAGCTTCAGGGCGCTGTTCGCAATTTGTTTGTAGTTGATTCCGGTTGTGGAATTGGTTGATTGATTCAAGTCTGTAACCATCTATTCAAGATAGAATTATAAAATAAGTGTCAACCCGTGTCAATGATATTATGTCGCTTTTCTAGAATTTGGGTATAGCTGGGTTTTTGGGCAGTTTGAAGTGCTGGCCATTAATTATGATGTAATCCGGCGTTACAATAACCGGCTGGCCCTCGGTGACTGGCGCTTCAGGGGGCTTAGGCCTTGTCGCACATAACTTAGTCGGTACCGACTCCTGTAGGTACCACTCTAGTACCTTCGTATCCCAGGCGTTGGCGAGGCCGCCGTCGGTCGCACAGACGGCTACCTGGACCAGGCCGGCTGGGTGGACGAATGGTATAACCGGCTGGCCTGCGAGTGCCTGCTCCATGTAGTCGTGCCAGATAGGCGCAGCGCCAGTAATGCCATCAACGCCGAGCATTTTCGAATGATTATTGTTGCCTACCCAGACGGCCGTGACGAGCTGCGGCGTATAGCCGACCGTCCAGTTGTCGCGGAAGTCGTTGGTGGTACCGGTCTTGGCGGCAGCCGGCCGGCTGAGCCGAAGTGGCGAGTTGGCAGTAAACTCCTCGGTACGCGCGGTGTTGTCGGATAAGATATCCGTGATCATAGCCGCGACGCGCGCGTCCATGACCTGAGTTCCCGGCGCAACCGGCTTAGTCAGGTCTCCCCCATTCTTGTCGTGAACCGACAGGATAGGACGGGGCGTGACACTGATGCCACCGGTAGCAAAGCTGGCGTAGGCGCTGGCCATATCGAGCGGGCGGACTTCGGCGCTACCTAGGACAATGCTCTCCCCATACTGGCTGCTGTCTCCCAGGGTGGTTATACCCAGCTTCTTGGCAAACTCTATGGCTGGCACGAGCCCTACGTGCTCCAGGACGTGGAGGGCGGGTATATTGAGCGAGTTGGCCAGCGCGCGGCGGAGGGTGACGGGGCCACGGAACTTGCCGTCGTAGTTGTTCGGCCGGTACACGCTGCCGTCTGGCTGGGGCACGGCCATGGGCTGGTCTTCTACCACCGTTCCCCCACTCCAGCCCCCAGCGAAAGCAGCGGCGTAGACGAGCGGCTTAAAGCTGGAACCAGGCTGCAGGCGGGATGTGGTGACATTGACGCTACCAAAGCCTGGGGTGTCATAGCCAATGCTCCCAACCATGGCCAGGACGTCGCCAGTCGTAGGATCGAGTGATACTAGTCCCCCATTGGTGGCGTTATTACCAGCAAGCCGAGCCACTTGAGCTGCTACGATCTGTTCGGCGCTCGCTTGTTTCGTGAGATCTAGCGAGGTCTTGACCACCATTCCCCCACTCTCCACCGCATCATTCCCGTACTGCTTACGGAGCTCATCTAGCACGTAGAACACAAAGTGTGGCGCCCGTAGCACCTGCTGACGGCTTGATACCACGATGGGAGCCTGTCCAGCAGCAGCAGACTCGGTGTCGGTTATGCGGTGACCGGCCTGCATGAGTGCTAAGACATCGCTACGCCGGGCCGCAGCGGCCTGGGGGAAGGCGGTAGGATCTAGCCGGCTGGGTGCCAGCGGCAGGCCGGCTAGTAAGGCGCTCTCCGGCAGTGTCAGCTGTGCGGCTGGTTTATGGAAGTAGGTTTGGGCTGCTGCCTCTATGCCCTGAGCGCCCTGGCCGTAGTAGACCTTGTTCAGGTACATTTCTAGGATTTGATTCTTGGTGTACTTCTTTTCCAGTGCGATGGATAGCACAATTTCCTGAAACTTCCGCTGGAAGCTCTTTTCGGGTGTGAGCAGACTATTCTTAATGAGTTGCTGGGTAATAGTGGAGCCGCCCTGGAGCTTGCCGTGCTTCTGAGCATCGACGTAGATGGCTCGTAGGGTTCCCCGCCAGGAGAAACCGGCGTGGTCGTAGAAGTGCGGGTCCTCGGCCGCCAGCGTGGCGTCTATGACGGACTGCGGCAGGTCTGCCAAGTGTATGTCGGTGCGGGTGGAGGCACCGTAGGCTTGGTACAGAAGAGTACCGTTGCGGTCGGTTAAGGTAATGCCAGTGGACGTACGGTTAAGGAGGGCGGCAGGGCTCGCAATGTAGGCCCCGTACTGGGAAATGGTTTGTTTGGCGGCGTCGTAGGCCATAACACCGACAGCGGCACCAGAGCCTGCTAGCCCAAGCAGCAGTGCCACTACGAGCCAACGGTTTAGGATACGGCGGCGCAGCTTTCCAGCGACACGCAGCAGATCTGAGCCGATAGCGGGGGCGTCCCAGGCTATACGCTTGCCGGCGCGGCTGAGCGTGCGCTTCGTCCAGAGCAGCCAGGAGTCTGCCGTGACACCCCAGGTCTCGCTGGAGGTAAAAGTGCCTTGGCTAAGGAGCGCAAAGCTCAGGCTCTCGTAGAACTGAACCTGGTCCGGCTTGGAACGTGTTTTGCGTTTGGTCATACCAAAGCCCCGCGCATTAGCGTTTGTGCATTATTCTTAAAAACTATTATCCGCCACCAATTGTGGCTTACATTAGCATAAATCAGATATGGACACCATGGGCATTTCCCCAAAAGTGTCTGTGAGGGACTAGGCTTTGGGTTTGCGAGTAAAGCGTCCGCGGGGCTTGTCTGGTGCGGCGGCAATAAGGGCCTCGCAGGCTGGGAGGTCGAGGGTAGCCGGGTCTTGGCCCTTGGGGATCTTGGCATTGGTTTTACCATTGGTCACATATGGGCCGAAACGGCCATTGAGCACCTTAATGTCAGAACCCTCGAATTCACGGATAGTTTTGGCAGCGTCGGCGGCTTTTTTCGCGGCAATTAGCTCCTGGGCTTTTTCTAGGGTAATACTGAACGGGTCTTCCGGCTTAATTGAGACAAATAGCTTGCCAACCTTTACATACGGTCCAAAGCGGCCAATATTGGCACTTATGCTCTCCCCTGCTGGAGTCTGCCCCAGGTCGCGAGGTAGCTTAAACTGCTCCAGCGCTTCTTCTAGAGTGACAGTATCCACCTTGCGGCCGACTGGCATAGGGGCAAAGCGAGGCTTCTCCTCGTCTTCGGCCTCCCCTATCTGGAGCATGAGGCCGTAGCGGCCCATACGGGCTATCACTGGCTTGCCAGACTTGGGGTCTTTGCCAAGCTCGCGAGCGCCAGAGGCTTCCTCGCGGCTTATATCGGCTGCCGACTCGACAGTCTTGTGAAAGGGTGTGTAGAACTCCGAGATCATGATATTCCAGGAGGTTTTGCCTTCCTCTATCTCATCGAAGTCTTGCTCTACCTTGGCGGTAAACTGGAAGTCCACAATACTAGGAAAGTGCTTAACCAAGAAGTCGGTCACCAGCTCGCCAATGGGTGTGGGAAATAGCTTGGAGCGTTCGGCGCCAGTCATTTCGGTCTGAATCCGCTCGACTATCCCCTGCCCCGTTAGCTCGACAATCTGGATGTCTCGCGGTGTACCCTCCTTATCGGTTTTCTCGACATAGCCACGGTCCTGGATGGTAGAGATGGTAGGCGCGTAGGTGGACGGTCGGCCAATGCCCATTTCTTCCATCCGCTTGACCAAACTGGCCTCGGTGTAACGCGGCTTGGCTCGGTCGTAGCTCTGGGTGGCGCGCATCCAGCCCAGGCCAAGCGCCTCGCCGATAGTCAGCTTAGGCAGTAGTCCCTGCTCTTCCATTTCCTCATCATCGGCACCCTCGAGGTAGACGGCTAGGAAGCCATCAAACTTAATGATTTCACCCTTGGCGACCAGGGTATCATGGCTGGGCGCAAAGCTGATAATTGCTTCGGTCTTCTCTAATACCGCGTCGGCCATTTGCGAGGCAATGGTGCGCTTCCAGATGAGCTCGTAGAGGCGCTTCTGGCCACTGTCGGCCCCGGCAGCCCGCCGGCCAAACTCGGTGGGGCGGATGGCTTCATGTGCCTCTTGGGCCCCGGCCGACTTGGTATGGAACTTGCGAGTATGGACGTAGTTTGCTCCAAAATCCTTGCTAATCTCGCTAGACGCGGACTTAATAGCGAGCTCACTCAGATTGAGCGAATCTGTACGCATGTAGGTAATAAGCCCCTGCTCGTAGAGTTTCTGGGCAATCGTCATGGTCTGTCTTACCGAGTAGCCGAGCTTGCGGCTAGCTTCCTGCTGCAGGGTTGAAGTCGTAAAGGGTGCTGATGGGCTCTTCTTGCCCGGCTTAGTCTCAAGACTCTTAATGGAGAATGTGGATTTCTCGGCTACCTCTAGGAAGGCCTGGGCCTCGGCCTTGGTCTTGAACTTGGCGGGTCGCTCAGCGCGTACCACGCTGCCGTTGCCGGTGGTAAACTCGGCAGCCAGGCGGTAGGTGGCCTGCGTGGAGAAGCCTTCTATCTCCCGCTCGCGGTCGACAATAATGCGGACGGCGACGGACTGCACCCGCCCGGCTGACAAACCGGTACGGACCTTCTTCCAGAGGACTGGCGAGAGCTCATAGCCTACCAGGCGGTCTAGCACGCGGCGGGCTTGTTGGGCGTCTACCAGGTGCTGGTCAATAAAGCGGGGGCTGGCAATAGCGGCCTTAATGGCTGGCTCGGTAATTTCGTGGAAGACAATCCGCTTGGTCTTCTTCGGGTCCAGCCCAAGAACATTGGCAACATGCCAGGCAATTGCCTCACCTTCGCGGTCTTCATCGCTAGCTAGCCAAACAGTATCGGCGGCTTTGGCCAGCTTGCGTAAGCCGGCCACCGTCTTGGCCTTATCTGGACTTACGACGTAGTTGGGGGCAAAGCCGTGCTCAATATCTATAGACATGCCAGTCTTGGGTAGGTCACGAATGTGGCCAAAACTAGCAACGACGGTATAGTCCTTGCCTAGGTATTTCTCAATTGTTTTGGCTTTCGCAGGGCTTTCGACGATGACGAGGTTTTTGCTCATACAAGACTACACGTTCTTATATATGTCTGCCCGCGTCAAGGGAATTTCTCACAAACCAGATGAGAAATTTAAAAGAGCCCACATGGAAGTGTGGGCTCTGTAATCAGCTGACAGCCTGCTGGGTAGGCGGAATGGCATATCGCCCACGGTATGGTACCCCGCGCTGCCGTAGGCGGGCGATGGCCTTGCCGACATCCAGTGCATACGTCTGGATGCTGCTATCGACTATTAGCTCGATAGTGGATCGGGATTGGTGCTGGGATAGTACCAGACTACTAGGGAAGGACATGCTGATACCAGCAGACTCCTCGCTAAAGCGAATATGGCCGCGTAGGACCAGGGTACCCTGATTGCCCAGGTAATCACTGAGCCAGTGAGGGTCACTGAGCTCTGGGGCGAAGGTAAACCAGTACGAACCCTTGTGTTCTGTGGCCAGTGCATCTACCAGGGTCCTGGCCTCGGCACTGATATTGCGCTCGGGGAAGATGGTGAACGAACGAATAAACTCCGGCGGAGGGTTGAAGAGGACTCCCTCGCGGAATAGCCGGTGAACTGTGGTCAGATCCACGTCTCTGAACACACGGGCGGTTTCGGCAGAAAGAAATACCGGCATCGCGATCATGGTGGTCTCCTACTGTGCTTGGGTTGTCGAATGGGCTTGGGTAAACTTCAAAAATTGTCAGAGAGCAATGCTTGCGACTCACCCACTGGTCGCCGGTTTTACGGAGTTCGCTGTGCTACCGCTGGTACAGGTGGCAGCGGGGAGGCCTTACGAAATGCGGCTTATGCTGGCCTGCACAGTGTTGAGCTGAGCCAGATCGGAATCCCAGAGGTCTAGGCAGCCCAACATGGTGCTCCCTGGATCAGGGTCGTAGCACAATACGGCGCCACAGATGCGGCCGTCGGTGGCAGTTACATTGCAAGGTGCCTCTATTTGGGCGCGGTGCTCATTGGGCAGTCCCACTCCACCCGTGGGCAGATCGATCTGGAACCACACGCCAGGCTCAGATCTGGTATGGGTGAGTAGCCGGGCGTCTTTGGGGTGATCCACGCTGCAGCAGCGGTGGGCGCGGAGCCAGATCTGGGTGGGCGTGGCCGCGTAGCCGTAGCCTTGCGAAACCGTGGGTAGGCTGGCGAGCAGCGCAATGGCTTCGGGAGCAACTTCGACATGGATGCGGGGCAAGGGAGCCTCCTCGGTTCGGTGGACAAGGCCACTATAGCCCCTTGGTGTGAGAGTGGCAAGCGTAGCCTAGCGACTGACCCACTGGCCAGCGCCCAGATTGCGGACCTTACCGGTAATCTCCATTAGGGAGATTAGGCCTGCAAACTGGCTGGCGCTAAAACCAGACTCGCGGATAAGGGCCTCGCCAGCATGGTGGCCAGTGCGGAGCAGGTCCAGCAGTACCGCCTCTTCGGCCGATACGGCCAGGGCCATTGGGCGGGCATTGGTCTCGACCAGGCCCAGGGCATCCAAGACATCTGTAGCGCTGGTGATGGGGATGGCGCCGGCGCGGAGTAGATTATTGGGCCCAGCGCTCATGAGACTGGTGGCGTTGCCGGGTACGGCCATGACGAGGCGGTTTTGTTCCAGTGCAAAGTTGGCCGTAATAAGTGAGCCGCTCTTCGCCGCCGCCTCCGGTACAATGACGGCGAGCGACAGCCCGGCAATAATGCGGTTGCGCGAGGCGAACTGCTGCTTGAGCGGCGGCGTACCGGCTGGGTGCTCGCTGATAAGGGCTCCCCTACTGGCTAGAATGCTCTTCGCTAGCTCGCGGTTACTGAGCGGGTAGATCTCGTCGAGCCCACCGGCCATGACGGCAATGGTAGTACCACCCGCCTCCAGAGTGGCGGTGTGGGCAATAGTATCTATACCGTAGGCCAGTCCACTGACGATAACTACTCCTGCTCCGACTAGCTCCCTCGCCAGCTGGGTAGTCATTTCGGCGCCGTAGGCGGTAGGCGTGCGACTGCCGACAATGGCCACTAGGGGTCGGTCATTTGGAACATGGCCCAAGGCGTAGAGTGGCCGAGGTGGGCTGGCTATCTCTCGTAGGCTATCCGGGTACTCTGAACTTTGGTAGTTTATCTCAGCAATTTGCATAATAATTGTTGACAATGAAGGCAATGTATGTTAGTATGGAGAGCATACACAAAAACGGTACCTAATACAACCATAAAAACATACTAATTCGCCTGCGACATTGTCTAAATGCACCCTCCTTTAGCGCAATACGCTCAGGCGAATTAGTCCCTTCGATCACCGGCGCCATTATTATATGAGGTGACCGTTACGCTATTAGCGAGTATCGAAGGGTGTAACAAAAGCCCGTTGGTAACCACCTGCCACCGGGCTTTTGTTATGCCAATATTTTGTAAACTCTTTGCTAAGAGAACAATTGCAATGAGCGGATGAGGTTGCTCTAGACTCTATCCGAGGAGTTGAGAGGTACCGACGCTAGGGGCTTGATGCGCCGTAATAAGCTCCGTAATGGTGGTCGCAGCTGCTGCGGCAATTCTTGGCAGACCAGCGGCTTCCTCGGCGGTAAAGGCCTGTAAAACATAGTCTACGGGCTCTATAGGATGGCGGAGTAGAGGACCCGCAATACCGAGCCGGAAACGCCAGTAGTCAGGCCCGATGGCCGCAGTGATAGAGCCTAGGCCATTGTGGCCAGCGTCTCCCCCACCCTGTTTTATACGCATTTCTCCAAAAGTAAGATCAAGCTCATCGTGCAAAACCCAAACATCTTGGGGAAGTATTTTGTAGAATTGCACTAATGCTCCAACTGCCTGTCCCGACAGGTTCATATAGGTGTCTGGCTTGGCGAGGATTATCTTCTCGCCATTTTCGTTGTGCTCTACGACGGTGGCCTTGAACTTACTATTAGTGACTGGCCAAAGCAGATCGAGCTGGCTAGCTACGGCGTCCAGGACCATGAAGCCTAGATTGTGACGCGTAGAACGGTACTCGGTACCATAGTTTCCTAGTCCGACAATGAGCTTCATTACTCTTTGCCCTCGCGGGTATCGCGGAACTCGAAGCGGATGGGTGTGCCGACGAAGTCGAACTCGACGCGCAGTTTATTTTCCAGATAGCGCTTATATGAGAAATGCATAAAGCTGGCATAGGTAGAGAACAGTAGAAATGTGGGCGGCTGCATGTCTGTCTGGGTGACGTAACGAATTTTCGGTTGGCGGTTCTTCAGGCCAGCCGGAGGGTGCTCGGCGGTAACGCGCTCCAGCCAGAGATTAAGCTTGTGTGTAGGCAGCTTGGTCTTACGGCGCTCGTGGATCTCGGTGGCTAGCTTGAGGATCTGGGTGACATGCTCACCGGTAACGGCGGAAGTGAAGACCACGGGTGCCCAGGGCGCAAATACGAAGTCACGCTCAATCTTACGGATAAGGCGGGTCTGGGTGCGCTCGTCCTTGTCCCCCACGGCATCCCACTTATTGACGACAATTATCAGGCCCTTGCCGGCTTCGAGGATCTGGCCAGCTAGGTGGTGGTCCCCAGCGACACTCAGATCGGTGGCATCCAGGATGAGGCAACAGACGTCGCTGGTCTCGATGGTAGATAGAGTGCGGGTTACACTGTACTTCTCGATCCCCGCTTCAATTTTACCCTTACGGCGGAGCCCAGCGGTGTCGAGCAAGGTAATCTTCTGACCAAAAGCGGCCATTTCCAGATCACGCACGTCGCGGGTGGTGCCAGCGGCGCTGGACACAATAGCTTGCTGTTTACCAGCCAGGCTATTGTAAAGGCTGGACTTGCCAACATTGGGTCGGCCAATGAGGGCGATACGGAGAGTTTCCTCCTCGGCGGGACGATTGGCCTTGGGAAGATGGGTGGTGACAGCGTCGAGCAAGTCGCCAGTACCAATACCGTGAACGGCCGAGACGCCCACCTGGGTCTTGATGCCCAGACGGGCAAACTCGGCGTCGATCTGGCCCTTATTGGTATCTACCTTGTTGACGGCTAGGATAACGGGCTTACCGGAGCGGAGGGCCATCATAGCCGCAGCACGGTCCTGCTCGGTCGGCATGACCAGGGCATCGACGGTGACAATAAGGCAGTCAGCCATACGGGCGGCACTCTGGATCTGGTCGGCAATCTGCTCACCTAGCTCGGATAATGTGGTCTCGAGCCCGGCGGTGTCGATAAGCTTGAAGGCGCGGCCATTCCACTCCACTACGCCGTGGACGGCGTCGCGGGTAGTACCACTGACCTCTGAGGTGACGGCTTGGCGGCGGCCGGTGAGGCGGTTAAACAAGCTGGACTTGCCGACATTACTGCGGCCGACAATAGCAACGGTAGGCATGGTTACTGCCATAATACACTTCCTTCGAGATAGTTGATCAGACGGGTAGTTTCTCCAAAGCGGTCCGGGCTACCCAATATGACGGTAATGACGCTATGGCCATTTACCGAGGCCAAGGCTACGACGGATTCTCCGGCAGCTGGCGTATACCCTGTCTTTATACCAGAAAATCTGGCATCTTTCAATAGCTGATTGGTGGTTGCCAGAGTATAGCTATGGCCATTTGTAGCCTGGATGGTCTTTTGGCTGGTCATAACCAAGGAGCGGACAGTGCTATTAGATAGGGCCAGGCCGGCCATGCGGACGAGACTAGCCGCTGTGGCATAGTTGTTGTCGTCCACCAGGCCACTGGCGCTGGTAAAGTGGGTCCCCCCAATCCCCCAGCTAGTGGCCAGCGCATTCATGCGCTCGGTGAAGGCGACAGTAGTGCCGGCGTCCCAGATGGCGAGCGCATCGGCGGCATCATTGGCCGAGGGGATAAGCGTGGCAGCCAGGACACTGCGCAGGCTGAGCTGCTCCCCCGCTACTAGATGGATCTGGGCTGCATCTGGAGCATAGCTGGGTAAGGGTGGAATAGTCACGGTCTCATCGAGGCTATGGCGCGACAAGATGACGAGCGTGGTCATGAGCTTGGTAATGGAGGCAATTGGGCGCTGGTCAGTGCTATTCTTCTCAAACAGCACGGCGCCTGAGGCGGTATCTACCGCTAGGGCAGCCTTGGCGCCAAGGGCAAATGAACTGCTGCCGGTGCTGGTGAGTGGCATGGCAAGGGCGGTATAGGTAACCGGTGCCGGCAGATGGCTAGCAGAACTGGGAGCGGCTGGTATTGCCCAAGAAACCAGGCTGTTGCGGAGTCCTGCTGGTAGGTGGCTGGTAAGCCCGGTGAGCTGGAGAGCCAAGAGTAGAAGTCCAACCATAGTGCTCATGCCAGCTCCTCGGGCGCTACCACGCGGTAGGTGCCGGCGGCGAGATCACCTAGCTCTGCCTGGCCAAACCGGTCGCGGTGGAGGGTAAGTACAGTATGGCCCAGCGCCTCTAGGGTGCGACGGATCTGGCGGTTGCGGCCCTCGCTGAGCTCCAGGGTGAGGACACGGCCCTCTAGGACGGCCTGCATAGTGCTTAGACCATCTTCTAGCTCTACGCCGGCTTGTAGGCGTGTAGCTAGCTGCGGCGTGGCAGCGGGCGTTACGGTGACTCGGTAGCGCTTGGTCTTGCCGTACCGTGGGTGGGTCAGTCGATGGGCAAGCGGCCCATCATTAGTGAGCAGCAGTAGGCCAGACGACTGTTTGTCCAGGCGACCAACGCTAACTAGGTCGTGCAGCTCCGTTGGAAGCAGCTCGTAGATGGTGGGGTTGTTCCCCTGCTGGCGCCGGCTGCAGACATAGCCAGTAGGCTTATTGAGCATAATTGTGCGGACGGGCGCCGAGTGCAGCACAACTCCGTCGAGAGCAATTGTCTGAGTGTCTGGTTCTGCTGTCTGGCCCAGAGCGGCGATCTTGCCATCAACTGTGACACGCCCGCCGGCAATGGCGGTATCTGCGGCGCGCCTAGATAGAAGTGTGGCGCTTGCTAAGTATTGATTAAGCCGCATGCTACTCCCCGCCACCGGCCGGCGAAGCCACTGGTTCTAGAGGAGGCAGGTCACCAGGACTCGAGAGGCCGAAGAGGTGCAGAAAGTGCGCAGTGGTGCGATAGGTCAGGGGGTGGCCAGCCTCGGGCAGCTTCTCAGCCTCGGCTACCAGCCCACGAGCTAACAAACTCTTCAGGGTCTGGTCGCTAGAGACACCCCGAAGGAGCTCTATGCCGGCCTTGGTAATGGGCTGCTTCCAGGCCACTATAGCGAGCGTCTCCAGAACTGGCTTACTTAGGTCTGCGCGGGTTTGGCTGCCGAGGAAGGCATTAACGGCGCTGCTGGTGTCGGGGTGGGTTACCAGCTCGTAGCGGCCCGCATGCACAACTAGCCGCAGGCCACTATCCTGGGTACGCTCCTGTAGGGAGGAGAGAGCCGCTAGTACGTCCGGGGTGGCTACGCCAAGGCTAGTAGCGATCTGGGCAGGGCTCACCGGCTCGGCTGCTACAAACAAGACGGCTTCTATCTGGCGTGATAATTGCTGTGGTGTCATTTTGACACCATCATAGCACCAAACTGTCCGCTCTGACTGACCGACAAATCGGCCGATTTGACCAGCTCCAGGATGGCGAGAAAGGCTACTATTAGCTCGGTACGGTCGGATAGGGCCTCTAGGAAGGGCCGAAGCGGTTGCGGCTCGGTGGTAACATAGCTTGAAAGGCGGTCCATCATGTCCTCGAGGGTTATGCTCTCGCCAATACCGTTTTCGGCCACCGCAGGTAAGCGGCTTACAACGTCGGCAAAAGCCTGGGACAGGCGCTCTAGCGAGACGTCACCCGGGGCTAGGCTCGAGAGGGGTAGCTCAGGGGTAGCGCTTCGGCGGTGGCTACGCGGCCCGAACTGCGTGAGTGTATCTAGATAGCCGGCAGCTTGCTTATAGCGTTGGTACTCGCCAAGCTCTTCGCGCAGCGCCTGGACCTCGTCGTCGCTCGCGCTTTCGGTAGTAGGTAGCAAGGCCAGGCTCTTAATGTAGGTCAGCCGTGTGGCTAGCTCCACGAACTGGTTAAGCTCGGCCGGGTCATGTAGATTCAGCTCGGCAAGGTGCCGTAGGTATTGATCGGTGACCTCGGCCAGTGAAATAGTGGTAATCTCCAGCTTAGCTCCCTCCACCAATTGCAAGAGCAGGTCGAGTGGACCCTCAAAGTTCAGCAAGGCTACCTGGTACGTCATAGCTAGATAATGGGTGGTGGAGTTGCGCTGCTATCCGGGGTAGCTGGCTCGGTGGCAGCTACTGTAGGCTCGGGGGTGGCTTCTGGTGCTGGTTCTGGCACCGGTTCTGCTGCTGGCTCAGCGGGCGTAGTTTCGGCAGGTGCAGGGCTAGCTGGCATAGGAGCTGCAGCGGCCTCGGGAGTAGGTGATGCTTCCGGTGTCGGTGTAGCAACGGGTGCGGCAACAACTAGTGGGGCGGTTGGCATAGCAGCACCGCCCAGTGCCTCCCGAACAGCACCCACGACGTCTTCAAGCGTGACTTGGGACTTAATAAGATAGCGATTCACGCCCAGAGCCTCACCGCGGGCGCGGTCGGTGTCTTGCGATAGGGCTGTCATCATAATAATCTTGGTGTCTTTGGTCTCTGGCGTAGAGCGGAGTATGTCCAGCACATCGAAGCCACTAATCTTGGGCATCATGACGTCTAGGACAATCAGATCTGGACGCTCACGCACAGCGGTAGCTAGGGCCTCTTCGCCATCGGAGGCGGTAATAACAGTGTATTGCTCGGCCATGAACCGCGCGGAGTAAATATCGCGTAGATTAATATCGTCTTCGACAAGTAAAACTTTAGCCATATACTACAGATACCCTCGGTTATGGAGCTTATATTTGCGCAAGCTTCTTGGTTGTAAGCATAACAAGTGCGGTGCTACTTGGCAACCTCGGCCGGAAGAGCATCATTGGTGGCTACGGGCATGGCAATCAGCGGCGCGCGTACTTCGGTCTCAATGCGGTTGGCCGTCTCCTGTACCGTGGCCGCTTCATTGGCAATGCGGGGTAGACTGAAATTGAAGCTAGAGCCCTTGCCCAGAGTGCTTTCTACCCAGACGCGGCCGTTGTAGAACTCTATAACCTGGCGGCAGAGGTAGAGGCCCAGCCCGGTGCCCCCGACCGTACGGGTAGCAGTGGAGTCTACTCGGTAGAACTTCTGGAACAGGTGGCCAATGTCCTCCTGCGATATGCCAATACCGGTGTCTATGACCTTGACGGTGACGGTATCCTTGGTGCCGGAGACATCAACAGTCACACCGCCAGCGGGGGTGTACTTCAGTGAGTTCTCTATGAGATTCATCACAACTTCGCGAATACGCTCTTGATTGGCCGTGACGGTGAAGAGCGGCAAGATGGCTTTGTCGCCGAGGGTCTGTCCGCCGGACTGCATGAGCAGCGTCAGCTTCTTCTCGGCGGCCTTGAACTGCATGTCTGAGACCACTTCCGTGACTAGCTTGCCTACCTCGACAGGCCCAATCTGACCACCTATCTTGCCGTCTTCCACCTTGGTGACTGTGAGCAAGTCCCGGAATAGCTCGCCCAGGTGGCCGGTGGACTCGTGGGCCTTGGTGAGGAAACCGCGGGCACGTTCATCGATGGCGGCGACATTATTATTCATGGCCAGGGAAATGTAGCCCTCAATGGCAGCCACTGGCGTGCGCATTTCGTGGCTGGCGGTGGAAATAAACTCATTACGCTGACGCTCCACTTCCTTTTCTAGGGTAATGTCTCGGAACAGGGCGATGCCACCGGAAATGGCACCATTGGCGTCTAGTATGGGCGAGACTGTCATGGTGAGCGGTATCTTGTGGCCACCCTTGGTCATAAGGCTGAGCGTATTCTTAATGACGGTTTGCTTACTCTGCCAGGCGGCCACAAACGGATCGCTTAGATCGCTGACTTCTTGGTCATCTGGGGTTTTGAGGCCCATCACGGTGCGGTAGTCCAGCGAGGTGGCACTGTCGGCGTCCCAGCCGGTGAGGGCACAGGCGGCTGGGTTGAAGAGCTGGATCTGGCGTGATGGGTTCACCACCACAACGCCCTCACCCATACTATTCATAAGTACTTGGGCTTTTAGCTGCTCCTCGCCGAGCTGGCCGGTAAGGCTGACCATATTGGCCCCCTGCTTGAGACTGGATTGGGTGCGCCGCAGTAGGAGCTGGGCAATAATACCGGCGAGCAGCGTAAGCGCTAACTGCGGCAGGTGCGCCATGACGTAGGCGTTCTGAAGCTTGTGGCCGAAGAAATCTTGAATGTAGTACACCAGGGTAGCAGCCAGAGCTATGGCAATATAGCGGGTGCCAAACAGCCCTGTGACCACAATGACTAGGAGGAGCAAGGCATTGTAGGGCGAGTCGAGGCCGCCAGTGCTCGCAATAATGAGGATAATATTGGCAATAGTAATGACTGACAGTATTAGCGTAGACAGCGTCAGATTTAGCTTCTTGGCAAACTGATGAATGCTCAGGTAGTAGGCCAGCGCAAGCGCGCCCATAAGGGCAATAATCCAGGTTAGCGACACATCGCGCAGCATGTCTGGGCGTAGCTTGTAGAGCGCCACAATAATCACAGCAGCGCCCCCACCCAATATGGCTTGGACGAGCGCGAGGAGGCTGAGACTGCGGCTTCTGGTATCCAATATTATCCTTATGCTTCAGCTGGTATTATGGCTGGTTTTGGCCAATGTTTCAATCCAAAACTGTTCGTCGACCTAGATGGTCTTGGTATAGTTAATGGCTTCTGGGTGGGATAATTGCCGGAAATACGGTAGTATAGTCACACTATGCAATTTTTGCCCGTCGCTCTGCTCACTGTCTTGTTCGTAGCCATGTCGGCGGTCTGCTCCGGGCTGAACCTGTCGCTCATGGCACTCGACCTGCCCGATCTGAAGCGCAAGGCCAAGCTGGGTGACCCCCGTGCAATACGGGTGCTACCATTGCGCCAAAACAGCCACCTGAGCCTGGCTAGCATTCTCTTGACCAACGTGGCGGTTATCTCCACGACTTCGCTGGTACTCGAGCACCAGTTTAATGGCATCATTGCCGGCATTGCCAGCACCATGCTCATAGTGGTGTTTGGCGAGATCTTGCCACAGGCGTACTTTGTGCAGCGTTCGCTCGTAATTACGTCCTTCTTTGCTCCCCTACTACGAGTCATGATTGTGGTGACCTATCCCATAGCCAAGCCCCTACAGCTACTGCTGGACCGCTTGTTTCGGGCACATGACGACAGCCTGCATACCAGGCAGGAGCTAGGCCTGATTATTGCCGAGCACATTGACCATGACGGCAGCGAGCTGGACGATGACGAAGTTACTATTATCCGTGGTGCGCTCAAGCTGAGTGAGAAACGGGTACGTGACATTATGACACCCCTCGACCAGGCCTACTGGATGACACCCAATACCCTCATTGATGCCGACAAGATTGATGAGATCCAGGACGAGAACTGGAGCCGTATTCCCATCCTGAATCCTCAGCTGACCGAGTGCTACGGCGTACTGCTCATGAAGGATCTGGTCGACATAGACTTTGACGAGCGGCCATATGCCGTGCACGAGCTGGAGCTCCATCCGACCAAGGTAGTGGGTAATATGACGGCGCTGGACACCATGTTCCGCAAGTTTATCGGCTCGCATGCTCATCTTATGCCGGTAGAGCGCGGCGATAAGATTGTGGGCATTGTGACCATTGAGGACCTTATAGAAGAGATTATTGGCCAGGAGATAGAAGACGAGACGGATGTGGAAGCCTAACTCCCCTATTTCTGGGTGATTTAGCCCGGATAAATCCAGATCATTTGGCAGTTTCTCGATAGAAACACTTGACAAATGTATGTATATGTACTATAATGTCTGACACTGAATGCAATTAGGCATAAGTAATCCGGTAATCCCGGATCGTTCAAAGGATCTTTCACACATGTTCACCATCATCCTGTTCATCGCCCGCAAGCTCTTTCCGGAGTACGCGGACCGCATCCGCTCGGCCAAGCGCATCATCAAGGCAGTCGAGCTTGCGGTGCTGCTATTCGCAGTCGGCGTCGTTGGCTCGATGATCATCTGGCTGTCGGGCCACCACGGGGCCGCCTGGGCAGTCCTGCTCATCGGCATTGCAGGCTCCATGTTCTTCAGCTATCGCTCCTACATGAGCGGCCGACAGCTCGCGCGTAACATCAGCAATGATGTTCGTGGCGGTCTGAGCCGGGTGCAAAACACTCCGGTATGGCATGGAGATGACCTCCCGTCACTTGCTTCCCGCTACGGTCGCCCTAGCAGCAGGAATCCTTTCCTGGATCTGCTGGATGACGACCTGCCCGGTGGTAAGCGCTACGAGCCCTGAGCTCACCGTCCTCCCAAAATCCCCCGCTTGCGCGGGCTGTACCCCTTACCGGGTACGGCTCGCCCGGCGGGGTTTTGCTTTGGTAGGCAAAAAACGCCCTCGGAATCTGATCTAGTTATCTGGTCTCGAGGGCCTTGGGATTAGCGGATGTCGGCGAGGACTGGGCGGCAGGCCCGGTAGGCACCAGGTGCAATGGGCATAATTATATGGCTAGTTGTGGGTTTGCAAAGGGAAAGCGAGCTGATGCTAGCCTATCCGATATGCAAATAGTAGTGAAATTATTAGATGAAACAAGTCTGCGAGAGCCGGTTTAACGTAAGTCTTTACCAGCTATCTCCGCTTTTAGCGTTACCAGGTATTCGTTCATAAAGTCGTATCGTTTTTTGCCCAGTCTTTTGCCGGTAGCTGTGTGTAGAAGGCCACCGTTTAAGTCAACCCACTCCATTTGAAAGGCAATTTGCCCACAGATAGTTGTGGCTCTGCGCTCCCCTGCACCCGGGATTATATTTTTCGGTTCATAGTCAGGTAGGTGTGCCTTCGAGGTCGATGCCCGCATAATGCCTATAGCCCCTAAGCCATCAATCATATCAGCATCTTGGACTATATGAGTTAGCAAGCCTTCAGTTTTCGCTTCACTATGGTCAGAAACTGCAGCTAGTATTCTTTGTACCGCCGTCACCTCGAATGATGTGTAATCTTCGAGGAGTTTCTTAGCCAGTGGCACACCTGCAGGCCCGTGACCTTTTTCCTCATCTTGTATCGTGCGGCCCATATCATGAAGTAGAGCGGCAACTTCTGCTTCGTTAACATCGTAGCCTTCCTTCAGCGCAATGTACTTAGCTATGCTTGCTGTTCTAGCGACATGTTTCATGTCGTGAGCGACATGAAAGGATTTGCTAAAATGGCCGGCGACTGCATCGTATAACTTTTGCATTAACTAATTATAGCAATACTTTATTGGCATACGGTCACTCTACTCTCTAACAAAATTGTGATGGGTTAACAGCAAATGGTGAGCAAAACTCTGACGATACAGATATAAATAAGCCATTTTGCACATTTTAGACTAGTCCCATGGGGAAGGCGGACTGCGTCCTTCTCCGCTCGCCCATTCTCGATGCTAGCATCTGCGAGTGGGCTTGCTACGCCGAACCCCCGCGCTGGCGCGCTCTTCGGGGTTCGCTCCCCCTCGGTAGAAATACCATAATAAAAACCCCATCTTTCGATGAGGTTTTTATTATGGTAGTCCCACGGGGGAATGTGGCTACGCCACTTCCCTCGGTGCTCGGGGAGTGCGTGAGCAAGCTCCCCACTCCCCTGTGCGCCTCGTCCACCGAACCCTGCGGGTCCTCTTCCCGTCGAAGTAATTACCATAGAAAAAGCCCCAGACGAGCTGAGGCTTTTTCTATGGTAGTCCCACGGGGAATCGAACCCCGGTTGCCGGAATGAGAATCCGGTGTCCTAACCGCTAGACGATGGGACCTCGTCGGAGTGTATGCTACTGCTTACGTCATACCCTATGACTTCAGCATGCGCTACGCTCCTCCTCTGCCTTCGCCACACAGGCTACGCCTTGGTCTGGCTCGGCCTACTAGCTGCGGGAAAAATGCAGCAGAACGAGGGCATTAGAACCAGATTAGAATACCATTTTGGTGAGAGTTTGTCGAGCTGTTTTTGGCTACTTGGAGGCGATGACAACGGGGAGCGGAGGCTTGCGGCTAGCCCAGAGTGCCTTGGTGATGGCGCCAATGCCCAGCGCAGAGGCTAGCAGGCTCATGAGCCCGCCTAGTACCGGGACAAAACCCAGAATCCAGAGTAACAGGAGCCCCGCGGTGGTGGCGGCCACTAGCCCTACCGGCTGGTTTAGGAGCCGGGCCAGCTGCTGGCCTATCCAGAGCGCCGCCACAATAGGCCCAACGAAGAGTAGAAGAAAATAGGCGCCAAAGATGGTCAGGCCAAGAGGAATGCCGAGGATAGAGATGGTAAGGAGGATACCGGCAACTGGTGCGATAAATAGCACTGCCATGCCCGTAAGAATGGTCTGGCCAGGCTTACCAGCAATCTGGTCAATGCCTTGCTTCCAGGCTAAGGGGAAGAGCTTCATGAGGACCGCAGCGGCAATAAGGGTGGCTAGGAGCCAGATAAAGCCCCAGATAGCATTGCCACGCTCCAGGTTGTCTCGGGCGGCTGCTCCCCATTGTAGCTGGGGCGGGTTGTGGCGGGTTGTGGCACCGCCAATGCTGGTACCTGGAGTGGCCACTAGGTCTGTATCGCTCCAGTAGTTCAGATTGCCGCCGACCTTACTGTCCTTACCGAGTCGTAGGGTGGTGGTGCCAGCGTCGGCATAGCTGGTAACAGTACCATTAAGGGCTACCTCGGCGGCGGCTAGCTTGGAGTAGCCACCGACCGTGCCGTCTAGAGCAATACGGCTGCCGGCTAGGAAGGCATTGCCAGCCACGGTAGTGTCCTTGCGTAGGTGTACGTCGCTACCGAAGGCGTAGACATTGCCACTGACATTACCGACTATCTCGATATTGCCCACGATGGCATAGACATTGCCGCCAACCGTACCATTGATGACTAGCGTACTACCGGCGGCGTAGACGCTACCGGCAACGGCACCGTTTACTACCATCTCGCGTCCAGCTAGGTAGGCGTCACCAGTGACACTGTCCCCTACTGTTATGGCCTGGCCAGCCTGGTAGTGGTCCTGGCGGGAGGGCTGGTCACTACTGGCAGCCAAAGCGGCGAGCGGTACAATAAGCGTGGTTATAGCCATAAATGCGGCGAGTACGGTGCGACGAGGTTGGTTCATAGGGCTCCTAGATACCGAGTGAGGCAATAATTTCGAGTAGCTGCGAGGGTACCACATCGGCCTTTATGAGGTAGCCGTCGGCCTTGGCTTTCAGCGCGTCCTTAGAGGCGGCGTCCTGAGCCAGATTGGTCAGTACAATAATGCGGCTGTCGGGGAAGCCGGAGCCGTCTTCGCCACGGAGCTTGTGTAAGATCTCTATACCGGTCATTTCTGGCATCATAATGTCTAGTAGGATCAGATCGTACCCGCCTGCCTGGGCCTTGGCGTAGCCCTCCGTACCGGTATAAGCAAAGTCTACCGTGTAGCCGGATTTCCTAAGTACACGCGAGTACATGTCGCTAATAAAGCGGTCGTCCTCAACGAACAGAATTTTTTTTGATCCAGCCATGAGCTTTCTCCTTGACCCCTTTTAGAGTATTATCCGGCACTTCGCCATTCCCCGCAACCGGGAAGCGGAACCCGAAGGTGGAGCCGCTACCTAGCTCGGACTCTACCCAAATGTGGCCGTGGTGGGCCTCGACGATAGACTTGGAGATAAATAAGCCCAGCCCGGTACCCTTGGTGGTATGTAAGCCCTCCACCCGGTAGAACTTGGTGAATAGCTTGGGTAGGGCCTCTTTGGGTATACCACTGCCAGTATCTGTCACTAGCACCTCTAGCTCGTCCCCAACTGCTTTCGTAGAGACGGTAATAGTGCCGGTGGGGGTATGGTTCATGGCATTCTCGACTAGGTTGTTTAGGACCTCGGTCATACCGACTTCATCAATAATAATCTTGGGGAGCTTGGCCGGCGCCTGCAGTTTAAAGCTGAGGCCCTGGACGTGCGCGCGGGTGGTGTAATCCTTCTGCAGCCCCTTGAGCCACTTGCTTGTGTCTATCTGCTGGAAGTTCAGCGCCAGATCGCCGCGCTCAATGTGGCTAATGTTTAGCAGATTGTTGATCACTCCAGCGAGCTGCTTGGCCGAGAGCTCAGTACGGGTAATAATCTCTATTTCCTCGTCATTCAGCTTGCCGTCTAGCTCCATACGGAGGACGTCGAGATAGCCCTTAATAGCGGTTACAGGGGTGCGGAGCTCGTGGGCGGCGAGGGCGACGAAGTCTACCTTCATTTCCTCTAGATTATGCGATTTGGTAAGGTCATGGAAGGTCACCAGGGCTTGGATACCATTGGGGTCCTCGGGGAGCTTCACTGCCCGGACGTCCACATACAGAACCTCCCCATCGGCACGGTACAGCTGCAGATTGCGCCACTCGCCTTGCTCGCGCTTGGCTACCCGGCGGTCGGCCAGCCAGCTGGCCATAATGAGCTCGCCGTCGCGGCGGAAGGGCATGACCTTCTCGGACAATTGCCCGGCTACCTCAGCGATACTCCGACCAGTCAGCTCCTGGGCGGCCTTATTGAAGAGCATGATACGATCGGCTTTATCTATGGCAAAGACACCATCGTCCATACTGTCCAGTACGGCGCGGAGCTTGTTGCGCTCGGCGGAGATGACCTCCGTCTCGCCGGTGGCCTGCGAGACAATCCCTTGCATACCAGCCGCAATGTCATTTAGGTCGGCAGCCATGCTAGCAAACTCTGAGTCATGCTGGAAGTGGGTGCGGTAGCTCAGATTGCCTTGCTTCATCTGGTAGATGGCTTCGCTAATCAGCTTAATAGGGTGGCTCAGTAGCTCCGCGAAGATAAGGCCAAGAATAATTGCGGGCAGCAACCCAAGAATAGCGATGGGTACAGCAATGCCACCCAAGCCGAGTAGGCTGCTGCCGGGGGTGTTGCGGGTGACGACATACCATAGACTACTCACGATAAGGGCCGGAAATAGCCCAACGGCAAAGAACAAGACGATGGCTTGGCGGCGGAATTTTTCGCTTTCTCTCACCTCATTATTCTAATGCTTGGCGCCTGTGATGGCTAGTGGCATTCGGTCTCGACTGATATAGTGGAAGCATGAAGAATAAAATTACTATCATCGTGATTAGTATTGTCGTTATCGGCGGTATTGGCACAGCGGTCATACTGCTCAAGCGCTCAGCTAACAAAGGAGAAACAGCAATGGAAAACAATCAAAGCACTACACCAGTAACCAATCAGGCTAACGGGCTCAAGGTAGAAGACACGGCCGTGGGTACGGGTACGGAGGCTACTGCCGGCAAGAAGATTACTGTAAACTACACTGGCACGCTGACAGACGGCACCCAGTTTGATACCTCCATTGGGCGCTCCCCGTTTAGCTTTACGCTGGGTTCTGGTGAGGTTATTAAGGGTTGGGACCAAGGCTTTAGTGGTATGAAGGTGGGCGGCAAGCGTAAGCTCACTATTCCGCCTGAGTTGGGCTATGGTGCCAATGCCAATGGTAAGATCCCAGCTAACTCTACGCTGCTCTTTGACGTAGAACTACTCAACGTAGAGTAGCGGCGTAATCGCCCTGTTGCTCCTTGAAAGACCCCTTCGGGGGTTTTTTGTTCCTAGTGAGGCTAGAGAAGAAATTCTCCCTACCTCCCATTTCAGCTATGACCGCGCTCGGTACTAGGCTACGCAACATCTCTGTCTTTCCTACTTTTGGCGGACGAGCAAAAGTAGGCAAAACTCTTGTCTATAGCTAACTACTCTCTCGCGAGACACTACCCCCTCATTGCAAGCACAGGTACCATTCTGGTCCCCGGGGTAAGAGTACGTTAGTCCCTGGCTTGGCTTTAGATGTTAATTGCCGAGGTGGGGGTATAAAGTACTATTTCAGTGGGGCGGAGGCCTGGCGGTTGTTGTCGCAGAACCGAGCAGCGTGGCTTTCGCGGCAGAGATTGTAGCCCATAACGCTTCCAAGCATTTGTGTGACGTCTATATTAAAGCCCACGGCGGGGCCGGCTACGAGTCTGATCTGTACCGGGATGGTGCCTGCGCTGAGGCTCTCAACCACGCGGAAGCTCCCACGCGACAGGTCTATGACCCGGCCAGTCCAAACTTCTGGACCGTAGTCATTTACTAGGCAAGTCACTTTCTTCCCATTGCGCAGATTGGTCACTTCTAGGTAGCTCCCCCGGCCAAAGGTGCGTGAGGCACAGGTGAGCGAGTCTGGGGAGGGCAACCCCAACGCATACCATGAGCCTTGGCCTGTCAGACTGGAGGAGGGCGCTACTACGGGGGCGGGGGCCGGTGCAGGGGCTGGCTCGGCAATAGTGGTACCGGGGTGGAGCTGGTTGCCCAGCTGTAGACCCAGACTTGGCCGGGTGGCGGCGAGGGCAACGGCTAACGAACCTCCGCACAAGGCTACTACCAGAATAAAGAAGCCGCGGGTAATGTGCTTGGCATGCTTGTGCTTAATAATGCGTTTGCCGGCGAGAGCATTGCGAGTGAGCCGGTGCAGCTTACGAGCATGCTTATTAATAGTGTGCCTGGCTGACATGATTAGTACGTAACCAGCTTTCCGTTAGGGACGATGGAGTACCAGGTGTTACCGACATTGAGAGCAATTTCTTTGCCAGCGGCGTCGAACAGCTGGGTGCGGGCGGTGCGAGAGGCCTTGACCCAGGTGGCTGTGGTAGCGCCACCATCTAGGAAGACCAGGGCTTTGCCCGTACCGACAGTACCCATTATTACCGTCTGCTCGCCAATGCGGGTAGTGCCATAGCTGGTGTTCATGTACTCGACCACCACATTCTTCACTTTAATCTGTTGCCCACTATTGCGGTCAATATGTGCCTTGCCAGCTAGGGTGCGCAGGTAGCTATTGCTCGAGGCTTCGTAGGTATAGCCGGACTGGTAGCCGCTATAGGAGTAGTTGAGGCCAATTTGGGTATGCGACGGCGTAGCCTCAGGGCTATCGGCCTTGCGAGGGTTGGGTGTGAAGGTAGCCGGCGTAGCGTAACCGAGCTGTTGCTCCAGCTTATCTAATAGGTCGGTGGAGGTGTAGAGATTGTGCGGAGCGTAGCGGTCGGTGGTGCGGTAGAAATTGCCGCCGTGGGCAAACTGGTTCATATCCTTCATACCGGTCGGGCCAACCAGGTCTAGAGCGTCGGCATTGCCGCCGGCATGGGCTACTGGTGCGCCGTACTCGAGCGCCCAATCAACAAAGTAGGTGCGTAGGCTACGAACCGGCCCGAGGCTGGCTGGCTTCTTCTCGAGGAAGAAGGCTAGAAAGCGAGTAATGCCGCCCTCCGCCAGCGCCTCGTAGACCACGCCGGCGTCCTGGAGGCCACTTTGAGGACGGGCATCGGTATGGTTTTCAATGACAACAGCGGTGATGGGCCGGTTGGCCAGTGCTGGGTCCAGCTGCGCGCCAGATAGCGGCGAGGCCTTGGTGGTGGGCACGGGTGCCGCTACCGGGGCTGCGGCGGGTGTGGGCGCAGGCGTTGGGCTGGGCGTGACCACGGTGACCTTGGCCGGCTTATGCATAGCCTGGTAAGCAAAAATGCCACCGACCGTCAGGAGGATAGCGGAGAGTACTACAACACCAGTAATAACCGTGCGCTTCTGAAGTAAGGGCGGTTTGACGGACTTGGGTATGGGGCTGTTTTGGTTTTGGGCTTTGACAGTGGCCACATGCTCGGCGAGCGTTTTTGGAGCAATTAGACTGTCAAGAGCTAGTTTTGGCTCTTCCATGCGGTTACTATAGCACATAACGCTTGTGTTTGTGTCAAATATGTTGTGGAAAAGCCAAAGGGCGCACCGTAGTGCGCAGCGCCTCCTGGCACCAGGCTTGGATTTGGAACTAAAAAACGGCCCGAAGGCCGTTTCTTTTGTGGAGGCGGAACTAGGCTGTCGCGACGTTCAGGCTATCCCAAGTGTCCTTGGAGACGAACTTGGTGAGTTTGCGACCGTCATAGTTGCCACGGAGGGCGTAACGAACCTGGACTGCGCCAGCTTTGGTTGTGCTCTCATATGTGACTTTGGAAACATCGGCTTCGCCTAGGCTTACTTTGGCGCGGCTCTTTACGTCATAAAACTCGATCATGATCCCCCTTCGGCGCCAAGTATTGCTGCGCCTCCTAATGATATTCTCCTGGTAATAATAGGTTGTGCGTGCCTAGCTGTCAATCAGATAGGACCTGCTCGGCATTAGCCAGGCGCTTGGCCACCTCTGGCCGCCCAATAACTGCCAGTAGCTCGAACAGGCCCGGGGTGGCGGCTTGGCCGGTAACGGCGTAGCGGATAGTCATGAAGAGTGGGCCTGGCTTCTCGAGCTCTAGACGCGGCATTATCTCCTCTCGCAGCAGGTACTCGAGCTGCGTGGTATCGTGAAAGTCGGCCATGTCCTCTACGGCCTCGCGTACCTCGGAAACATAGCGCAGGGCCTCGTCGCGGGGCACCTTAAACCCGTCCCAGCTCACATCTGGCGTGGAAAAGAAATACTTCGTGGAGTTGGTAAGCTGTGACAGGTATTTGATGCGTTCGTAGTCTAGCGCTAGTACAGCTTGCTTGTAGCCCTGGTCGTAGGCCTTAGCGCTGTCTGGCCAGAAAGGCTCGCAGGCATCTAGCAGAAGCCCCGGGCGGGACTTGAAGAGATTGCGGATGTAGAGACCATTCATCCAGTCGAGTCGCTCAGGATCAAAAATGGCATTACTTTTCTGCACGCGGTCTAGGCTAAACTTCTTTATTATTTCGGCGCGGGTAAATAGCTCTTGTTCAGTGCCATCATTCCAGCCCATGCTCGCCATGAAGTTGAAGACCGCATCGGCCAGATAGCCTAGATCACGGTACTCCAGGGCAGACTTAGCGCCGTGGCGCTTGCTCAGCTTGGTTTTGCCGTCTGGCCCCATGATCCAGGGTAGGTGTGCGAACTGAGGTGGTACCCAGCCAAAAGCCGCGTAGACCAGCAGGTTTTTCGGGGTAGTAGGCAGGAACTCTTGACCGCGGGTAACTACGTCTATCTCCATGAGGTGGTCGTCTATAACTACGGCAAAGTTGTAGGTAGGAAAGCCATCCGACTTAAGGCACACAAAGTCATCCAAGATATGGCGCTCCCAGGACTGTGGCCCCCAAACTAGATCATCCCAGGCCACACTGGGGCCTTCTGGGGTGGCAAAACGTACTACGCCGGCCTCATCCCCGACTGGCTGGCTTCTTGCCATGTCGCGTGTAAATCGGAAGGCGGTGCCGGCTTTCTGGGCAGCGGTACGCAGGGCATCCAGCTCCTCTGGGGTAGTGTAGTCCCAGTAGGCCTTGTCCTCCGCAATCAGCTGGTTGGCATACTGCCGGTAGACGTTGAGACGCTCGCTCTGGACGTAGGGCCCAAACAGGCCGTCACGACGGTAGCCCTCATCCCACTCAAGCCCGAGCCAGGTAAGCGAATCAACCAAGAACTGAGCGGCCTCGGGGACGAAGCGCTCACGGTCGGTATCTTCCAGGCGTAGGATGAAGCTGCCTCCGGACTGCTTGGCGAGCAGGTAAGCTACTAGGGCGCCTCGGAGATTGCCAATGTGAACCAGGCCAGTAGGGCTGGGCGCAAAGCGGACGCGGAGGGGCTTTGAGGTGTGTGACATGGAGCTAGTGTAGTGTGAGTGCCGTGCCTAGGCAAGGGCGGCGGCAAGGCCATCGCCGTCCATTTCCACCCATTCGTCGGATACTTGGTGTAGATAGACGGTCTTACTGGAGGTGGTTTCGGGGTCGTAGATGTTCTCAAACCGGACGGTCGCATTAGCCGACTTGCCGTGGATGGACTTGCGATCCATGATGGCTGGCTTTGTAATGCGCTCCAGTCGGAATTGCTGGCCGCTCCGCGAGAACTCAATGAAGCGTACAGTTTGGTTCAGGTCATGACGGTCTTCAAGCGGCTCGGTTTTCGTACCGTGCCGATCGATGCCGAACTTGGCGTCTATGGCATCTACAATCTTGTCCCAGCCTGGATCGTTGTTCATACTCCCCCACTCCTGCTTAAGGCTATAAGCTATAAATAATTTTGAGCAGCTGTTCGCGACTCAGTTTATTGTTTCCGTCAATATTGTACCAGATACCGTGGTTGACCCAGCTGGCTTGGCCATTGCCGTACATGTAGACGGTGAGCCCCTGGCCTTCTACAGCCGAGTACTGGCTTGAGGTCTTAGCGACATAGTTTTCCAGGAGTGAGCCAGAGTCCCAATTGGTGCGGCGTTGGGTAATTTGTAGATTGTCGTCGTGGTTGGCCCCCGAGAAGTTCAGGGTGATCTCGCCAGGAGCATAGGCTACTTGCCCAGCGAGACTGTAGCTGGATGGGACGTAACCCGGGATAGTAGCATCTATGCCAGCTTTGGCAGCAGCGGTCTTGATGGTCATTTTAGGATAGTTATTGATCCAGATGTAGCCACCCATAATTACTAGGGCGGCAAGCCCGGCAGCAACCGTAGCCGGCTTAAACTGTGGCTTTACCTCGGCTGCCATAGCGAGCTTCATGGCATCGCTGGTACCGAGCGTGCCTGGCGCACCAGACTTGCCAAGCTTGGCGCTACCCATGGCGTCTACTTGCGTGACAACGGCATTGGGCAGGGCCATGGGCGCGGCAATCTTGGTAGATGTCTTAGCAGTTTCAGATATGGCAGTTTCTAGCGATGGACCGGGACTAGGGGCCACTGGTGCTGGAGCTGCTGCCGGAGCCGGTGCAGGGGCGGCCATAGCTACTGACACAGGCATAGGCATTGGGGCAGCAGGGTGGCTCATACTACCAAACTTACTGATGGAATCACTCTTGGTAACCAGCTGAGCGTTTTGATCTCGGGTGTCGCTGCCGCGTGTGATTAAAGACGGGCTGGCTGCTGCGGGTGCTAGCGGGCTTACGGGTAGTGGGGCCACGGCGGCGATGAGCGGATCGGGCATGGCGGCAGCGGGTGTGACAGCCGCGTTACTTAGATCCAATACGGCCGGGCCAGCGGGCTTGGTTACGGGGGCATGAAAGCCGCCAGCGGGGTTGGGCTGGGTTAGCGGTGCCTGAGTTGGTTCTGGGGTGGGTGCGGGAGCTGGCGCAACTACTGTAGGCATGGGTGGCATGGGCTCCGGCACAACCGGCATGGGCATGGGCGCTGGTACGGTGGCAGACTGCACTGGAGCTGGAGCTGGAGCTGGAGCTGGAGCTGGAGCTGGAGCTATGTCACGCATCATAGGGCGCGGGTTTGGGACTACAGCAGCAGTTGTTGGCTGAGCAACGGTATCAAGCGCTTTTCCGCAATGGCTACAGTATTGCTTAGCACCAATTGTGACGCGTTCAGATTTACCGCAATTTGGGCATTGCACGGATAATAATTCCTTATAGTGCTCATGCTACAGCATGAGCACTATACCTTGCAATGGTACACGAGTGATTATTTAGAATTTTTTAGCACGGAGGTTCATATCCCGGCCTTGGCCATAGATATGCCAGATGAATCGGGGTATGGCTAGCTGTCGTTTGATTCGACTGGGCTGGAGGATAAGGCGCCATAGCCACTCGAGTCCGATGATCCCTATTAATCCGGGTGCCTTCGGAGCTCGGCCGCCAAACTGCTGGTAGTCGAAGGTACCGCCCTCACCAATAAGTACGCCGTGCTCCAGCTGTGGGATGAGGCGCAAGATAAGCTGCTCCTGGCGCGGAAAGCCCATGCCGACCAGGATAATGTCCGGCCGTACTTTTTGAAGCTCCGTAGCTAGCTTGGCTTCTAGGCGACGATCGAAATGCCCACTGAAGTAGCCGGCAATGCTCAGGCCGGGGAGCTTGCGCGTGAGTGTAGCTGCGGTATGGGCAATGTCATTATGCTTGGGGGAGCCAATAAGATAGACCGACAATCCGCGGTCGCGGGCAGCCTCTAGGAGCGGCCAGGTAAAGGTAATACCGCCAATGTTCTGGGGGAGTTGCTTGCGGAGACGGCGGGGCATGAGGATAATTTGCCCCAGCGTGCCCAGCAGGCGGCCTAAATGACGACGACCACCGTAGAGGTAGTGGGCCGCCCATATTAGCGAGATGCCGTCAGCAAGGCACCACTCTGCGTCGTTGAATATGGCGAGCAACTCGGGCTCGCTAATAGCCTTTTCCAGGAACTCGACATACGGCTTAACGACGTAGCTGGGCTGGCTCGATGAGTCGGCGGCCTTAGTAATGATCTGTGTGACTGCCAGCGGGATAGACAGAGCATCTACCTCCACGCCAAGGATCTGGTAGCTGGTATTAACTATTTTTCGAGAGGTGGTGTTCATAGGCTTTGGTTATGTAGCTGGTGAAGTGGGTGGCGAAGTGAGTGGTGTCGTACTGGCTGGCGTACTTGTGCAGAGTGGGGCGATCAAATTCCATTTGTTCAAACTGCTTCATGGCGGTACTAAGTCCGTCGACAGTTTGACTAGCAAACAGGAGCCCCGTAGTGCCGTCAATGATGGTCTCCCCTGCCCCACCGCGCTCATAGGCTAGCACCGGCGTGCCCACGGCCATGGCCTCAATGGGCGCAATGCCGTAGTCCTCTTCCTGAGGGAACAGTAGGCCTTGAGCACCAGCTAGGAGCTCCCACTTACGCTCTTCCGTGACGCGGCCAGCAAACTCAATGGTGGGTCCAGCCAGCTGCTCCAGCCGAGCGCGGTCGGCGCCCTCGCCGATCACGATCAACCTGCGGCCGAGGGCATTACAGGCGGCAATGGCCAGATCAACCTTCTTGTACGGTGTAAGCACGCAGAGCGTGACATAGTAGTTGCCGCGATCGGCGTTGGGAAGGAGCTCGTGGATGGCTGCCGGCGGATAGATGACTGTAGAAGGCTGGCCATAGTACTTGTCGATGCGGGCTGCCACCGTCTGCGAGATGGCAATCCATTGGTCTACGCGGGAAGATGAGTAGTAGTCCCAGAGCCGTAGCCTCGAAACTAGGTGGTGAATAGCAGCCCGTCGGATAGGCCCTACGTGTTGCTCATCGACATAGCGTGGCCAGTAGTCCCAGGCGTAGCGCATGGGTGAGTAGCAATATGACACATGAAGCGTAGCTGGGCCGGTAATTACACTCTTGGCAAAGGCGCTGGAGGACGAAATAACCAGGTCGAATTCGCTAAGATCAAAGCTCTCGATAGCCCCAGCCGCCCATGGCAAGAGGTACCGCGAGCGCTTGCGTAGTGCCCGCGGAAAACGCTGAAGCGGCGAAGTGCGAATGCGGTCCGGGTCAATAATGCCATCATAGACGGCCGCATCGAAGAGCAGCGTGTAGATGGGCGCCTCAGGGTACAGTCTGGCTAGCTCCAGTAGAACCTGTTCCGCTCCACCTATCTTGGTATTAAGCCAGTCGTGGATAATAGCAACACGGGGTGCTTTCATGAGGACGTCTCCTTACTCACCATATTACCAAGTGCTATGCCTAGTGTGCCACAAAGCATAATCGCTAGGGTACTGTCAGCTAAGCTGTGAAGGAATAAATTACTAATGAGTATTCCTCCAAGAGCGGCCAATAGGCCCGGCGCTAGTACTGCCTGGCTCTGACTACTGAGCTGCCAGAGCTGGCGAGCGATGAGGCCAAAAAGCAATGTGTATAGGGCGACGCCCAACCAGCCAAGTTCTATGCCTACCTGAAGGTACCAGTTCTCGGTGATAAGGGGGTGCGCAGTTTGGTATGATGCCGGACCGGCGCTTCCGAGCCCCAGGCCCAGGGGGCGCGACTTGAGTGTGGCGAGGCCTAGTGCAAGTGAGCTGGTGCGTCCAGAGTCGGAGTCCGTTACCTTGTCCGTAAGCCTATCTACTTGGCCATGCAGTAGGACGAGCTCTAGTGGACTCACTTCGCGGTTATGGGTGACGCGGTAAGTAAGACCGGCGGCAAGACCGACGCAGACCAGGACTATACCTGGAGCTATGAGCCGCCACTTGTGCGGTAGGCCCAGGAACCCGGTAATACCAGCGGCAAAAATGGCGGCTATCCAAGCACTTCTGGAGTAGGACAGGTATAGTGCCGCTAGCAGGAGCGGCAGCAGTGCAAGTAGCCGCCAGTGCTTGCGTCGTAATATAAGTGTACCTACCAGGCACAGTGGTATGAGCAGGTACGACCCCAGCTGATTTGGTCCGCCCAGCGTCGAAAATGCTCGAATAGCTGGCAGAGCGGCGTTTACCTTCTGTAGGGCAGGGATGGTGGCGGGCCCGTAGCCGAGCGCGGTTAGAAGTGAGACCGGGATAAGGTAGACCTGCAGGAGTGATATCAGGCTGACAATAACCGCGCCAATGACAACTAGGCGGACAAAACGGTACTGTGACTTGGCCCCTGGCCAGGTGGCGGCCGCAGCGCAGAGGAATAACAACCAGGGGAAAATGTCGGTTTTAATCCCAAAGGCCAGCGACGTAAGGCTTGTGTGATTGAGCAAGCTTACGATGAGCCCTAGGAGCGTAATGGCAGCGATAGTGAGCGGTATCGGCTGGTACAGTGTATGCCAAGTCCGTCCACGGGTTAGGTGGACCAGCAAGCCAAGTGCCATAGTTACTATTAACAACTCCTTCCAGGCTGCAACCAGCGTGGTAGAACCAAGCCAGGTACCTAGTATGACAACAATGGCTGCATGGAACGGCATGAGCAGAACCAGCGCGTAGGTAGCCATCCCTAAGAATTTCGTGATTGTCATGTCGTGGGTGTTAGTGCCCTGAAGGCGCATTACTTCACTCCGGCCAAGCTACGTTTATACTCATCCAGATTATCTAGAGCGATGCCAGTTCCTCTGGCAACGCATAGAAGTGGCTCTTCGGCTACTACACACGGTACGCCAGTGACGTTGCTGAGAAGCCGGTCGAGGTTCTTTAGAAGTGCGCCACCACCGGTGAGTACCATCCCGCGATCAATAATATCGCTGGACAGCTCGGGCGGAGTTTGCTCGAGCACCGCCCGGATGGCCAGCAGTATCTTCTCGAGCTCATCCCCCATGGCAGTGGTTATCTCATTGGCATGAATGGTGATAGTTTTCGGGAGCCCAGCTATGGTGTCGCGGCCTCGTATCTCCATGGTGCGGTCCTTGGTGAGCATGAGGGCCGAGCCTAGCTCCTTCTTTATCTCTTCCGCGGTACGGTCGCCAATAGCTAGGCTATAGTTGCGGCGGATAAACTCGGCGATAGCCGCGTCCAGCTTATTGCCACCAACACGAATACTGTTCTGAGCGACTATGCCGCCGAGGGACAGTATGGCTATCTCGGTAGTGCCGCCGCCTATGTCCACCACCATATTGCCGGCGGCTGAGGCAATAGGAATACCTGCACCAATCGCGGCAGCTACTGGCTCCTTAATAATATAGGCAGCACGCGCGCCGGCTGCCAAGGTGGCGTCGATAACGGCACGGCGCTCGGTAGATGTGGCGCCAGCGGGGACGCAGACCATAACGTCTGGGCGAGTGATGCGCCACCCGCTAGATACCTTATTAATGTAGTGGCGGATCATAGCCTGGGTAATGCGGTAGTCGGCAATAACACCATCGCGCATGGGACGGCTGGCCACGATAGTGTCTGGTGTCCGGCCGAGCATTTCTTTTGCCTCGGCGCCGACAGCAATAATCCGATTTGAAGCGGTGTCTATTGCCACCACACTGGGTTCATTTACGACAATCCCGCGCTTGGGTAAGTACACCAGCACATTGGCAGTTCCCAGATCTATCGCAATTCGTCTTTTAAACATATATGCCCCTAGTATACCCCAGGAGCCAGGTGGTGTGCTACTCACATAGCACTACCCGAATTGCCGCTTTGGCGGTATAGTGTGGTGTGATGTTACGCAAAATATTTTCCATTCTGACCACCCTCGGCGCCATTCTATTTGTGGTAGGCGCAACAATCCTACTTGTGGCGTTTGGCCGGGGCTATAGCTATGATTTCAAGAACCATCGGGCCACTCTCAATGGTCTCGTCATAATGAACTCCACGCCAAGTGCCGCCAATGTTATCCTCAATGGCAAAGACATTAAGCGCCGTACGCCCTACCGGGCCACACTGGAGGCTGGCGACTATAGCTTTGAGGTGAAGAAGGACGGCTACCGTACCTGGAGCAAGCAGCTCAAGGCAGAGGCTTCGGAGGTAGTGTGGGTACAGTACATTTGGCTGCTCCCAGAAGTACTCAAGGATACTACTGTCACCTCCTTGTCCGGTGTGGCGCAGGCCGTACCCAGCAATGACCACCGTCACCTGGCGATGATGACTACCGGCGTAGATGCGGCAGTGTTGCTGTATGACAACGCTAACAAAACTACAACCAAGCTCTATCAGCCCCTGGCTGCTACGACTGAGCAGCCTGCAGAGGCTCTTACTAGCCTGAGCTGGGCTGACGACAATGCTCACCTTCTACTGCGCAGCAAGATAGGTGTGAAGGTAGTGGTTCAGATCCTAGCAACTGGCCAGGCACCATCCAACCTGACGGACACGTTTAAGTACGATTTTGCGACGCTCAGCTTTGCGCCAGGAAACTGGCACGAACTGTTCTGGCAGTCACCCGAGGGGCTGCGGAAGCTGGACGTCGGGGCACAGACGGTATCGGCAGTTCTAGCAGACAATGTACTGAGCTTCGCCCTTACAGGCAATCGGGTACTGTACGTTCAGACGACAAAGCTGGGCCGCTCGCTCTACAGTATGGATATGAACGGCCATGACAAGAAGGAGCTAGTGCAGTCGCTAGCGGAAAGTGAAAGCTATCAGATTGTCGAGGCGAACTACCGCGGGGCAGATCTGCTGGCTGTACTGCCGACCAAGGCCCGTACGCTGACACTCTACTCCAATCCAGATTCGGATAATCCAACTAGTCGGGTGGTCACCAAGGATGCCGACTACATGAGCTTTAATGGGGATGGGCGCTTTCTTAACTTTGGTTCTGTTGCCGCCTCTGGTACCTATGATTCCGAGAAGACCACCACTTACAACCTAGGCGGTGGGTTGACGGGTATGACATGGTTTGATAATTACCATATTCTGGGCGTGCGCGAGGGCCGGGCGCACTTCTTGGAGTTTGATGGTGCCAATGACCAGGCTATTGGGAGCGCCGTAGCTACGCTACCAGTCCTAGCGACGAGTGACCAACATAGCTTCCTACGATTCGCTGCGGGTAGCGACGCCAAACTAGACCTTATCTCGACCGATACTCACAAGTAGCCTGCCCTCCACTCCTGTAGCTTCGACTATCAGGGCATGTCCTCTCGCTCTATCCTGGGATACGCTTACTTTTCTCCTCGTGCCTTTGGCCAGGCAAAAGGTGCCAGAATGTACCTCGCACAGGCGTCCGCGAGGCCGTGGGAATAATCCAAGTAAGCTGACTGTTCTCGATCAATCTGGGACACCCTAGGTAGTTACTCTCCTGCTGCCTGAGCCAGTACACGGACAGAAGACTAAGAACCTAGAATAGGCTTACTTCTTGCCAATCAGTGAGTTCCAGAAGCTGGTAATCTGGTCAAAGAAGCTCGGCGCATTGCCCGGGAGGATTGCTTTTGCCGTAGCAGTTGGCTTGGGGGCTGTTACTTCCGTTGAGCCAGGCACTGGGCTAATCTGCTTGGCCTGCACAACCAGCCGCTTCCAGCTTGTTCCGGGTGGCGTACAGGTAATGATAGTCATACTTGGGTCTGTGGTGGGGTTGAGCACACTGAGATCGGTGGGCTCAACTACCTTCACTATGGTGACCTGGTAGACATACTTCTTTTGATCGTAATTTACACTAAAGGTGTCGCCTACCACGAGCTTGTCGAGCAAGACAAAGACAAACTTATAATTACCGGGCTCCCACCAGTCGTTGGAGGAATGACCAAAGATAACACTATTGCCCGGCTGACCTGGGGATGCAGTATTGGCATAGTGCACAACGCCCTTTTCCAGATCTTTCTGAAACAACGCTTCTTCGTTGCTGGTAGCAAAGATAATGGGTGCTGAGACATTAATCTTAGGAATATTCAGTACTGAGCCGGCCGGTACAGCCTCTACCGCGGCCGCGGGTGCCGCGGTAGTGATAGGATCGGACTTCTTTGAGGTAAGATAGGTGATCTGGCTAAAAATGACCTGTGAGCGGAATAAGACCAAAAGTAGCAGGAAAGAGCCAACGGCGATAGCAATGGGCATAATACGCGAGGGTGTACTACTACCGCCCTTGCGGAATGCGGTGGCTTTGGGGGTAGTGGGTACCACGACTGGGCTTGCTAACACTGGCGGCGCTAGAGGCGTGGCGACAGCGCCAAGCTGTGGAAGTTCGAAAGCTGCAGTCGGTGCAGTGGTGGACGTTGCCGCTGCCTGTGGTGGGTTCGGCATGACTTGGGGCGTGGGTGCTGGGGGCAGCTGGCTGGTAGCTACAGACGGCGTGTGTAGAGGTTGCGGTAGGGGCGTCGGCAGCAGGGTGGGCAGTTGCACCTCTGATTGGTGTACCTGTTGGCTCACGCCAGGCATGATCACCGTACTGGCCGCGGGCTGGTACGGCGCGGCGGCGGGTGCAGCTGGGGTGTCATGGGGCGTGGACACACTGCCCGGCTGGTGCAGTGCACTATCTGGTAGGCTAGCGATGAGCTTACGGGCGGCCTCGATGGCAGCATTTCCCTGCCCCGGCGTAGAGGGGTCAGCAGCTAGGTTGGCCCCTAGGGTGCTGTAAGGGGAGATGTCGATGGCGTCGGAGCTGTTCGGTAGCATTGTGAAAACCTTCTTCGCTATGATAATCTTACGGGAGCGCAAAGCCAAGCCTAACGGTTTTGCGAATGCTCTATTTTGCTTCAATATAGCGTGAAATGCAAGCCTTGTAGTCAATTGATGCCGCTGTGGTGGAATTGGTAGACACGCGGGACTCAAAATCCCGTACTAGCAATAGTGTGTCGGTTCGACTCCGACCAGCGGTACCAAGTGATTAGAAGCGTTAGTAGCCTGAATTAAGAGCCACGCCCACAGAAAAGGCTATGATAAAGGCAACAGCAATGATGGTAAGTAGGGCGATCAAGGCGCCCTGCTGGCCAGGCCGCTTAATGGTAGTGAGGCTAAGATTGGTTGGTGTTGCGACAATGGCCGAGTCATGGGCGAGGCGCGAGGCTAGTGGCGCAATCTTGGTAATAAGCTGCTTGGCGAGATTGAACAGGTGGGTGAGCTCACCAGTAGTGGAAACCAGGCCCGTACAGTAAATGTAGATACGATTGGCCGCAAACTCCACGGTGTAGTGTCTGGAGCCATCCTCCATGATAGCCATAGTATCTGGGCTAAATATTTGCAGCGCCTCTAGCTCATTGCCGGCGGGGGCGTAGAGCTCGAAGTATTGGTTGAAGTCCCCTTCAAGGGTTATCTTATTGGTCACGCTGAATGCCTGAGCTAGATCGAGCTCGGCCATAGACTGGTGCTTATTGGCCATGAGCAGGTTTGGGAGGCTACCGTGAAGATCTAGTTCTATCACCGTGTTGGCATAGCGCCGTTGGTCGCGTCCATGCTCAACCACAAGCTCATAAAGGAACAGACGGAGGTCGTTGCCACCGTAGGTGCCAGAAACTACGTCGGAGACTTGTTGTACGCCGGGCAGCCGGAAGATAGTGCCGTAGGTTTCATCGACAGCGCCCGTCTGGGCAAATGTATAGCCGTTGGCCGTAGCAAATTGCTGGAGAAAAGCATCCTCGAATTGTTTACGAAGGCGGTAGAACCAGGCGGACATGGCTAGCCATGGAGCAATGAGAATGTAGGCCAGCCCCTTGCCACCTGATGAGCTATGGCTTGAGTCCTGGAAGTAGGCCAGCATAATGACGACTACTACGACTTCCCAGATGATAACTACTGGTGCTAGCAGGATGATCTGCCGGAGCTTATGCGTCTTAATGTACTGCCACAAGCTACGGTTAACATCATCAATTTGGATGTCCAGGCTATCTGGGCTGGCACCACTGGCTGGTGGCGGCGGGGCTATGGGTGCCGGCGGTAGGCTCACTGGGGAAGCTGGTGGAGTGGGGCTGATGGGTGGCATGGTGGTGTCGCTTATACACCAACTCTAGCATAAGCAGTGAGCCGTAGCCTAGAAGCTTTCATCGTCGATGGTACGGAGCGCGCGGGCGATGGCCATCTCGAAATTAGTGGTCACATGGGCCTCACTGTCCTCGGCTAGATACTGCATGGCCATGGCCGCTAGGTAGCAGGCTGAAACCATTGCTTCCTGGCGCTTTCCGGGGTTCTGGGTAAGAAGTGAAGCCACTACACCAGCAAAGCCCGGGGTGAGATCGCTGGCATTGCCGGTAATAGTGGTGACGGTAGTCTCCCCCGCCTCCACACAGATAAGCTCTGGGCCAGTCACCACCAGGCTTCCAAGCCCAGCGGCGGCTACGTCCGAGACAATCTGGACCTTGTTGCGGAGGCCGCCGTCGGCGGTAATCTGGATGCCCACACCGAGCTTACCCGCTAGCTTGAACAGCTCCGGCATAGTGCACACCACAGTTGTGAGCGGTCGTTCGCTCATGGCCCGTACGCTGGAGCCGAGGCCTACTAATCCATCTCCGGTAATTACCATGGGTAGCTCCGATTTCTGCAGTAGCGACTCAAGAAGCAGCGTTGTCTCGCTGTTGTGGCCGGCAGAGGGGCCAATAAGCGCGGTATCGTAGCTCGCTAAGAGCCCCAGTAGTTCCCCGAGCGATATCTTGGCCAGCACCCCACCATGGCCACTGGCTACAAACTCCCCGGTGCCTGAGGGCCCTACCAGTCGTACCAAACTGTCTGGGAGTGCAACGCGGCACTCTCCAATGCCCGCAGCGGTGGCTAGTGCGTACGCAGCCTGGATCTCCCCTACGTAGTCACGCCGCCCACCAATGATTAGTAGCCGACCGGCGCCGTGTCGGCTGATTGGGCGATTATAGAGCAGTTTGGGGAAACGTGGCTCCCCGACCTGTTGTTTGGTATAGGAAATTGGTTGCATTTAGCCGTTAGTGTAGCGGTTTTTGCGCTTCCTGGCCACTCCTGGGCTTGACCGCACCGGGCCTACACCAGTAGTATTCGAGCATAACAGGATTATAAAACGTGGACGAAAAAACCTTAGAAGCAATTCACCGATTGCTAACCGAAATGACCGAAACGCGCGGCAAACTAAAGGCTATGAATCTGGATCTGAAAGACGTCATGGAGCAGAATGATGAGTACCGCAAGCTTCAGGATGAGCTCAAGGAATTGACGGTGAAGCGGGCTTCGGCTAAGAAGCTGCTCGAGGCTGATAAGGACTATCAAGTGATTGCTGGCGAGGTAGAAGAGCTGAAGTTTAAGCTGAAGGATCTATCCGAGATCCTTAGTCACCATCTGGTCACCTACTACAACGAGACCCATCAAACCGAGATTAAGGATAACGATGGCGAGGTACGCGCCGTTATTATCTCCGCAAAGATTGGTAAGCCAGAGGCTGGCATTCCGCCACAGGCGTAGGGTAATTTTTGTAAAAGGCCCCCTTGGGGGTCTTTTAGTTTCTGGTGAGAGCGACGAAGACATTCTTCATTCGTTGCACTCATTTCAGCTATGCTCGCCTAGGCTAGCCCCCCCCGGTATCCTCGCTTTCATCCCTACTTTTGGCAAATGAGCAAAAGTAGACAAAACTCTTGTCTATAGCGAACTACTCGTCGAATCGGTACATAGAATTGGCGGGTGGCACAAGCTGGCGCAGCAAAAGACTACTTGGGCGAGGTGGTTTGTTTTATCTTTTGACTGCTATCTATATTGCAACCCGCCCATAGGCCCTTGTTCTGTACGCGAGCCGTAGTCTCGGCGGAGCGGAAATCGTCAATTTTGGTATATGGAAATACCACATAAGCAAAGCCATAGCCCTCTTGGATCAGCTTCAAATTATAGTTTGTACCGTCGAGTAGGACAATGTAGCGCAGCAATCGGCCGTACTTGTCTCGATCAGAGTCCTGGGGGTCGGCCTCGAGGCGAATGGTTTGGCCGGTGAGCTGGTCATGGGTGTAGGCGGCGGCGGCTACCCCAAAGCACTGTACCGGCTTACGTGGGTCGTGGGTCTCGGGAGTATCGACGCCAATAAACCGGACTCGCTCAATGGCTCCAGTGGAGGTACGAACGTCGATGGTATCGCCATCGATAGTACGGGCCACGGTGTAGAGCGCCGGGCTCGCCGGGATAGCCGTTTTGTCCATGAGTGCGGTATTGCTGTCGGTCTGGGGGTTGCTGTCAGGTGTGGCGGCCGGCTTCTGGGTGTGGGTGCTACCGAGGTTGGGTACCTTGGTGGTACGGACCACCACTATTCCCAGCCCAAGGGTGAGAGCCACCAGCCCGGCGATGGTAACGCGAACAGCTGGCCGCACGCGGCCAAGGGGTTGGTTGCCTTTTCTCGGTGTTTCTTCTTGCATGGGAGCATTATACCCGTACAAACGCCGTTATGCACCTGGTACTATGGTGGTATGCGTGTTAGCGACTATGACTACAACCTGCCCGAGGACCGAATTGCCACTCGCCCACCGGCTGTCCGTGGTACCACCCGTCTGCTGGTGCTCGACAAGACGGCGGGTAGTACAGAGGACCGGCACTATACGGACTTAATTGACTACCTGGGCGCGGGCGATGTGCTGGTGCTGAACGACACTCGTGTCATTCCGGCGCGTTTGGAGGTGTTCACTGCCGCGGGTGCCAAGCGAGAGATTCTAGTGCTAGAGAAACACCATGATACCAATACGCACGAGATGCGGGTTATGTATAGGGGGACGCTTAGGGCTGGTGATGTGCTAAAAGTACATGATCAGACCATTGCTGTCACAAGTGTGCTTGAGGGCGGCCTGGCCATGGTGCGGTCAGATAGTGATCTATACCAGTTAGCCACGAAGTACGGCCAGGTTCCCCTGCCGCCGTATATGCACCGTGAGGCCGACCAGTCGGACGCAGAACGTTACCAGACTATGTTCGCCCAGGAACAGGGCTCGGTGGCTGCACCGACCGCCTCACTGAACCTTACCCAGCAGCTTCTGCAACAGATTAAGGCCAAAGGGGTCATTATCCAGTACCTGACACTGCACGTGGGGCTGGGGACATTTCTGCCGATTCGTTCGGACGAAGTGGAGGGCCACACTATGCACCAGGAGTACTTTGAGATTCCGGTTGAGACGGTGGCGGCGATCCGGCAGGCTCGGAAGACGGGAAAGAAAGTGACGGCCGTAGGGACTACTGTCACTCGCACGTTGGAGTATGCTGCTAGCCAGATTCTATCTCAGGACGGCCCCACACAGCTCGCCGGGGAGGCAGACATCTATATTTACCCAGGGTACCAATTCCAGATAATTGACCAGCTAGTGACGAACTTCCATGCGCCACGCTCAACTGTACTCATGCTAACTGCGGCCTTTGCAGGCTGGGACTATCTGAAGCCAGCGTATGACCAGGCTATTGCTGGGCGGTATAGCATGCTGTCGTATGGCGACAGCATGCTTATTCACTGACGGCCATCCCGGCCGCTAATCTAGTATTTCCCACAAATTATTGCAGAACATAAGCATTAATGATAATGGCTCTACGGAGCTATTATTCTAAAACATAACCAATAAATACTTGACATTATAACGCTTATGGTGTAATATATGCGCTTATGCACGGAAACTGGTCATTTTGGTTATGTTTCCTGCCTATTATTTAAGAGAAAGGTTTGCATTCGGGCGGACTTCTTACCAATGAATGCGTAACATCCCACAATTGCTTGCTACAGCCATACTGCTAGTGAGCCAGGTGACCAACTCCTTTGCCATAGCCGTCACCGCGCAGTCGAGCGTAACAACGCTTCCTGCTGGCAACAATCAAACGAAAATTGTTCTCAATCTGGCAAGTCCAGATGCCCTGTCCACGACCTACATCAAACCAAATATTGAAACCGAAATGCTCACCCCTATCCATGAGTACCAGGCTGAGCAGGCTCGCCTGGCCGCTGAAGCGGCTGCCAAGGCAGCAGCTGCCGCCGCCGCTGCGAAAGCCGCCGCAATTGCCAAGGCCAAGCTTGCTCCTAAGCCAGCCGCCGCTCCCTTTACCGGCCAGTCGATCGGCCAAGCCCAGATCCAGTTCTTGGGTCTGTGCGAGTCTGGTATGACCTGGAACCGTAATAGCGGCAACGGCTTCTACGGTGCCTTCCAGTTCACTATCGGTACCTGGAACGCTATGCAGACTGGCTACGCGCGGGCCGATATGGCTCCGCTGGATGTCCAGGTAAGCGCTGTACAGAAGCTGCTATCTCATAGCTCTATCTACAGCCAGTTCCCGGGCTGTGCCCGTCAGATGGCTGCCAAAGGCCTAATCTAGACAGCACGTTCCTGATCTCCCTAAAATGACCCACGAAAGTGGGTCATTTTGGTTTACCAGCCGAAAATTCAGCGTATTATAGGGATAAATAAGGGAGAATTGCCATGTTTGGAGGATTAGTTGGAACCGCACTTTTGCTCGTAGTCTTGTACTGGGTTGTTCTCGGAGCGATTATTGGCTGGGTTGCAGGCAGTCTTATGCATAGCCACCGAGGCTTCCTGGGCAACGCTGTTATTGGTATCGTGGGGAGCATTATTGGTGGAATCATTGGCCGCCTACTGGGACTTGGCGGCGGCATTGTGGGCCTAATACTGGCCGTTGTAGGCGCTATGATCTTGATCGCACTGCTACGCGGTAGCGCCCACAGCCATTAGGCGTCTGGGTTCTCTGCCGCTAGACTTGCCTGCCGGTACTGGCAATACTCACAATCGGCTGTATAGGGTGGTAGCTCGTCGCTCATGAGGGTCTTGTGAGCATTCACGACGGTCAGCTCCACCCAAGTGTCGTCGCCGGTGTAGGGCAGAAGACTCATCTTAAATTCTAGGGTGCCCTTGAAGGCGTCTAGGTCCGTACGACCATTGGCGTAGACGAAGAAGGCGGTATCGTTGACGGTAAAGCCATTACCGCGCAGTAGGTACTGGTAGATCTCCATCTGGCGCTTATAGCCGTCCTTCCACTGGTCGTCTAGGCTGACCTCACCATCCTTACTGGTGGATTTGTAGTCCACCACAATGAGTTCTCCGTTGGGGAGCACCCAGAGGTCGTCGACAGCACCAAACAGCAGGAAATTAGTGGCTTGGTGTTGGTACTGCACACCGGTGAAGTTGTGGCGCCACTTGTCTAGATCGGCGTGCTGGAACGGTACCGCATCTAGGCCCGCCTGGGTCATGAAGGGGTGGGGCTTGCCAGCAGCGCGATAGGTATCAAACTCTTTCTTGAGTAGGGTGTCTACCGCACTATTTAGGGTATAGCCTGGTATGCTAGGCTGCCCGACGCCCAGCCGCCGGTCTAGATAGAAGCAGCGGGCGCAGCGGGTGAAGTTCTCCAGCTTGGACCGGCTTAGCTTGAAGGGCTGGGTGGACTGGGGATCAAATATGTTGCTTTGTCGCGTAATAGCCATTGGGGCTAGTTTAGCAGATTACTGGGGCTGAGGAACGGGGATAAAGCCGGTAAGGGCATCGGTAATAGCCTGCTTGACCTCTAGGCGGGTGGTGGTAGAGGGCTGGTCGCCGAATTGCTTACCATAGTCGCCAAAATCGGCATGGTCGGCGCCGGGTATGACCAGGTAGAGGGCGCTGGGTGGGTTGAGGTGCTTGGCGGCCTGGATCTTGGCTGGGGTGGACAGGCCGTCTTGAGATCCGCCCAGGCTCAGGACAGGGAGAGTGGTGCCGGAAATGTCACCGGAGCAATAGCTGCCAAAGAAGAACAGGCCGCTGAGCTGGCTTACGTGGTCCTTGGCATACATACAGGCGACGACGCCGCCGAGTGAGTGTCCGCCGACGTACCAGCGCTTCACCCCGGTGTGGGCGGCGATAATCCGGCCGGCAGCGCCAGGATCGAATATGGCGAACTGGAGCGGTGACTTAACGACAAAAACCGTGACGCCACGCACAGCCTGCGGTGCAAGCTTGGCCAGGTAGGCATTGCTGGCCACATGGGCGCCCGGATAGAAGATAAGGGCCTGATCAGTGGTACTGGCACCGTTGTTGGAAAGCTGGTAGTACTCGGTGGTTTCTTCGAGCGTTAGACCGGGCACGGCCTTGGCCTCGGTCAGCGACTCGGCTGTTGCGCGCGAAGGAAACAGCATCCACGTGAGGATGGTAGCGAAGGCAATAATGACAAGCAGGAGAACGCTCCACCCAATATAGTAGATGGTAGAGTGCTTGCGCGTGTAGACATCCATAGATTGGTTCCTGATCTGGGTGTGGTGCGTCTGAAGGCTGTGCATAGGTGCAGTATACGCGCGCACCCGCGACTGAGCTAGGCGCTGCAATACAATGGACGGCCATTCTGGTACAATGCTTCGGTGAATCATCTACTAACATTTGAGAAGATTGTCCCCGAAGGGCGTGCGCTCGCACGAACGCCCGAGGGACTGGTGGTGTTCTGCGACGGTGTCCTACCCGGCGAGACGGCAGAGGTAGAGATTATCCGCCAGAAGAAGAGCTACGCCGAAGCACGGCTGATTGCAGTGACTAAGCCGGCCAAGCAGCGGAGCGGCGACGCCGAGGAGCACTATCTCTCGTGCTCCCCCTGGCAGTCAGTCGACTATGCCTACCAGCTTGAGCTGAAGCATGGCCTCATTATTGATGCCTTTGGACAGACCAAGCAGGAGCTACCGAAGTTTACTGTGACCCCGTCACCGGCAGCACAAGGCTACCGTAATAAGCTAGAATTTGTGTTTGCCGGCGAGCCGGGCGCGCTGGAGCTGGCGCTACACCTGCGTGGTAGCCGCGACGAGGTAGTGGCTGCGCCAGAGGGCTGCGTGCTGGGAACAGCAGCTATGAACGCTGCCGCCATGGCCGCCCGCGACTGGCTCAATGCTCATGCAATAAGCAGCGTCTCGCGATTAATCGTTCGCGCCGATGCCAGCGATAGACCGCTCATAATCCTGGTCTCGCTGCCCCACTACAGCCTAGATTGGGCAGCGCTAAAGCCGCCGTTTGACGCCCTAGTGGTGTGCGCACCCAGCGAACGGGGCGACGGCCTGGGCAAGGTACTGTACCAGCAAGGTAGCGTTACGCTGCGGCACAGCTTTAATAAGCTGAAGCTGGTATACGGCTATGATTCGTTCTTTCAGATTAATCCGGTGGCCTTTGCCGGCGCGCTCAGAGCTATACAAGCCGCTGTAGCTCCTGGCCAGAGCGTAGTGGAGCTGTACGGCGGTGTTGGCACTATTGGACTGGGGCTGGCCGCAGAGGCTAAGTCATTGGTGGGCGTTGAGGTGCTAGCGGGCGCAGCTGGCTCGGCCAAGGCAAACGCCAGCTCTAATGGACTTACAAATTACCGAGCCGTCTTATCCCCTACCGAGAACATTGAGCCAACCCTGCTTACAAATGCCCAGGTGATAGTGGTAGACCCACCGCGCGGCGGCCTGCACCCCAAGGCAATTCAGCTTATCCTAGACTCCCCCGCCGAGCAGCTGGTCTACCTGTCCTGCAACCCAGTAACCCAGGCGCGCGATCTGGCACTGCTTGGTACCGCCTTTACCCTAGAGGCATTTAGCGCCTACGACTTCTACCCCGGTACGCCCCACGTAGAGTCTCTGGCTACGCTCCGCCGGTCTCCAGGTGTTCAACAGCCAGAATAATATCGTCTGTAACTAGCTTGGCATAGAGCTCGGTTATCTCGTGGGCCGCGTTCACTGTGGTCAGCTGCATATGGTCCCGGCCGTGGACGAAGTCTTTTAGATAGCTCTTGATAACTAAGGGGTCGAGTCGACCGACATAGAGATGAGTAGGCATACTGAGATCGCTGGCATAGGCCATGGTGTGTTGCCCCATAATAGTGTTGCCCAGGCTACGCTCAAAAGCTAGCCAATTGGCAGCGTTTAGCTCAAATCCGGCAGCAGCTGGTATGTAGCGCGCCACGAACTCTGCGCGTTTCAGCGTTAAGGTAGGATTGGCCAATAGGTAGGCATAGACGCGCTCGTAGGCTGAGTCGAGGCGTTTGGACTCGGCACTCTGTTGCCCAGTGCTGGTTTTGTACAGCGGCATACTGAGTAGGAAGAGCTGGTTGACTAGCTTGGGACGGCGCCGGGCGACCTCCACAGCAATAAGTGCGCCCATGGAGTGTCCAACGAGGATAATAGGGCCTCGGATACGCATGGACCGCAGCGTGCCCAAAACCGAATCGGCGTGGTCAGCAATGGAATAGTCCTTCCAATCCGGCTTGGGTGAGCTACCAAAGCCGAGCATTTCCAAGGCGATCACCCGGCAGTTGGTGAGAAGCGGCGGAATGACGTAGGTATAGGTAAGAGCGGTAGCAGCGATGCCATGCAGGAGCACCACTGTCGGACCGGTGCCCTCATCGACTGCCACATGGAGCCGGTAGGCACGTCTAAGCAGTTTGTGGAAGATGTGTTCACGAAGCATAGCAACTATTATACCGGTTTTTGGGCAATATACCTGTGCTAATTAGTGCATGGTGCCTGATAGGACAGTGTCAGACAGCGATTGAGTGATGTAGATTTATATGTGAAAACCGAATGCGACAATACAGGCTGCTAGGGTTGTAGTCCTTGTAGTAGTCCGCCCCACTCAACGGCGGTGAAGCCGCTGCGAGAAGGCGCAGATAGAATCTGGGGCGTGAGGGCCGTAGGGGTGTCGAGACCTTCGAAGTCCAGGAAGACACGGATGGTAGTGTCCGGGCGAGGGCTGATCCTGAGAGGGGCCAGTGTGTCCAGCTCGGATTTGGTTAGCCAGCTGAGGCGGGTGTAGGGCTTATTCGTCGGTAGCTTAGAGCCCCAGAAGTCCACAAAGTCGCGGATCTCACTAGGGTTCAGTCCCTGTGCTGCCAGATCGGTCTGGATGGTGGCCAGGGCCTGTCCGCTCGGCACAACCCTACCCGCACTTGCGGCGGGGTAGGTACCGCGGCCGAGACCATCCCAGAACAGTGACTTCACTATGCCAGAGGTGGTTACGAGACTGCCGTTTGGACTGGCCAGGACATGCCATCCATCTGGACCATACAGTGGTGCGCTGTTCCAGATGGTAGCGCCCACTGACACGCTCACCGTAGTGGGCTTGGTCGGATACAGGTAGATAACCGGCTTAGCGCAGCCGCCTGGAGTGCGATAGTCTTTGGCGCTCATGATTACTAGATTTCCTAGGCTATCGTGGAAACCAATAACACCAGGTAAGGCAGCAAACTGTGGTTCCGTCAGGGTAAGCGATATGCCATCCGGAGCTTGCGTTGAATCTTTTATATACCCGACGAGCTGCTCATAATCCTTGTAGAAGCCTATGGTAAGTGGATTTGTCTCATTCAGCGCGTACAATGGCCCACCGCCGATAGTGCCTATCTGAGTCGTATTTTCGACATCTAATGCCGCCATACGGCTGACGGTACCGATGGATCCGCATCCAAATGCTCCCTGTGAATAGCTCTTGGCAGCAAGTGCTGGGGCGGTGAACTTCAGTTGAGATGTGTCGTAGGAGCCATCTGCCTTCTGGAAGCCCTCTGGCAAGCTTGCTAAGTAGCCATACCACTGAGAGTCCTTGGTCCTCAAAGCGTATCCGCGCAGATTATACCCCTTTGGTAGATTGGTACCATCGTACTCGTAGAGCTTGCCCTGAGGCGCATCGCCGAGCAAGGTGTAGCCATCTGGGGCGGACCTTGAGAAGCCCAGCGTACTGTAGCTCGGTCGGATGAGACTACCTGATTTGTACGCCATGCTTGTAGGCACTGTTAGCTCGGTGAGGGTAGTGGTCTGGTCAAAGGTAACACTACCGAAAAAGGTGTAGCTAGTAACTAAATCGGTTGAGGAAGAATCGGTTTGGTAGAACCCACGTGGTGAGTGCTTGACGAGAAGAAAGACGGCTTTATTGGCCTTTTGAACCCCGATGAAGCTCACGCCCTCCCCGAAGGAGGTAAAGCCAAACCGGTCCTGAACCACGAGCGCAAAGAGGGTGTCACCACCTTTGTTTGTTCCCAGCTTGTAGTACTGGGCGCTTTTCTCGTCTGTCCGCTCGTCCTCGGTATCGGTTTTGAGCAAATGCAAATTATCCATGGCCACCGGCTCGGCGCTGTACTGCATGCTGCCTGATGCCACCCCAGCAACACCCGTAATGTGCTCGCTGACGTGGGTAGCGGCTTTGCGAGTAGTGTAGGTAGCAGTGCTCGCGACGGGCGCCATCGTGGCCCGGTTGTAGTACACAATATAGCCGCCTAGCAGGCAGACCAGAGCAGTAAGGCCGATGAGCAGCCAAGTGAATGCTGTGGGCTTCCAGACAAAGTGTAAGGGGTGCTGGGGGTGACTCGTGCCGCCGGCGCCGACCTCGTCTGGCGATGACTCTGCGGCTGCGGGCTGGAAGTGCTCGCCGTCGAGTACCTCATCTGCGTTCGCAACTGGTACGGCTGCGGGCGTGGGTAGCGTGGGTTTCTTGGCTTTGCGTGACATAAATACTCCGTTTTAGCGGACTGTTAGCCTAAGCATAAGCGTAAAACCAGGTACATACAATATGGGTACGCTCACAGCCTGACAAAGAAATAGACCCCTCAGCTTGCGCTTTGGGGTCTAGATCTCCCCCTGAATCAACTGTCCGCTACAAGTAGCTCGCCGTTGATCAAGGATGAACTCATTGTATTAGTATGCCGGCGCCGCCGGTAGTTGCGCATTGCTAATTATTCCTACAAACGGGGTCTATGTTTATGTCATTACGACTAGGGTAAGCGGTATCACAAGGCCATGTTGTACAATGGGGCTATGAACTACTTTCTGGCTAAATCTGAACCCAGTACCTACTCCATTGACGATCTAGAGCGAGACGGCGAAACCACCTGGGACGGCGTTCACAACTACCAAGCGATTGCCTATATTAAGACTATGAAGCCCGGTGATCTGGTGTATATCTACCACTCACAAACTGACAAAGCCATAGTGGGCCTTGCCGAAGTTACATCCGAGCCGTATGAGAACACGGCCGATCCCCGTCCGAGCTGGGTAGTGAAGCTGAAGTTTGTGAAGAAGTTTGTGAAGACCCTGACGCTTGCCCAAGTGAAGGGCGAGCCCTTGGCGGCAGACTTTCTACTGGTGCGGCACTCCCGACTATCTGTTATGCCAGTGCCGGCTCCGGTTGCCAACTGGATAAATAGTCAGCTTGCCTAGGCCTGGGGGCCAGTGTCTTTGACCCCACCACGGACTTCTTTGCTGAGGACCTTACCCCTCTCGTCAATTTCATAGATGAACACCTCACCGGTACCCATTTCTAGGCCGGAAATGTCTTCGTCCGCAATGCCCTCTAGGTCTTTGGCCAGCGCGCGCAGACTATTGCCGTGCGCGGCGACTATGACATTGTGACCGGCCCGCAGGTCGGCCAGAATGTGCTTTTCGTAGTACTTGGTTGCCCTGGCATGCACGTCCTTCAGGGTCTCCCCGCCCGCTATGGGGTGGTTCCACGCACGGCGAATACTATTGAACTCAGCTTCGCCAAGCTTATCCTTGAGCTCCCATTTATTCATCCCGGTAAGGTCGCCGTAGTCGCGCTCGTTCAGGTCTGGGTGGTGCGTGGTCTCGAGGGTGGTACCCAAGGCAGACTGGATCTCTTCCAGGGTTTGCTGGGCACGCTTGAGGTCAGAGGTGTAGGCCTTGTGGAGGGTAATCTCCCGCAGGTGCTCGGCCGCTAGCTTGGCCTCGGCCCTCCCCCGTTCGCTGAGGGATACGTCACTCCAGCCTGTCCACTTACCCAGCGCATTCCACTCCGACTGCCCATGACGAACGAGTACAAGGTAGGCCATTAGCGGTGCCCCAATGCTGCTAGGCCAGGGTAGTGGGCGCTGTCCCCTAGCTGCTCCTCAATACGTAGGAGCTCATTGTACTTAGCTAGGCGGTCGGTGCGGGACAGTGAGCCCGTCTTGATCTGGCCAGTGGCGCGCCCAACCGCCATGTGGGCAATAGTAGTGTCCTCTGTCTCACCCGAGCGATGTGAGGTAATGGCGGTCCAGCCAGCGGCCTTGGCCATATCGATGGCAGCTATAGTCTCGCTGACCGTGCCTATCTGATTGAGCTTAATAAGAATGGAGTTCGCGGCTTTCTCGCTAATACCACGCTTAAGAAACTCGGTGTTGGTGACCAGTAGGTCGTCACCAACAATCTGGAACTGCTGGCCGAACTGGGCAGTTAGCTTGGTCCAGCTACCCCAGTCTGACTCGTCTAGACCGTCCTCTATGGAGGCTATGGGGAACCGGGCAGCTAGCTCGCCCAGCCAGGCTACCATAGCGTCGCTAGGCAGTGATTTGTTCTCGGTGGCCAGGTGATAGGCTCCGTCCCGGTACAGCTCTGAGGCAGCCACATCTAGTGCTAGAACAATGTCCTGGCCTGGCTTGTAGCCGGCCATTTCAATGGCGATCATGATCAGCTCCAGCGCCTCGGCATTACCACCCGTGACGCGAGGCGCAAAGCCGCCTTCGTCGCCGACGGTGGTAGCATAGCCCTTGTCGTCCAGGACGGTTCTTAGGGCATGAAAGACCTCGGCGCCCATGCGCAGGGCTTCGCTAAAGGTGGGCGCGCCGACAGGAGCAATCATAAACTCCTGAATATCTGTACTCCCTGCGGCGTGTTGGCCACCATTAATAACATTCATGAGAGGCACCGGTAAGACAAATTCGGAGGTTGGCTCGCCAAGTGTGCCCAGGTACTGGTATAGCGGCTGACCCATTTGGGTGGCGGTGGCTTTGGCGGCGGCAATGGAGGCGGCCAGTATGGCGTTGGCACCGAGGCGGCCTTTGTTGGGGGTGCCGTCAAGCGTAACTAGGGCCTGGTCCAGAGCCATCTGGTCAGCGGAGTCTAGCCCGGTGAGGGCGCCGGCTATCTCGGTATTTACGTTGCCTACGGCCTGGGTGACGCCTTTGCCGAAGTAGCGGGCTTGGTCGCCGTCGCGTAGCTCAACAGCCTCATGACTGCCAGTAGATGCCCCGGAGGGCACAGCCGCTCGGCCAAGTGTGCCGTCCTCTAGGGTAATGTCGGCTTCAACCGTGGGTGTACCACGGGAGTCTAGGATTTGCCTAGCATGAACGGATTTGATTTTCATAGCACCCTCGCTTTACCCTGCTATGTTCTCAGATAGCCAGCTCCGTAGCAACTTCGGCTAGTACGACCCGGGCTTCGTCGTAGCTATGTGTCAGCATAAAACGCAGGCGAATGTCGGCCGCACCGGGGAAGCCAAGCAGGTAGATCTTATAAAAACGTTTGAGCGGCTCATAGCTTTTCTTGTCACCCCAAGTGGCTTGGTATAGCTCGAGGTGGTGCTTAAGCGCGGCTAGGCCGGCTGCTGGGCTGTGCTCGGTGGGAGTGTGCTCAAAAGTCCAGGGGTTATGGAAGACGCCGCGGCCAATCATAATGCCGTCCACGCCATATTGCTCAGCTAGCTCTAGGCCATGGGCACGGTCGCGGACGTCGCCATTGCCAATAATGAGGGTAGTCGGGGCCAGTTCATCGCGTAGCTTCACGACTTTGCCTATTTCGTCCCAGTGGGCCGGGACCTTGGTCATTTCTTTTTGGGTACGACCGTGGATGGTGAGCACGTCAATGTTCTGTTGGAGCAAGTGCCCAATCCAGTCTTCTGTCGTAATAGTCTTGAAGCCAATGCGTGTCTTGACGCTGACGGGTAAGTCACCAGCGGCATCTTTGACGCGCTGAATAATCTCCGCGGCCAGGGGTGGGTTATTGATAAGCCCGGCGCAACAGCCGCGGGCTACTATCCCCTTCTCGGGACAGCCCATATTAATATCGATGCCGCTAAAGTGGCCAGTAGCCACCAGCTCTTTGACCGTCTCATAGTAGTGCTCAGGTACATTGCCCCAGACCTGGGCGACCAGCTTGGTGCCTGACTCATCGGGATGGACATAGAACTTCTGCTCTACCTTGTGACGGCCATTACTCTGCATGCCAGTAGCGTTGCCAAACTCGGTCACAAATACGTCTGGCGACGCCAAACCAGCCACCACCCGCCGGAACGGTGAGTCGGTGACGTCGTCCATAGGGGCCAGGACGAAAAACGGCTTGGGTAGGTCTTGCCAGAAATTGCTCATACGAGGTACAACTCTACAATATTTTGATGGCTCTGTAAATGACGCGATATGTATAAATACTAGCTAAGGTGATGTGGATGGATGACTGTCTTGCTAGGCAAGTAGTTCGCATTCCGTTCGGTTCCTGTATAATAGCCTCTATGAAATACACGCTGTCGCGCGACCAAGCTGAGTCCTTGAAAGCTATTGGTGCCTGGTACAAGGGTCGAACTGCCCCCTATCTGACACTGGGCGGCTTTGCTGGTACCGGCAAGACCACATTGGTGGCGTACATGCGCGAAGCTATAGAACAGCTGGATGAGAACCTGAGTGTGGCGTTCTGCGCCTTTACTGGTAAGGCTAGCATGGTACTGAAGCACACCCTAAAAGCTGGCAAGGTGGCACGGCGACAAGATAATGTGTCGACCATCCACTCGTTGATCTATGATGCTCTGGCGGAGCCATCTGGTGTGATCCACTGGGTGCTAAAGGAGCCACCGCTGGGCTACGACCTAATTGTGGTGGATGAGGCCAGTATGGTGGATGAGAGCATTTGGCAAGATCTGCTGAGTTTCGATATTCCGGTCCTTGCTGTGGGCGACCATGGGCAGCTTCCGCCGGTGCGAGGCAGTTTTAACCTGATGACCGAGCCACAGCTAAGGCTCGAGCAAATATTCCGCCAGGCCGAGGACTCGCCGATCATTGAGGTGGCAAGCCTGGCCCGAACCACCGGCATTATCCCCGTAGCGGAGTACGGTCCAGGGGTGGTAAAGTACGCTCGTTCTGCTCAGGAGACTGGCATGGCCATAGATGAAATGCTGGAGGGCTGGTCGAGCGATCTGTTGGTACTATGCGGTTACAACCATACACGGGTAAATCTGAACGCGGCTATCCGCGCTAAGAAAGGTTTTGAGAGCCCAGAACCGCAGGCCGGCGACGCAGTTGTATGCCTACGAAATAACCGCCAGGCCAAGCTATTTAACGGACTGACAGGTAAGATTAAGACCATATTCCCGGCGGATAACGACCCAGATAGCCTGTGGTACGAGGCCGAGATAATGCTAGACGGTGAGACGGCCAACTACACGGGGTTTATCCTCCGCGAACAGTTTGGGGCCAAGGAGACTATCAAGGACATTCCGCGGGCGCCGGACGGTCAGGCGGGTAACCTCTTTGACTTCGGCTACGCACTAACGGTGCATAAGGCCCAAGGCTCGCAGTCACCGGGCGTGCTGCTCTTCGAGGAACGGTTCCCCAAAATGACTGACGACGATTGGCGCCGCTGGCTCTACACTGGTGTGACACGGGCAGCTGAGCGACTGACTATCATTGGTAACTAGAAAAGCGGATCCGGAAAGGATCCGCTTGAGATAATCAGGCGTCGGCCGGGCGCTTTGTCCTAGGGACAAACTGGCCCTGCGGCGTTATCAGTGGGGTCGATGAGGCTATCTAAGAACTGTTGGACACTAGCCGGTATTTCTTGGGCAGGAGGCATGGCCTCCCAGAAAACATTCGGTAGGTCTGCCAGATGATGTCTAGTAACGAGCCCCTGCTTCTCCAGTCGGTACAGAGCCTGCATGACATCGCCATAGTACGGGGTGCGGTAGCCAATGCGCGGCTGACTGGGAGCAGCCTGGTAGGCATCACTGAGCACTCGCACTATCCGCATACCGTTCAGCGGCTCAGCGCTGTCGCGCAACAGTGCTAGTACCTGGTCCCCAAGGACAATCGCCCGAGGGCTGGTTTGACGGCCCATACCGGTGCCTAAACCTTTCCGCTAGTGGAGGCTATGAACAGACTGAGGCTATCTAGGTGCAGTCGCTCGCTCTCGATGAGGCGACCCACAACGATTCGCAGTGTCTCAGCTTGCTCGCGTAGGGCAGCGTTCTCGGCCTCCAGCTCAAACACGCGCACAAGTTGAAGCAGATTGGTGGTCTCCAGGCTGGCCACCTGGGGCGCAGTGTCAGAGCCGGATCCCAAGCGGTGGGCGGCGACCTCAGCGGTAATCCTTGCGGCTAGCTTGCGGCCCTGGCTGGTCAGTAGGTACATTTGGTACCCCTCTTGGGCAGTGACGTAGCCGTGCCCCTCGAAACGAGCGCCGGTTTGCTTGTGCAGCCTGGCGGGCTCCGGATGGCGCTGGAGTAGGCGGACAAGACTGTCCCGTTGGTTTGTGGACAGTAGATGGCCTCTGTCGTCGCGTACTAGCGGATCTGGCCCGCTATAGGGCTTATTCATAGGGCTTCCCTTCCCTGGGGACAGGCCCACTGTACCAGCGTAGTTTGCGTTTGTATACCCTATCTCAGTAAACACTCAGCAGACTACTAGATAATAACTAGTATTGTCAGCGACAGAGCTGATAGACTAGATGCAGACTGTATTAATTGTAATGAAGGCCAGCTATGCAAGACCAAGACAAGCACGATCACACGAGCGTTGAAAGCCAACGACGTAAGAGCAACGGCGCAATCATAGGCGTTGTGGTTGCTGTACTGGTGGATGCCGGATACGATGCTAACTACTCTCTCAAGCCTGGTATACTGCGTCACCCGCCGGCGTGGGATAGCACTATGACCTACGAATACCCCGAGCTGGTACTGAAGACGCCTGCTTTACTAGACTTCGGTGCTGCCGGCAAAGGCTATCTGGTGGACATTGTTGCGGGTGTTATCCGCAGCGCGGGGTATGCGCAGTTTTGCGTGGACGGTGGCGGCGACATGGTGTATGAGAACCAAGCTAAACCAATGCGAGTGGGGCTGGAGCACCCCGAAGACCCTAGCCAGGTGATTGGCGTGGTAGAGCTGGCTTCGGGTAGTCTGTGTGCCTCGGCCGGCAACCGGCGCAGCTGGAGTGACTATCATCATATTATGCACCCTCAGACGCTGCAGCCGGTACGCCAAGTCCTGGCCGTCTGGACAACCGCGCCAACAGCGCTGGCGGCAGACGGCCTGGCAACCGCGCTGTTCTTCGCGCCTGGGCGCATGCTACAGAGCCACTTTAATTTCGAGTACCTACTACTAAGACCAGACTATAGCATAGAGCAATCGTCGGGTTTTACGGCTGAACTCTTTACGACGTAGCCCCCGCTAGATTGGTTGGGCTACCGGCCTGGAAGGCCAGAATATTGGCCAGCGTAGTTTGTTGAATGCGATCGAGCGCCTCGCGGCTATTGTAGGCGTTGTGGGAGGTGACAATGGCGTTGGGCATGCGAGCAAGCATGGAAATTGCGAGGGCACGCACCACGTCTTCTTTTAGGCTTTGCTTGGTGAGCAGAAAACGCTCGTCGTCGCCGTGTAAGAAGCGTTCCCCTTCTACCACGTCCAGCCCAGCCCCGGCGAGCTGCTTGGCCTGGAGGGCCAGGGTAAGAGCCTGGGTGTCTACTAGCATGCCTCGAGCCGTGTTAATAAGATAGGCAGTTGGCTTCATGAGCGCTAGTTTCTCAGCATTTATTATGTGCTTGTTCTCTAGGGTGGCTGGCATGTGCAGACTGACCACGTCCGAGCGCTTAAGCAGATCTAGTAGAGTGGTGTACTCGACGCCGAGCGTAGCGGCTAGGTCTAGGTCGTGGTGGACATCGTAGGCCAGTATGGTCATGCCAAAGCCGTTGGCAATTTGCGCTACGTGTTGGCCAATGCGCCCAAGTCCGGCTATGCCCATGGTCTTACCGGACAGGTCCATGCCCACAACTGCGTCTGGGTTTACCATGCCCGTACTCACTGCCTGAATTGTAGGTAGCAGCTTGCGAGTAAGGGCAAGGGTGAGCATAAAGGTGTATTCGGCGACCGTAGCAACACCGTAGGCCGGTACGGTGCTCACGGTAATACCGCGGGCAATACAGGCCCGCAGGTCAACATTGTCGTACCCGGTAGAGCGACAGGCTATGTGGCGGAGTCGGGGCATAGCGGCAAGCACCGTGCCGTCGATATGGCTAGCTACATGGACAGAGATAATCTCAGCCTCGCTGGCGGCATGCACGCTCAGTGGCGTCAGAGAGTCTTGTTCGAAACGGACGCGTAGACCGCTGGGGCTTAGCTTGTCGGCTACCCCGGTGGTCTCATCACGGAGGGTATCAAAATATGTGACGTGGGTAATGTGGTTTATACCTATTCCTTCGCTATTTCTTCGCCCGCAGAACCAATACCAAATTAGATATGGTGGCGGTTACTTTGCAATCATTAGAAACCCTTATGCTTAAGTATACGCTATAACTTGGTCGGTATGGTACCAAGCTAGTCTGGGCTGTAGAGCTGTACGTCCTGTAGCCCCTCGGGCATGAACCCCTTAGGGTGTTTAAAGTCCGCTTCCCATTTGGTGCCCTTGCCATAGCCCAAATCCTTCATAAGCGCAGTCGGAGCATTGCGCAGATGCAGCGGTACCTCCGCGGTGGGGTGCTCGCGGACTGCCGCCTGAGCCGCGGCCAGGGCGTCTGTGGCGGCGCGGGACTTGGGCGCGCCAGCCAGGGCGATAGTGGCCTGGGACAGGGTGAGCTGGCACTCAGGCAGGCCGATGCGCTCCACTGCCTGGAAGGTGGCTACGGCTAGTGTCAGCATGGTGTGGTCGGCCACACCAATGTCTTCTGAGGCAAAGATAACCATGCGGCGAGCAATAAACTTTGGGTCTTCGCCCCCTTCGAGCATGCGGGCTAGGTAGTACAGTGCGGCGTCGGTGGCCGAGCCTCGTAGGCTCTTAATGAAGGCAGAAATAACATTGTAGTGGTACTCCCCGCCCTTGTCGTAGCGAGCGCCAGTTTTCTGCATGGCCTGTTTGACGGCATTGATAGTAATTACCGAGTCCACTAGCTCTGAAGCAGTCTCCAAGCCATTAAGTGCCATACGGGCATCTCCCGCGGCCAGCTCGGCTAGGAGCGTAACAGCGGCGGCTTCGATAGTTTTCGGAGCTAGGCTGGTGGCGCCGTGCTGGACAATGCGTGCCAGTGACTCTAGTGATAGCGCCTCTAGTACTACCACACGGGTACGGCTCAGTAGTGGGCTTATTACTTCAAATGACGGGTTTTCGGTAGTAGCTCCAATGAGCACAATGGTGCCGTTCTCCACATGTGGCAAGAACGCATCCTGCTGAGCCTTATTGAAGCGGTGGATCTCGTCTACAAACAGTACTGTCCCCTGCCCGAGGCGTTTGCGGTCTTTGGCGGCATCAATCACCTTCTTCACGTCAGCGAGGCCGGATGTGACGGCCGATATTTCTAGAAAGGCATAGTCGCCGCTAGCGGCCACAATGCGCGCTAGCGTGGTCTTACCACAGCCGGGTGGGCCCCAAAGGATCATGGAGACGGGCTTGCGCCGTTCGATGACACTGCGCAGGAACTGGTCCTGGCCCACCAGGTGTTCTTGGCCAATTACTTCCTCTAGGGTGGTCGGACGAATGCGGTCGGCTAGCGGGGCAGGTTGAATGCTCTCAAACAGGTTCATGGTGTTATTGTATCATGTGTTCGGTTTTTGTACGTAGTATTCGGGCCAGAGTACTACCCAATCTTATGATGAATGAGCTCAATAAGACGGCCATAGTGGGCCCAAGCCAAAAGTAGATCGGCTACGATTATACCCGGGAACACCACCCAGTTCTCCACCCCCTTCCCGGTTGTAATTCGCAGGGCGCGCAACGGAGGTAGACCGAACTTGATGGGTACGGGAAGGAGCCATGGGACGCCCTCCTTCGTTAATGTGTCCATCGCCAGGTGAGAAACCATGCCAATCATAAACGCCCACCAGACCAAGCCACGGTCGACATGGGGCATGATCGGCGCCAGGAAGTTGAGTAGAAGCCGCGCGAGGCCGCCGAACAGTGCCAGGCCAAGGAGCGAGTGGGTAATAAACCGGTGCCCGCCCAGCAGGCGCGCAATAACCCGGCCCACCCACCCACCAATGGGTAGGTTGCGCCAGAAGGGTGCCGTGGGCTCATCTATATCTGGCGTGATACCACCAATAAGATTAGCCAGCAGGGCAACCAGTACAGTGCTGAGCGTCATGGTAGGTAGCGGCCGGGTAAGCGCCACAATACCAAGCACGCTGATGGCGGCCAGGTCATGGGTACGCCCGGTCATAGACAGAGGGTATTTTGCATGGTTCTAGTATAGCGTAAGGGCTATAGCAAGCTAGCGTGCCTGCGACTCGTAACCTATACTGCAGCTATGACACTGCAATTATCACCCGATCAGATTGCCCACTTTCGCGCTAACACCCACGACGTGATGGGTATGCGCCTACAGGAGCTAGAGGTAACAGAGTATTGGTCGGTAATATTCTCCGCGCGCGGGGTGGCTACCCTGACTAAGCAGGATATGACGGGGTTTCTGCGCTATGAGCAGAATAAGCGCTGGAAGGAGCTAAGTAAAGAATCTGTGACCGGTAATATGGACGCGCTTCGGGCGGCACTGACGGTACTGATTAACGAGGACCTACCGGTAGCGGAGCGGCTGAATCAGCTAGAACCCGCCCGCGGTGTATTGGCCGTGCCCCATCTGGGCAAGGCCAAACTTTCGGCAATTCTGCTCGTGACCCATCCAAAACAATACGGGGTCTGGAACGACTATAGTGAGCGTAGTTTGCGGGGTATGGGACTGTTCCCGGACTTTACCCCAGGCATGCACCTGGGCGAACAATATGTGGCGGTAAACGCGGTACTACTGGGGCTAGCTACCCAGTACAATGTGGGTTTATGGTGGCTAGACATTATATTAGAAAAAATTGCGGTACTCGTCCGCTAACTACTTGCGGAACAGGCGCGGAATAAGCACCGGAGTGCGTTTCTTGTAGTCCCGATAGGCAGCCTGTTTGCCCCAGCGCGCATCGGCTGATTTCTCTAGTAATGGTATACCGCTGACGAAGAGCAGCAGGCTACAAATGTAGACGGGGCTAATGAGCCCAATGAGTTGGTCAGATTGATCGAGGCTACTAAAGCATGCCAGGTAGACTCCAATCCAGACCAACATTTCCCCTAGGTAGTTGGGGTGGCGACTAGCGCTCCAGACGCCGCTTGCTATCCACTTGCCCTTGTTGCGGGGGTTGCCGGTGAATCGGTACTTTTGAAGGTCGGCGGTAGCCTCTAGCCCGAGGCCTACGACGAACACCACCATGCCTAGGTATGTCAGCGTGGTAACCGTACTAGCTGACTGGTTCCAGACTAGAATGGCTGCAATAAGTACGGCAAAGACACTAGCACCTTGCAGGATCCAGAACCGGAGAAAAGCGAAGAAACGCTCGCGCATGCCATCGAAGCGGCTGTCTTTGCCCATGCGATTGATCCGGATAAACAGGAAAGTGCCTAGTCGCACTGCCCAGGCTAGGACCATGATTGCTAGAATCTGGTGGATAGCCTGGTGGCTACTGAGGCTGTAGAGAATGCCTGCCAGTAGGGCGAACGAAGCTGAGTAGGAAATGTCGGTGAGCTTGTCGGTCTTGAAGATGAAGGCAGGCACGAACATGAGGACATTCAGGCCTAGGGCTAGGGCGAAGGCTGTCCATAGACTCATGGGGCATCTCCAAGATTAACTAATAGGGCTAGGTGGGCCGCCATCGACGGGAGACGGAGTACCCGAGGCAGTTGGTGGCGTGGCAGACTGAGGTGCGGGCTCGGCTACTGGGGTAGGCATGATTACCGTGGACGGCGTCGTTGTGCTGGTCATGGGTGTGGTTGCAGGCACGGCAACGGCTGCGGGAGCAGGCGTGATCATGGCGGGTACCGTGGGTGTTACAGGAGCTGCAGGAGCCGGCATAGTCGGTGCGCTCGGTTGCATGGCCATGGGCACACCCTGAGGCATCGCCACTGCCACCGGGGCAGCGCCGGCCATCATGGGGGCAATAGTACCGCTGGCGACGCCTGCGCTATAGACGCCGTGGAGCTTCTTATGGCGGATGATGAGGAAGACGGTAACGCCACCGCCTGCTAGGACCACGAGGGCCAGCACGATGACGAGAACTAATGGGAAGTCTGGAACGTCGTCGCCCTTCTTAATGTGGTCATTTGCAGCCGCAATAAACTCATCGGCTTTCGGGTGCGCGGCGTAGAGTGACTTGACCTTGGTGAAGCTCTTGATGGCAGACTTATAGTGCGAGTTGTAAAAGGCTGCAATGCCCTTCTCCCACTCGGCTTGGGATGCACTGACGGTGCCGTAGCTGACCTTGACCTTGGTTGCTAGGTCCTTCAGGTCCTTAATGTCGCGGATGTAGTTAAAGGTACCATCACCCTTGCCTGAGCCATCACTGGTATAGGTAGCGATGCCGACCACGCTGCCATTGGTGTCTAGGGCAGGGCCACCACTATTACCGTGGCCAATGGTAGTATCAGTCTCAATGAGCTTATTGTCGCTGCCGTTGGCGTTCTTAATGCCCGAGACCTTGCCAGCGGTGACGGTGACTTTGCTCTGATCGCCGGAGACAATACCGTTGTTCGTGGCGTTGGCAGGGAAGCCCAGGATGGCAATGTTGGCACCCTGGATGAGCCCATCTATGCTGCCAAGCTTGGCCACTGGATAGTCGTTGCCGGCAATCTTGATAATCGCGACATCGGAGGCTTTGTAGCTCTTGAAGCCGTCAATAGCGTGGTAGTTGGCGTCAACCAGCTCGGCAGATTTGATGGTGTCCTGCTCGGTGTACTTCTTGTACCCCTTCGTGAGCGTCAGAAGCTCGGTAATATCCGGTTCCTTGTCGCCCAGGGCAACGAACATGTTGTGTACATTCTTACTCGAAGTGAAGGTACTATCAGGTATAGCGTACATTTTGGTAACAGCAATATCCAGAATGTCTATGTTGCTCATGGAACTGTTGAAATCGGTGGCTTTTATTCCGGCTAGATTGGCAATTAGGTTAAAGTACTGGTTCTTACCTGCAGCAAGCGTGGAGAGTGCGTCTTCAATGACTATGTCTTTAAGACTGCTGGTAGCCACATGGCCATTGGTGGCAACATAGCCATCACCACTGATGAAGAAGCCCGAGCCGGTGCCGGCGCTGCAGAAGTTGGTAATGTAGCCCTTGCCGTTAATCAGGACGTCCGTACAGTAGGCGTTGTAGATCTTGACGACCGCTGGGCTATAGATGGAGGTATTGCGCTCTAAGTCGTCCACTTTTTGCGCTGCCGCTGCCTGAGCTACTCCGGCCATTAAGACAGTATCGAGCAGGTCCGTGCTGCTAGCTGTCTTAGCAGTCAGAGTGGTGGTAGCGGGGATGGCAGCCTGGATGCGGTCGCCAAACTGCAAGGACTGGAGGACAGAGCCATATGTAGAAGCGCTGCTGTTGATGCCATTATTGATGAGGATAGTCACCGCTCGACCATTTATAACGCCAATATAGGTCGTAGCATAGGCCGGCAGGAGTGTTGCGGGGCCGGTCTTTGCGCGTAGCTGCCAGTCGGTGTGCAAGAACTCTTGCCCGCCCAAACGGGTGACGCTGGAGGCCTCCTGAGTAACATCCGTCGCCGTTAGGTCGATACCGGCTACAACGGTAGTTCGGTCAAGGTTCTTCATGGCAGGGTCTGCCAGCCCGGTGGCCTTGGTGGCGTCGAGGAAACGGAACTTGAAGGAGCTTGGGCTTGAGGCAGCTTGGTTGCTGGTAGGAGATATTCTGACGGTGTCGTAGGCACGCTTGGTGCTGAGCTGGTTGCTCACAAATATGTCCCCGGTGGCCGCGTCTATACCAGTGGCGTAGAACAGTCGACTGTCGTAGGACAGGCTATAGCCATAGGTGGAACTAATAACGGCTGGCGTGGTGTTGGGTGCATTGAATAGGCTCGCAACAAAGCTCTGGGCTTCAATAAAACCACGGCTGAGCTGAGCCTGGTAGCTAAATACAAATAAGATCAACAGCAAAGCAGTAAGGACGAAGGCGCCCAGGGCACTGACGTGGCGTTTGCGATAGGGCTTGGCGTGGTGGTGGGTCAGGGTGGCAGGCTTGTGGGTCCGGGCGTGTTGCGGCTGGGTAGCGTTGGTACGCTTAGTCATAGTTCTTATGCTCACTTATTGCATTTACTATACGCAATAACCAGAGAGAGCACCAGTCTATTTTGGTGGGGCTAGTCGGCCTTGCGGATTGCTTCGACCGGGCTAATACGGGCAGCCCGCCAAGCTGGGATGAGCGAAACCACTATGGTGAGTACCATGAGCGCAATCGCGTATAACCCTATCCTGAGCACATCGATGTGGTAGAAGTCTGCCGACTTCACGGCTAGATTGAGGCCCCCAAAGACGCCATTATCTAGTGCTGCCTGAGTGAATCCTAGCTTAGCTATAACCGCAGTAAGCCAGCTTGCCACCGGAAAGATGAGCACGAGACCCAAGATAAGTCCCAGAGCTATGCCAAGAGCAGTCTGTATCGCACTGTAGACAACATAGAGCTTGGCTACATCGCGTTTGCGAGCACCCAAAGCCCGATATACGCCTATCTCTCGCTGCGAGTCAGCTACGCTTCGTCCGACGGTGGAGATGAGAATAAGGGCATTTATGCCGGCTAGAATCGCAACTACGACAAGTAGGGCTGTGCCCAGCCCTCCGTTGACTTTGCGGATAGTATCGGTGAAACTGGCGCTATTGTCTGCTTCTGGGTAGCCAGCGGTGGCTAACGCTTTCTGGGCCTTGGGGCGGTTGGTAGCATTATCCAGGCGTACGGTAATACCAGTAATAGACAGCTTGTCCGCAGTCAGGATGAAGTCGGGCACATCACTGGATACCGTAGCACCATCTTTCTCATCATTGCGGTACACCCACCCAGGTATTGGAATGACCGTTGGGCCAACTGCCGGTGGACTATCCGTACTTGTACGCTCGGTCAACAGGGCTACACCAGGAGTCACGTTGTAGGAAGTATCAGCGCCGTTGTCCGAGAGCTTGCCAGTCTTGGTAACGCGTTCTCCCGCGAAGCTACTACTATAGGCTTCAGCTGGGAGTGCGGTGTGAGTCCGCGCCCCACGCTGCAGAGTATAGAGCTCCTGGAAAAGGGCTATACCGGCTGTAGTAGGTATGATGGCCTTGGAGTCCCCTGGCGTTTCATTGACCCCGACAATGACGAAGTGGGCAGTAACACCCTCTGCGAGCTTGGCCTGATCCCAATACGGCCCAATAGCATCGTTCTGCGTCTTCTGCAGCTTGGCTATATCGGAAGTGCTGAGCGTGCGATAGACGTCGGTTCCACTGGTACCAGAAAAAGTAGATTTGAGGGCAACCATAGGGATGGCGGGCAGCCCACCAAGCTTCATCTGGAAGGTGCGCCCAAGCATCTTGGATTTATTGTAATCTGCATCCAGGAATTCTGACTTGACCGGCACGAGGGCCAGGCTCTTCTGGGGGTCTGCCAGCTGCTCGCCGGTAATGGTGATGGTGGACTTACCGCCCATGTCTAGATAGCGACGATTGAACATGGCCTTGTTCACAATGATAGGAATAGGCTGCCCAGCGCTATAGGTGAAGCTAGTAGCATCATAGTCGCGGGCAGTCTCCTGGGGTGCTAGGGTGAAGCCGTCTACAGTGAGGGTCTTGCCAGCTACAAGGCTAGCAGTAGTGGCAGAAGTGGTGGGCAGGATGCGCTCAGCTTGTGCGTCCTGAATGTGGTTAAGTGTCTTGACCTTGTCGACGTCGCTTTGGGTGTAGTCGTTGGGATTGTCGTCGCTGGACAGCGGACTCGGCGTTGGCATATAGGTCTGAGCCGGATTGTTGAGCTTACTGAGGTGGATGATCTCTTCGCGGTATTCAATTTTGCTGAGAATATGGGTGCGAATAAAGGTATTAACACTCACACTGATAGTACTAAAGAGGACGATGAAGGTGAGCAAGAGCACTGTCGGGACAATACCAAAGAACATGCGCATACGCTTACGCCGTAGCTTGCGTAAGCTGGTGCGGGCAGCATAGAGAATGGGCATGCTCACGAGGCTGCCTGCTGTGTGGCGGGGCCCATTGCGAGCTCGCCGTGGTCTAGGTATATGATCCGCTCGAAACGGCTAGCCACCCGATCGTCATGGGTGACGACAATAAGGGCTTGGTTATTCAACTCGAGAGCGCTCATCATATCTAGCACGTGGGTCGCATTGTCCTTATCTAGGTTGGCAGTCGGCTCGTCGGCCAGTATAATACCTGGTTTGCAGATGAGGGCGCGTGCTATGGCTACCCGCTGCATTTCGCCACCTGATAGCTCTGAAGGCAGACGCCCAGCCTTTTCGGCAAGTCCCACTTGCTCGAGGAGCGTCAGCGCCCGCGCAATGGCCTCCGCCGGCTTGTGGCCACCGAGAATTTGCGGGAGGGCTACATTTTCCTGGGCGGTTAAGTGTGATTGCAGATTAAAAGTCTGAAAGATAAAGCCAATAGTCGTGTTGCGGTAGCTAGATAGCGCGTCGTCATTCAGCTTGGTTACTTCACGTCCGGCTACCAGGATACTGCCACCGCTGGGTTTGTCTAGGCCACCTATGAGCTGTAGTACGGTGCTTTTGCCCGAGCCACTGGGCCCCATAAGAGCTACCTTACTATTGAGCTCAATGCTGAGGTCCAGGCCGTGAAGAGCCACCACTTCGCCGCCGCCGGTGCGGTAGCGTTTGGTTAGGCCACTGAGCTGGACAAGGGCTGGTTGCAAGCTGTTCATCCTGGTTATGATACATGATTGGTTGTGTATAACCAATCAGTGCTCAGACTAGTTACGGCGGATTATATGAGCCTCGGTGTACTCCATGCTGCCCCCGACTTTCTTGCCGGGGTTGAATATGCCGTGCGGATCCAGTAGCTCCTTGACGCAGGCAAAGAGCGTAACCATCTCGCTGCCAAACATTTGCTCCAGATAGGGTGTGCGGATGAGGCCATCATTGTGATCCACGCTGATAGAGCCGCCGAAGGCTATGACTAGATCATTAACGCGAGTTTCTAGCTCCATCACCTTTTCCGCGGAGTCCGGCTGCTCCATGTCCACGAGCGGAATTAGGCGGATGCTACCGGCGCCAATGTGGCCCGCGTAGGTGTAGGTCATATGGTAGTCGGCAAGGACGCTTTCTAGGGCTGCAAGGAACTCACCGTAGTGCTCGAGCGGTACTATTGTGTCCTCTAAGAAGGCCATAGCCCGAGTGTTCTTATCTGGGTGGTCTAGGAGCATTTTGAAGCTCTTGCGGCGGATAAGCAGGATGCTTTCAATAGTAGCTGGGTCTTCGATCCAGATTACTGCCTGCTTGCTGACTTTCCCAACGGCCGACTGGGCGGCTAGTGCGAAGGCGTCGGCTTGGTCCTGTGTGTCGCCGGTGTAGATGGCAAACACTATCATATGCTTGCCGTCGGCTACCCTGGCCCGCTGTGCGTCTTCTGGGAAGTACACCTTGGCGAGATTGTAGGTATGGTAGTCAAAGGTCTCGCAGGCGTCTGGGTGGTGTTTCATCATGGTCTGCACCACAGGCGCCAGCTCTGCCAGGTTCTCGATGGGCACGAGGATCATGCGACTAGCTTTCGGCAGTGGTACGAGATGCAGCTCCGCCTCGGTAATAATTCCGAGGGTACCTTGCGCACCAATGAATAGGCGGGCTAGGTTCAGATGCTGGCGCTGGGCGTCCCAGAGCTGCCAGAGCGGGTAGCCGGCAGCATTCTTGACGGTGCGAGGATGGTTGTGGTCTATGAGATGCCAGTTCTCGTCTAGCAGGGCGGTGAGCTCACGGTAGATGCGGCCTTCATAGCCGGGAAGTTCCTTTTTATCCTCTACCTGAGCGTGTGTGAGCGGACCAAACTGGTAGATCTCACCGTCGCTCAGGAGCACTTTGAGGCGTCCGACATTGGCGCTGGTAGGACCGTACTTGACCGATTTCTCTCCGGAGGCGTTATTGCCCAGCATCCCGCCGATGCCACAAATGTCGCGGGAAGATGTGTAGGGTGCAAAGAGCAGATTGTGGGGGTGGGTAGCCTTCTCGACGTCAATATGCATGGTGCCACTCTCGACCCAGATGGTGCGGGTGCGGGTGTCTATGGGTGAGATATGGTGCAGGTGAGAGGCTAGATCGACGATAATGCCTTCTGTAAGCGAGCCACCCGACATGCAGGTACCGCCAACTCTGGCAGAAAGCGTAAAATGCTGACCGACCTCGCGGGCATTGTTAACGAGAGCAACAATATGCGCCAGTTCGGCAATAGACTTCGGGCGTACGACCGCCATAGGGGTAACTTCGAAAATACTGGCATCATGGCTATTGGCCTTGATGGTCTCGGACGATGTATCGAACTTGGCCCGAAGGGCCTCGGCTGCGCTTTGCATGGTCTCACCTACTTAGCATTACCTAGAGTGTACGTGCTAATGCTTGGTAAATCTAGCGGTATCCCTAGATACCGCTGACGCCGAAGAGCCGTCCGATGGCATAGGTGACGGCCATGGTGACGGTACCGCCGATGATAACGCGGAAGGTAGCCCAGCCAATGTGGGCGCCACTAGCCCGGGCACTTAGCACACCCGTGAGGCCGAGGGCAACAACAACGGACGCGAAGGTAATAGGCACGCGCATACTAGCGCCTGGTATGACTATGGCGGCTACGGGGATGATAGCACCTGCGAAAAACGACAGTGCTGAGGCGTAGGCAGCGTGCGAAGGGTTGGTTAAGTCGTCTGGGTCAATGCCCAGCTCGGCGTCGACATGGGCGGCAAAGGCGTCGTGCTCGGTAAGCTCTTCCGCGACTAGGGTAGCTGTCTTATGCGACATACCCTTGGCCTGGTATATTTCAATCAGTTCCTGCAGCTCAGCCTCGGGGTAGTGCTTGAGCTCCCAACGCTCTTTGGCAAGCATTGCTTTTTCGGTGTCACGCTGGCTGGAGACCGACACATACTCACCGGTACCCATAGACAGGGCGCCGGCAATGAGGCCAGCAATGCCCGCAGCCAGGATGACGTGGCGATCAGTGGTAGCGCCGGCGACACCAACTACAAGGCCGGAAACGGAGAGGATGCCATCATTGGCACCAAGCACAGCGGCGCGCAGCCAATTAAGCTTGGAATTAGAGTTCTCATTGGATTCATCAGGATGGGTAGCGGGGACGGTTTTGGGGGTTTTCATGGTGTAATTATAACATTTTGGGCACGGAAAGCCTAGCTACTGCGCTCTGCAATTAGGGCGGCGTAGCTAATCAGGCTTGAGGGGCGTCTTCAAGCTTGAGGAAGTCGACGAGGCGCTTGGCCTGGACGAGGACCAGTGTCTTGAAGTGGGCGCGCACAATACGAATAGCTTCTACTTCGTCGTGGCTCTTCACTGAGGCAATAAGCTCTGGCGTAAATGGTGTAGCGTCGGCCGGGCAAGGAATATTAAGCGTAATACATAGGAGGCGAATTTGTTGTTCCATATGCAACTAGTATAGCAGATTTTTCGCTAAACCCTGCATGTAGTGTGGCTTGGGCGGCTCATGGTGCTAGAGATGGCTTTTGGCGAAGGCGGCTGCGTTGCTAACATGTGCGCTTTGATTGGTAGCAAACTGAGGTATAAGGCTAGGACTAAAAAAGCCCGACGTATGTCGGGCCTAGTGTGTACCGTGGGTTACTGTAGAATGCCGCGTTCCAGCAGGTAGCTCATGGGGTCGTCGATAGTGGGGCTTGCCGAGTCTGGATCGTCGAGCAAGACACAAGCAAGGCTAATAGCTTCCTCGAGTGTTTCTTGGCTGGCTATCTCAGAGCACAGCTCTGCGCTCAGTGCCTGGCCGCAGGCGGCGCCAACCGCTTCCGGTGTAGGCTCTCCGGGTGCTTGCTCCACTGTGCCGCTATTGTCGTACTCGGCCATGTCCCGGAGGGTGGCGGCCACAATGGCATCAAAGCCCATATTCTGGGCGTAGGCCAGAATGTCGTCCAAGTCCGCTCGGTAGTCTGACAGGCGGCCGCCATCCCGGCGTACAAGTGCCATCTGGACTAGCACTGCTATCTGCCCATCGGTCCTCTGGGCCAGCTCGGTGCGGGCAACCATGGCCTCGAGCGCGTCGCTGTAGGCGAGGAATAGCTCACCAACATTCTCCACTTGGCTCTGCATACCCTCTACCAGCTGAGCGCGGGCCAGGTGCAGGGCGGCAAACTCTGGCGCATCGGGGGCCTCTGGGGTGCCGTCGGCTAGGGCCCCTAGCCCCTCTCCTATAGCTGGGCTAGCTAGGATTGCGTCTTCTGGTGCGGGACCATGGTGTTCCATGAGGATATAATAGCAGATATAAATGCTTTGCCCTGAAGTGGCTATGGGGCTCAGTTTTGTATATAATGACGCAGTTCCAGTTATTATGTATGTACAGCAATAGGGTGTCGCCAAGTGGTAAGGCAACGGCTTTTGGTGCCGTCATTCGAAGGTTCGAATCCTTCCACCCTAGCCAAG
>JBBRNT010000003.1:0-132368 GCA_038230095.1 Candidatus Saccharimonadia bacterium
GCACCAAAAGAAGCTAGCCGTTGCAACGGCTAGCTTCTTTTGGTTTCCGACTGATCAATGGCCTAAATCTGCTATTATTGGGTCATGAAAGTGATGATTGCTGGTAAGGGACTAGAGGCTACGAGTGCGGCTGCATACTGGACCGCCCAGGGCCATGACGTAAGCTCGCTGGATACACCAGCTGGCTACGGTGAGATACCCGCTGACTACCTGGCGCAGCTAGAGGCCGGCGATCTGGTGGTACGTGGGGCGAGCCTGCTGCCGTGGCGGCTGCCGATAACTAAGCCGATTACTTCGGTAGTGAACGAGTTCTTCGCCCACTGTCCGACTCCGAATACCATTGGTGTGACTGGGACTAAGGGCAAAGGGACAGTAACGATGTTGATTGCGGCCATGCTGACGGCGGCCGGTAAGACGGTGCACGTGGGGGGCAATATTGGTGTTTCTTTGCTGGACCTCTTGCCAGAGATACAGCCGACGGACTGGGTGGTAGTGGAACTATCTAGCTACCAGCTCATTGATCTAGCAAAGGCCCCGCATATTGCCGTGCACCTAATGCTAGCTCCAGAGCACCTAGACGTACACCGCGGGCTAGCGGAGTATGTGGAGGCGAAGGCGCAAATATTTGCTAAGCAGGTGCCAGGAGATGTGGCGGTGTACTTACCCGAGAACGAGTACAGTCGGGCCGCAGCTGAGCGATCCACGGGTGCTAAGCGACCCTATTGGGACCCAGCGGGGGCGCATGTAACGGACGGCTGGGTCTACTACCAGGATACGAAGATATGTGCCACTAGCGAGGTGCCAATTCCGGGTGAGCACAACCTGCAGAATGTGTGTGCGGCCATAACCGCGGTCTATGACACTATTGCTGATCCGGCGCCGATTGCAGCAGCCATTAAGGCCTTCAAGGGACTGCCGCATCGCATGGAGGAGATTGTCACTGTCCAGGGTGTGCGCTATGTGGACGACTCTATCTCTACTACGCCCGAGAGCGCTATAGCGGCATTACGCAGCTATACGGCGCCAAAGGTAATCATTCTGGGTGGATCGGACAAGAAGTCTGACTTTGCCGCGCTGGGTCGGGTGGTGGCAGAGGCTGCTACTGGCGTCCGACATGCGATTATTATGGGCGATACCACACCCCAGATAGAGGCGGCCCTGGAGGCGGCTGGGTTTACGGCGGTCACCTGTGGCTATACCAAGATGAGTGAGGCTGTGCCAACGGCGGCTAGTCTGGCGCAGCCAGGCGATGTGGTGCTTATGTCGCCGGCCTGTGCTAGCTTTGGCCTCTTCAAGGACTACAAGGACCGAGGTGATCAGTTCCAGGCCGCCGTGAAGGCGCTACCACAATAATGGCGGCCCCGATTGGCATTTTTGATTCGGGGCTCGGCGGGTTGTCTATCCTCCGCCAGCTACGAGCAGCCATGCCAGGCAGCGACTTTATATTTCTAGCGGATAATGCCAACTTTCCGTTCGGTGAGAAGACGAACCAGGAGGTAGTGGAGCTAACTGGCAGGGGCATAGAGCGGCTGGCGGGGTTGGGCTGCCAGGTAATTGTACTGGCTTGTAATACAGCCGCCACGACGAGCCTGGAGAAGTACCAGCAGCTGTATCCCCATCTGATCATTGACGGAGTAACGCCGCTCCTAGAGCAGGCGCTGGCTGCTACTAAAACAGGCATTATTGCGGTCTATGCTACGCATGCCACCCTAGAGAGTGAGCACTTTAAGCAGCAGTTAGCGGCCACCCCGCCGGGCATAGAAGTGCTGACGGAGGCAAGCTATGACTGGGTGCGGAGTGTGGAGGCAGGGAACTTTTCGCCGGCGTCAGTGGCCACGACGGTGGGTTTTGATGTGAGCGAGGGTGCCGATGTGGTGGTGCTGGGTTGCACGCATTTTGCATTTCTGGAAGCGGCGGTACGAGCAGCTGCCGGTCCAGACGTAACCATATTGCAACCAGGGCCGGAGATAGCCCAGCGGGTAATGCAGCGAGTTACCAGGAGTGAGGGTGGGTCTGTAAAATACTTACTCAGCGCTGAGAGTCCCTTGTTCGCTGAGCTAGCAACTAGGCTAGTGGGAGAGCTTGTGACCACAGAAATTATTTCCTAAAACAAATGTCCCACCCGGAATGATCCGGGTGGGACGAGAACTTGCGGAGCTGACTAGCTGCTGTCGTCGCTCTGGTGGAGGACTCGGCGGATAGCGCTGCCGGCTGCCGGACCCTGGCGAAGCTTCGCCAGACGAGCCTCATTCTCCCCGGCGATACGCTCTGCCAGACGAATCGCTTGTAGGCGGTCACGTTCCAGATCGGCGATGTGCTTCAGGATGAGCACCCGAGCGGCGCTTGAACCCATAAAGAACGCTTGTTCCAGCGAATCCGGTATGACTTGCTTGCCTCCGAAGTAATTCGACCTCATCGCAACACCCAGCAGGTGCTCCTGGCACTCATAGTCAAGCTCGTATCCCGAGTTAGCTATGAGCAGGTCTTCCTCTCCCAGATGGAAGGCTAGCAGAAGTAGCTGGGGGCGGGCAGCCTTGAGGCTCGCCTGGAACGCCAGCTCCTGTTCGTACAGTCGGCGGGGGCGATTCTTGCTATCCGTCTTGAACTGGTCGTAGTTCCAGCCCAGCTTCCAGAGCCGAGAGGCAAAGCTCCGCACTACCCGGGACAGGTGCGTATTGGTCCCCCGGGGCAGGTTGCTCACCGTGCAGTGCTGATTGGCCCGGAAGAACCAAATCGTCTTCTCCAACACGCCGGGCAGTTCGATCAGATAGACCCACTTGGCTGTGTCGTCGTGGGCGTCGCCCTGCTCCTTAGGGTCTCTGAAGTAGTGGCTTACGAGCACGGCCATGGCCTTTTCGACCAGCTTGCTGCGTTGCTCCTCGCGTTCATGCGACCGACTATTGGTGTCAGTCGGGTCATAAAAGTTGCGATGGTCGTAGCCGTCCGCTAGCTCAAGGATGAGGCAGAGGCGTTCTCCAGCGGTCTGCTTGTCCATGATGCGAATATCGAAGGCCGTGTGCAACAGGCCTAAACGGATCTGAGCAGCAATCTGGGGATGGTCCCAGATAGCTTGCCAGTCGCCCCAGTCTCCTAGAGGCGTCATGTCGTAGTCGTACACGCGATGCGGTTCAACAGCTGGGTGGGGTGCGGTGGTCTCGGTCATGTCAGTGTGCTCCTTGGACTATGCCACGCTATGTGTGGCGGTTTGGCACAGCAGTTATACCCTGTAGCCTGATTGATTTCAAGGTCAAGCGGTATCAGCAGCTTCCAGCCCTGCCCTGGAGATACTCCTTATGATAAAATACGGCCATGGCTAGGAAAGCAAAAAACGAATCGGCTAAACCATTTAAACCCCAGTTTCCTGGGCAGCACGAGGGGGAAGAGGTGAAGCTGGTATTTCATCAGCATCCACTGGTCATGCGAGCGCAATTGATCATTGGTCTATTACTCATACTAGCCGCGCTCATGCCACCATTGTTCTGGCCGCTAGCCGACTGGGCCTGGACGCCGCTATGGATTACCCTAGCATTTGTGGTCTGTTACTGGTTCCATCGCTGGTTTAGCTGGTATTTTAGCGTCTACATTGCCACTACGGAACGGCTGATAGAGATAAAGCAGCGCGGCTTCTTTAACCGTAAATTTAGCGAGTATAGCTACGAGATACTGCAGAACGTGAACTACCATATACGGGGTTTTCAGGCAGTTATATTCCAGTTTGGCGACATTACTGCGCAGACATATGTAGGCGATGTAGTCATGCGCATGATCTACCGCCCCGAACTAGTCCACGGCCAATTAGTGGCCATTGTGCGGGATTCTTCCCAGGTAGCGCCTCCCGGACTTTAGTGCTACCATACTTCTAACACAGTCACGTGTGAGGTTAGTCGTCTGCCAGCTAGGCGGCATTTGTGAAAGGAGTGTATTTTGGCCGAAGATGAAAAGTCGGTAGAGGTAAAGACCTCGGCGGACTCTGAAACGAGTAAAACTGAAAAGTCTGACAAAAAATCCGCCAAACCAAGGCGCCTGGCGCGTTTCTCGCGCAAGTCGAGAGGGGACGCTAGCCCGCTCACCCTGGCCGAGCGCCGTAAGAACCTGTACCTGGCGCTAGTAGCTGTAGCCGTAGGCGTCCTGGTATTCATTGGTATCTTCGGGGTACTTATCTATAAGTACAAGAGTGACAGCCCCATGGTGTACGCGGTGGCACGAGTGGTACCGTACCCAATTATGAAAGTGGGTAATGGGTTTGTAACCTACCGTGAGTACCTATTCGAAGTTGCTTCCGTGAAGCACTACTACGAGAACCAGCCCGGCCAAGACGGCAAGACCACGATTGACTTCAAGACTGCCGATGGCAAAGAGAAGCTGAAGGAAGTGAAGTCCAAGGTCATTGATCAGCTGAAGAATGACGAAGTAGCCCGTCAGCTGATTGCCAAGAACAAGATTACTGTCAGCCAGAAAGACATTAACGACCAGATCAAGCAAATTACTGACTCGGCTGGTGGTGCCGATAAGGTGAAGGACGTACTGGCCAAGTACTATGGTTGGACGCTCGACGACCTGAAGTTGAAAGTGAAGTTTCAGCTGGCTAAGCAGAAGCTACAGGAGAAAATTGGTTCAGACGAGACCCTGAACGCTCAGTATAAGGCCAAGGCCAAGGACGTGCTCGACAAGGTGAAAGCCGGTGGTGACTTCGGCGACCTGGCCAAGCAGTACTCAGAGGACTCTAGCGCTGCAAACGGTGGCGACCTAGGTTTCTTGCCAAAGGGCCAGACTGTACCAGAGTTCGAGACTGCCATGTTCGCTCTACAGCCCGGACAAGTGTCCGACCTAGTGAAGACCAAGTACGGCTACCACATTATCAAAGTGATTGAGAAGAAGGATGACACTGTACACGTGGCTCATATCCTGATCAAGACCCCAGACTTTGACCAGTACCTAGCTGGTCAGGTAGCTAAGACCAAGATTACGACCTACTTGCACAACTAAGCGTTGAGCCCTAAGTAGGAACTGTATTAAACCCCGCTAAATGCGGGGTTTAATGCGTCTAGGACAGCTTGACCCTGGGGGACGATCTGTTACGCTTATGCTTGATGAGTAAGAAACGCCTGGCCCTACACCTATCTGGATTCGCCCTGATTGCCGCAGGCCTTGTGGCCGCCTTACCGGTTATCTTCAAGCCGGCAACTACCCAGGCCTCGGCATGTAGTGTGACGTATGGGTTCATGATGATTGCACCTACGCCGAACCAGACCCTACAGGGTGTGGTGCCACTGATGGCGCAGGGATCTAGTCCGGCGACGAATATGACATTCCGGCTTGTTGCCACGAGCGGTTCTGCGCAAATAACTGTCGGTGCCCTGGTAGTGGACCCCATGCATTGGCGGGCCGATTGGCCGTCAACGGCTCTGTCCGACGGTAACTACCAGGTTACTGCTACGGGTCTATTCCCGACTACGAGCGGTGGCTCAAATACGGGTACGAGCTGTCAGACCGATCCGGTTGTGGTGACTATTCATAACCAGACTAGCCCGACGAACACGCTTCAGGGTATTACGCTGCATGCTACGCCGGTAAGCTGGAGTGGTCCCACCAATTACCATGTCCAAATGCAGGTAAAGGTAACGGCCGTGGTAGCGGGTGGCGCCAGCACCGATGCCACGAGCGCAGCGAGTGTGCAGTGGTCTACCACACTTGGAACCATTGGCGGTACGGGTACAGGTCCGGCGATGGACTACTTCTCCGGACCCCTCGCTGGCTCTGGCCAAGTGATGGTGAAGGCTACTTTCCAGGGCCTGAGCGCCACTCTGTCTATCCCGGTCCAGGTGACCGCTACGGGCGAGACGCCAAGCCCGACCGGGCCTAGCGCAACGCCGACTGCTCCGGTGCCTGGACCGCCGTCATCCGGTGGGAGCAGTACCCCAGGGGGTACGACGCCCCTGCCGATTACCCCTATACCTGCGGGCTGGGTAGAGCAGCAAGCGGCGGACTGTATTAAGGCTAAGCTGGGTACCACAGTCTGGGAAGCCGTGAAGTCCGGTAGGCAGGGGATGACGCTGGAGCAAAGACTGCTGATTGCCGATTGCTTCGCATCTAATAAGAGCATTCCATCATCCTTTGCTCCGGTTGATCCTGGTACTGTGAAGGCGCTGCCTGTAGCGCTTACGGCAGATCTGGGGACAGTCCAGGTGAAGCGCTCCAAGACCGCTGATGGCAAGAATGGCAGCAAAGAGGTGATTGAGCTAAGCGGGAAAGCGGCGCCCAATGAGGAGGTCTACGTCTGGATCTACTCGGAGCCGATGGTACTGAAGGCTAAGGCTGATGGTAATGGTGACTGGAAATACACGCTAGAGAACCCCCTGGAACCCGGTAAGCATGAGATATATGTAACCAAGCAAGCCACAGATAAGACATTTGTCCGCAGCCAGCCCGCATTTATTAGTGTGGCCAAGGCCGCTAGCTCCGAGCAGAATCCGCAGGGTAATAGTCTGACGCTGCTCCAAGACGCCAATACCCAGCTGTGGGCATTTATTCTGGTCGGGGTACTGCTGGTGCTAGCTGCAGCGGGTACTATTATCCGGGTGCGCCACCTGCGGCTGCTGACGCCGGCCATGCCTATAAGCAGCAGCTCGCAAGGTCTTGGTCTGACGCTACCAAGTACACCAGCTCCTACTGACGCCGCTCCGGGTACACCGCCGCCGAACCCCCCAACTGGATGCGTATGAGTGCTGCAGGTGGCGGCTCCAGCCAGCGGACGCAGTTTATCTACGCCCTCATTGTCATTACAGTCATACCGGCGCTCCTGGTAGCTAACACGGTCTGGCTGCTTGTGCAGAGCAAGTCTAATCTAGACACTGAGCTGCGGCGTAAGGCCAATGTGACAGCTGAGGCCCTTAGTGCCCTAACCCAGGCGGTGACGGATAGCACCGTACCAGCTGCTAGCCAGCGGACTATCCTGCAGGCAGCGGCCGAGAACCTGCCTCGATCGGAAGCCGATATTATTGAAGCGGCGCTGATCCAGCCTAGTGCCACCGGCTATACCATACTGGCCAGCTCGACTGCGAGCGAGGTAGGTAGTGCTGCCGATAATGTACTTGCTCGCTCTGCCTGGGAGCAGAAGCAGCCGGTAGCCGCACTGATCGACCTGGCAGAGCGCGGAAGCCGGGCCTGGCGTGTTGTTACCCCCATAACGGGCCCGGATGGCCGCTACACTCTGCTCGCAAGTGTAACGGTATCGGCAGCGGCTGTGGAAGCGGCCGAGACCCGCACGCTGCGGATTAGCATGGTGCTCCTGGTGGTATTTGTACTCATTATGGTGGCGCTGCTTCTGAACCACCTGCGGTTTGCCGGCTACGCCGATCTGTTCCGTCGTCAGAAGGAGCTAGACCAGTTGAAGGACGACTTTATTAGCATTGCCACCCATGAGCTGAAGTCGCCTATGTCGGTGATTAAGGGCTATATAAGCATGGTTATGGAGGGCGATGCTGGCACTGTAGACCAGCTGGGTCGCGAGACGCTCCAGGTGGCCTACGACCACGCCGAGCGGCTGAATCGTCTAGTGACTGATCTGCTCAATGTGTCTCGCTTACAGCAGGGGCGCACGGTCTACGACCTGCGCGAGGTGAAGTTACCGACGCTGATTGCGCCGCTGGTGACGGACTACAGCGTGAAGGCAAAGGCCAAGAAGATGACCGTGCGGTACACCCCTCCGGCCGATCTACCGAGCGTGAAGGCCGACCCAGACCGCGTCGGTGAGGTCATGGCCAATCTGATAGACAATGCCGTGAAGTACAGTCTGAAGGGCAGTGTGACCATTGCACACAGCATAGATGGTGGCATGGTGTGCACCAAGGTGACGGATACGGGCATTGGTATGACGCCAGAGGAGCAAACCAGGCTATTCGAGCGCTTCTACCGGGCACGTAATGCGGAGACGCGCGAGATACCAGGTACCGGTCTGGGACTATGGATTATCCGGCAGTACATTGAGCAAATGGGTGGGACTATTACGCTGGAGAGCGCCAAGGGCAAGGGGACCAGCTTTACGGTGAGCCTGCCGCGGTTTGGGGCCTAGGCGCTAATACCAGTGGTGGATCTGCCAGAAGTGCCAGGCATTGGTGGGGTTGCCGTAGCGACTGGCAATGTAGCCCAGCCCCCAAGTGATCTGGCCAGCTGGGGTCATGTCGCCGATCTTGCTACACGGCAGGGCCTGGGGTATACCGCAGGCTCCAGAACTACGATTGCGGGCTGCGGGGTTCCAGCCAGATTCGCGCTGCCACATGGCGTAGAGGGCGGGCCAGTGCTGGGCGCCAAAACGAGCGGCGCTCATACTCTGAGCAATACCCTGGACATTGCCGGTACCGACCGGCCCGTAGGGTGGCAGTGAGGCTGAGTTTGCAATAATGCTAGGTGTACTGCTAACGGGCGTTGCCGCAGCAGTTTTTGGCTTGGCAGCGGTAATAACGGCCGGTGATGTGGCCCGGTCTGGCGCGTCGGCGTGGACGTTAAGGGCACCCAGCGTAGTGGTGACCAGAACAAGCCCCCAAAGTGTGCGCGTATAGAGCTGTCGGTGGTGGTACCAAAAGTTTTTCATAGGTGTTGGTCTCGAAGTGAGGTGATGGGCCATTCTAGCTGCTGCTCCCAGGCATTGCAAGCATAGGCACAAAGAAATACACAGGTTTTCGCATATGCGAAAAATAGGGGGATAAGTCTGTTTTGATCTGGAAATGCAGGCGGCACTTCTGGTGCCGCTTTTACATTGCCCTGGCATACCCGTAGAATGGGGGTAATAACGCGCTTGGAGGGAAAATGGAGCCACTGCACATTGCCATACTAGAAGGAACCACCCGCCCGCAGCGCCAGAGTCTGCACGCGGCACTGCTGATTGAGGAGGTAGGCAAGGCGCTACCGGGTGTGGAAGTACGGCTGGTAGACCCCACCATGTTTACATTTCCCGGTGATGGCAACGACCCGGAGGGCAAAGACGCCAGGTACACTGAGATTACTGTCTGGGCCGACGCATTCTTTATTGTGACTCCAGAGTACAACCATAGCTTTCCCGGCAGCCTGAAGCGCATGCTGGACAGTGAGCTGGCCAACTATATCCATAAGCCGGTGGCCTTTGCGAGCGTCTCCAGCGGCCGCTGGGGCGGTATACGAGCTATCGAGGCGCTTGCTACCACGGTGCGAGAACTGGGGCTCGTTTCGACCTTTACCGATGTGCAGTTTCCGAACGTAGGCAAGGTATTTGATAGTGAGGGCAAGCTGCTTGATGAGATATACCGCGAGCTGGTGGGGAAGTCCTATACCGAGCTCATCTGGATGGCGACCACCCTGAAGTACGGGCGCGAGAGTGTACCAAGTAGCTTTCACCCGAAGCAGCCATAGCGCTACTGCTTGAGTGATCTGGAATATCATTGTATGATATGCCCTCAGTCCGAGACCGAAGGAGGCCCATATGCTGGGTAAGACGGTAGCAGCCCAAGAGCGACGAATCGCTACGTTGAGTACACAGCTGGACAGCTTGAAGGCCGAGGTGGCCAGGCTAAAGCGAGTAGCGAACCACCGGGACGACTACGGCACCAATATGCAGCCAGCCATTGACCAGCTGGTGGCCGAGGTGAAGCCGAGACTGGACCAGTTCCTGCGCGACGAGGTGAAGCCGGCGCTGATGGAGCACTACGCCGGCACGGAACTGGCAGATGGCATCTACGAGCAAATGGATGATGATGCGGTAGCCACGTTGCTGGCACCCCTGCTGATTGCCAAGCTGACAGATGACGCGGACTTTCGTAGCGAGTTCATAACGGCTTTGGCTACGGCTATCTACGAGGATGACAACCTGGATTTGGAGGCGCTCCAAGAAGCACTGGCCGAGGTCATTTCCGAGCGCCTGCAGGTGACATTCCCCGCTACCACTTCCTAGAACTAGAACAGCCATAACGGCCAGGTATTTGCCTGGCCGTTTACAATTACGATCGGGTGCCTTGAAGCAGAGCGCGTTTTCTGCTAGGATAGGCCAGTTATTTACGCTACTATTGGCATCTATCCAGATCTCATACAATAGCGAGTCGACAATTTGGGGTTGTGGTGTAGAGGCCTAACATGTCTCCCTGTCACGGAGAAGATCGCCGGTTCGAATCCGGTCAACCCCGCCATGAAAAGAGCGTCACGAAAGTGGCGCTTTTTTCATGGCTAGATTCACAGATTTGAGAACCGGCGAGGCCGGTTCGGCGTAGCGAGGTGGCACGCAGGAATGTATTCCGAGTACAACCGAGCGGAGAAGGACGCAGTCCGCTACCCGGTCAACCCCGCCAACCAGTAATTGGGGTTTTACGAAGCCTCTTTGTTGTTCTCCCCTGGTCCTAACTGTCTTGACGACTCTGCTACGATAGAAGTATGGAGCACGCACATCACAACATGGTTGCGAGCGAGCACTCGCCAAAAGAGATAGCCAAGTTCATCCTGGTGCTACTCGGCATTACGAGCGCATCTCTCCTGCTCACTAACTATTTCGGCCCACAGACCTTCAGCGGGTTTATGCGCTGGTTCATGGGTGTATTCTTCCTGGTTTTTGCCGCTTTCAAGTTTCTGGGCTATGCCATGTTCGTCGAGATGTTTGCTGGCTACGACGTTGTCGCCAGGCGGTCATCGCTGTATGCCAAGCTTTATCCTTTCATCGAACTATCACTGGGGTTACTGTATGTTTTCGACTTGGGTAGCACAGGTCGGGATGTGGTGACGCTGCTCATTATGGCTGTCAGCTCAGTCGGGGTGTACGGTGAAATAAGAAAGCGCAGTGGTATCCACTGCGCTTGTCTCGGTAACATCATCAAGCTGCCACTTAGCACTGTCAGCCTTGTCGAGGACGCCGGTATGGCCCTGATGGCCATTGCTATGCTGGCGCTACGCTAAAGTATGAGTAGCATTGGGTATATCGAGACCCATATTGCGGAACACCGATACACAGTTCATATGCAGCCTTGCCAGCACGATAATTAACGCTACAACGCCGTTATAGTTCGAAAATCGTTAACCAGCTCCCGCCAAGAAAAGAGCGTCACGCAAGTGGCGCTTTTTTCTTGGGATAACGACTCACACTAAACGAGAAATATTGACATATAGGGTAATATATGATTATATATTATAACTAATTCTAAAGGATTAGCGATTGGGGGAATCCCCACGACCCTTGAGGAGCATCATGACAACACTCTCACTGGACCAAAGCGTGGTCGAGAGCATCTTTCTCGACTGCCTTTTTAAGGATGGCGAGGTCAGCAGCAACCACGTGTTGGCCGAAGGCATCACCATGACGGTCGGGTTCAACCCCGGTCGAATCGAAACTCATAAGGCCGAGATTGAGGCTCTCTTGGACGAACTGCCGGATCAATTCCAGGCATCCGGTGGTGGTGGCTGGTCGTTCCTTAACGCATGCGAGGACAAGCATGGCAACCTGTGGACGGGCCTGCACCGTCGCATGGAGCAGCTCTTCCTGCTTGGCATCGCAATTGGCAAGGTCGAGTACCAGCTTCCTCGTGACATGTGGGGCGCCCTACCTGGCGGCATGCCCTACCTCGTGGTCAAATAGCCATAACAACCCCGCATGGGGCGCAGCAACACTAGTAATGGTGTAAGCCTCGCTCCGGCGGGGTTTTCACTTTTATGGCCTAACAATACTTCGAAAATCGTTACCAGCTCCTGCCACAGGAAATTCCTCACCCCACGATGGGCATTTCAATTCGCCGAGTGTGATTGCACTTATGCTGAATACGCACTATATTGTGGCTATGATATTCGTTATCCTTGCTATCCTCGTCTGCGCCTACGAGTCATTAACCAAGGGCTGGTTCATATTCTACATGATACCCTTGGCCGTCATAGCCTTTCCGCTGACACTCACGCTCCAGGGGCTATCGTTTCGCTACCAGAGCCGCCTGGCCGACCCAGCTCAACTGATCAAGATGCGCAATATCCAGATCGGGGCTCTCCTGGCTCTCTACGTCTTTACACCTGGGGTAGGGGACACCAGTGAGGTGCTACTCTTTGGGTTCTATAGCACAGACAGCACAGCTTTGATCGGTATGTCTATGGTGCTTGCCTGGCTCGCCGCCATTGCTGCCCTCTATGCCACCATTCGGTTGTTCTATGCGGTAGTTATGGCCGGGAAGCTCCCCGCCAAGCAGAGCCAACCCAAGCTCACAAACCCGTGAAATTATAGGTTGAGCTGAGAAATAGTTCTACCTTAATGCGCTCGAGCCCGCCCACAAAAGTCCGTCACCAGCGTGGTGGTCTTTTCTTTGTAACTCGAATCGGATGAGAACAGGCGAGGCCGGTTTGGTGGAGTCCGCTATCTGGTTAACCAGGACGGAAGGCTTGTCGCGGCCGGGCGGCGTTCTCGGAGCCTAGTTAGAGCCTAACTACCACGGCACGACCGTCGGTAAAGAACCGGTCTCCACTGGCATTCTGGCCTAGCTCGGGGGCCACGACTTGCAAGAACTCTGAGTCCTGTGCGCCCAGGGAGCCAGCAATGTAGCTACGCTCAGCGTCAACATTGGGGTCAATGTGGTGCGTGGGGAGCCTAGCTGGCCCGGCAAACTCTATACCTTCATCGAAGCTGGCGGTGGCAACCCAGATAGGCCGACCATCGGGCAGGGCAAAATCTGTCCGCCAAATCCGGGTGTGGTGACGCTGGCGGAGGGTATTGCTGGCCGTGGGTTTCTCAAATGCCAGGTCCTGAGGCTTGGCTAGTAAGTAGGAGGGCGTGACGGGGGCCGATAGGTACTGGCCACCCTGGAAGCCAACAGCTACAGCCCGAAGGGTATTAAAGAGCGTCGAGGGGTCGGCCTTGGTCCAGCCAGCCTGTTCGTAGCGCTGTTTTATCTGGTCCTCGTAGCCCACGTAGATGAATCCAATAGGCTCCATATGCGCGCCAGTCAGGGTCTCACTGTACAGCGGCAGCTGGCTGGTGGTTTGCTCGTTGAGCGCTGCCAGCATCCTGTAGCCTGGCGTGGCAAGAGATACAGTGGGTCGGATAAATATTGGCGCGAGGATAATGCTAAATACCGCGATCGCGAGAGGCACAAAGAGCAGCTTTCGCGCTGGCACTATTGCTGTACGCTGCCCCCATAGCTGGTAGCGGGCAGAGAGCTCCAGGCAAGCAATAATAATCGTAAGTAGGAAGCCACCAAAAAGCACACTCGCCAAAACGTCACTCGGGTAGTGGACGCCTAGGTAGATACGACTCAGGCCAACGAGAAAGACCACGGTAAGGTACGTCGCAGCAATAACAAGCCGGGCCAGCGTGGATTGAAGCGACTTGTAAAGAAAATAGGCCAACAGCCCATAGAGGAGCGTGGCGCGGAGCGCGTGGCCGCTGGGGAAGCTGGCACTGCTCTCGTGGATGAGGCTTAGATAATTTTCAGGCCGAGTACGGCCAACCAGGTGCTTCAATAGAGTGGCTATGAGTTCCTCGGCGACAAACACCGCGGGCAACAGGGCAGCCAGGTATTTCTGGCCACATCGCCACAGTACCCACCCGAAAAGCGCAGTGAGTACTATCATGGTTTGCCAATTCGCTAGGAACGTAATAATGCTAAAAAAGCTGGTTTGCGCGGACGGCCGGGTGCTGGGTACTAGGTTGATCACCCGGGTGTCGATGCGAGTGAGTACCTCTTTGAGAAGCACCTGCCGGGTAATGCCAGCAAAGCCCATAAGCCAGGCCAGGGCGATAGCGATAGCTACGGTTAAGCCGGGGCCAGTGGGGGAGGCAATGTCGAACCGCCGACGGAGCCAGCTAACCACTGGCGATTTACTGCGCAGTATGGTGCGGATGTAACTATTCTTTTGGATGCCGTCCCAGGCAGAAACCAGAATGGAGCCGACTATTTGCAGTGGTTTCCACAGTATGACGACCAGGCTGTGAATGAAGGTGAGTGCGAGGATGAGCTGGAGGAGGATAGCCATAGCGAAGAGCGCCGGGGAACCAAATACGTCCCAAGTTTTGGCTAGGTATAGATTGATTGCTGACAAGATGATGGCAAGGGCTGATAGTACTAGGTAGGCTCTGAGCTTGAGGTGGGGTTTGTTCATATAAGCATAGTGTAGTACGGAACGCTATGAGGAGGAAAGCAGCGAGCCTGGCTTGGGCTCAGGCGTAGAAAAGTGCGTCGTACTGCTGGTGGTTCTTCTAGGCATTGGCCTTTGCAGAGCCATCTTTCTCTGGTATCCTTGCCCAATGCCGAACCAAACGCTTCGTATTGTGGTAGTTCCTGGTCTTGATGATGGCAAGTACAACATTCTTGGTCTGGTGTCCCGCATCTGGAATAGCGACCAGGTTCAGATCTATCCGTTGCCGGTAGGTTGGCGCAATGGTGCCTCCTACAAACGCAAGCTGGCCACGTTGCTGGAGCTGGTGGATGAGCTACTGGCGACTGGCGATCCGGTGGCGATTGTGGGCATTAGTGCCGGGGCTAGCCTAGCGCTCAACGCTTACACCCTCCGCCCCCGACTCCTCGGTATGGCCAACCTGTGTGGCACCCTGCGCTTTGGGCTTGCGCCGCCGGCGTCCCTGACGCGCCGTGCCTGGGCTGTCCCGGCCTACCACGACTCGGTGCTAGCCTGCGAGGTGACCCAAGAGAAACTGACGGTGGAGCAACGCCGGCGAGTGCTCATAATGAAGCCGCTGCGTGACGGCATTGTGCCGCTTGCGACCATGACGCTCCGGGGCGCCAAAGAGCACCGGGTGGTGGGAGTGAACCACTCGCAAAGCATTGTGACAGCTCTGCTGCTGTACCGCCGAACTATGGTGGGGTTCTTCCAAGATCTCCTACAGACTGCATAAGTAAGGCGCCACGTAAGTGGCGCCTTTTTCAAATGCGTTGCTCACCTCTGACGGCGACAAGCTGGTATAATTTGGTTAAGTATAACGATGGGGCGCAGGTGGGCGAGAGACCAGAAAAATCAACTCCTGGCGATTGGCAAAGCGGGCAGAATGAATACGCTGAGCTTGGCGTAGCTGAACCGCATAAGCCTGATCAAACGCTGCGTACCGACAGGACACTAGAGCAGTACCGAACTGTTTTTGGTCAAGAGCTGGGTACTCGCGACGAGCTCATTCTTGATCTGGGGGCGGGCGATGCAACGATGGCCGACGAGCTGGAGGAGTTGACTAGTCATCGGGCGACTGTGGTGCGCTTCGACCGCGATTATCTGGACCATCCACCAGATGGTGAGGCGATTGCTATTACCGGTGACGCTACACGCATGCCGTTTGCCAATGACGTCTTTGACAGAGTGGTGAGCCATAATATGATGTACTATCTCGGCCGAGATAAGGGCGCCGAGGCATTTGCTGAGACCTTACGGGTGCTGAAGCCTGGGGGCGAGGCGGCAATCTTCCCAGCCAAGCCACTTTCCCGTGTCGATTCGGATATTGCCCATACGGAAAGGCATGCCGGCGTGCTTTTCCCGACACTCCTCGTGACAAAGCCAGCGGATTTCTCCAGCTGGACAAATGAGCGCAAGGCGGAGGTATATCGTGAGTTATCTCGTGTGGTCACGCCAGGCGCCACATTGGACCGTCTCATACACTGGAAGATGGCGCGTGCTATCGGAAAGCGTGGCACGCATAGAAAAAGCCTGTAACATGCCATACATTACTCGGGCATAGCCACTCCGGTAGTTTGGGCTAGTCCCGGCTGCTTACAGCCGGGAATGGGCGCTTTCTGTATGGGCGTCCAGTGTGCCAAAAAAGCATTTCATAGATGGCTTTTAGTAGCATAAATACTTTTTTAATCGAGAGTAACCTCATGCGGCTATGGACACAGGCGCATTTTAGTGCTTAAATAAGCCTCATTCTATCCAGAAGTACCTCGTCCGGAACAAACCGCGGCGAATTAGGGAGGAGAGTCCTGTGGCATGGTTCAAGAAACGCCCTACCCCCATTCTACCCAGCGCGGCAGCAGCAGCGCGGTGGTGGGCAGACCACCTGCGGCAGGGATATAACCGCTTCCAGGTGGATGACAGCTCTCCGACTGGGGGCTTTATCACCGCAATGGGGGCCGTGGCACATGCGGGCCGTGGCAACGCACCCACCAAAGACCAGATCGACAGCTTCGAATTGTGGCTTGCCACGTCCATTAGCCGGGAGCTATTGCGACTGACAAAGGCGTACAACAATCACAACCTTGATTTCGTGCCATACGTGGACCTGGGTGTCGATTACAGCCCCAAGGGCTTACTGCGTCAAGCGCTGATCGAGAGGGATCTGTTCGACCACTCCATGGTCATGCCCACCAAGTCCCACATGACCGTGACTCCCACCGGCGTCCAGGTGATTCCTGGCTACAAGGCCAGCCCGATCGAGCTGGTTCTGGCCGAGACCACGGTGTGAGTGACATGATCTTAAGATAATTGTACGTATGCGGCCCGGGGAGATTTCTCCCCGGGCCGTTATCCGTATGATGTGTCCAGCTTGAAGTAACTGATCCCTCGGAATGAGACATGCCTTAGTTCGGGGATTTTGCTTTGGGGCTTGACGCCAGAAATAGCTAGGAATAAACTTAACCCTAAGGTTAAGTATGCAAGACAACACCCCACAACCAACGCTCGATGCCCTCTTCCTGGCGCTGTCACACGGCAAGCGCCGGGGGATGGTGCATATGCTGGCGCTGCAACCCGCAACGGTGAGCCAACTGGCGCGTGACCAAGGGCTGTCGCTACCGGCAATGCATAAGCATATGGCTATCCTAGAGGCAGCCCAGCTGGTGCAGCGTAAGAAAGCTGGTCGTACCACCTTCGTGGCACTCAATCGGCGTTCGTTGGGCCTGGTGTGGGAGTGGGCCATGCAGTACCGAACCGAGTGGGGGAGCGACCAAGCCACACTAGAGAACTACGTAGCTAGCCTCTCTAGTCCTAGCTAACGGACCAGTATGATTAGTGTATTAATTACAATAACAGCTCGAAAGAGTAAGGAGTAACACATGGGAAAATACGTTTTCGAATATTACGACACCAAGAATATGTCCAAAGAGGATTCAATGCCAGCCTGGAATGCCTGGTTTGGCGCAATGGGTGACAAGATTATGGATGGGGGTAATCCATTTGCAGACGGTGGCCAGGCGGTAGAGCCATCTGGCGTGAGCACCATCGAGAACTGGCCTTGCACCGGCTACACTATAGTGAAGGCAGATAGTATGGACGAGGCCACGGCCATGGCCAAGACCTGCCCCGTGGTAGTGAGTGGCGGTACCGTGCGCGTCTATGAAGCCCTACCTATGTAGTCTGGCCTGATTATGCGAAAACGCCCCATCATACGATGGGGCGTTTTGGTTATGAGGATGAGAAACCCCCGTAGCAGATCGTGGATTCGATGCACTACGGGGGTTTGGCCTGCTAGTAGCCACGGGCGGCCCGGCGGGCTCGGCGACGGGACCAGCCCTGGGTTCTGAGCCACTTGGCGCCGCGTCGACAGCGTTGCCGTCTGGCCTGGTCCTTCCAGAAGAAGGGGAAGAGCGGTTCCCTGGCGGAGGCTTGCCAGGCTGCCCGCCGGACGGCGTGGTCTGACTTGCCGCCGAGGAGCCTGCCAAGCGCGAGCACGGTCAGGTTCATTACTAGTCGCCAGGCCAGGTAGACCCGGAATCCAAGCCAGTACAGCGACCAGAGCGCCCAGACTGTGTCCCAGCTCTGAAGCACTGCAGCTACCACGGCGATTACTGAGTAGGCCACGGTGATAAACGCCAGGTACTCGCGGGTGTCCGGTAGCACCGGGCTCCACCACCGCAGGAAGGCCCGCAGGTGCTCGCGCGGGGTGAGGCTGCCAAGGGCGGGCTCTTTCGGCTTGTCTACGCCGTCGTCGAACAAGCTGTCGTAGGGTACCGGTGTGGCCAAAGTCATTCGATTGACCTCGTGGCTGAAGCAGATAGGGCAGAGCCGACTATCCTTTCCCAACCCCGAAACTAGCCGGGGTAGCTGGGGATTGTCGGCCGGAAAGGTGTGTCGCCAACCGCAACTGCGGCAGGTTTCGTATCCGAGAATTAGATCTGTGTTGTAAATGGCCTCCTTGGGGCTTGGGGCGCGTTTGCCTTGTGATAGGTATAGCCCGTGAGGTGATGGAAGTCAAGATTGGCTGCTGGTTATGCTTGGCGTAGGCCGACAACTATGTCACTATAGGCTCGTTCCTTACCATCGAGACAGGAGGCCACTATGGCCGATCATCACCAGCTGGGCACTGCGCAGCAACGAATGGGCCCATTGACGGGCACCGGTGGGGTGAGTGTTGGGTTCCCCGTTGAGTGTGGGAGCTGCAGTGTGCGGTTCGTGGTGGATGAAAGAAAACTCCGCGGTGCGCACGATGTGCACAATCCATACGTGCGCGAGCTGTGGTGCCCTTGCTGCGGTAGCAAGCTGCCGGCCAAACCCGTGGGGCATCACGTGATGCGCCCCATGCCATTGTTTGGATTGGACGACTGATGCGCAGGGTTGGGGGGCGTACCCCGAGAAGTGGCACAACAGTACCGGTCCCAGTTGATTCGGGGACCGAGCCGTGCCCATACTGTGAAGACGTGGTAACCGCCCTTGATTTAGCTGCGCAAAAGGCGCATATGGAAGCGTGCCATCCGGAAGTCATAGAGCGGCGTCTGAGCGAGAATGGATTTACCCGTCTGCCCGACGGTAGCGTCCATGACGACTGGGCGTCCGACTAGCCCCCAAGCATGAGCAAGAGCTTCTGTTTGGGGGCTCTTCTTTTGGGGCGGGTGAAGACGCTATTGCTTGTAGTCTGGACAGAGAAGTTGTATGGTATATTATTCATCTGAGACCCGTGGAGGCGAAACTAATGAATGTACCCGCAGAAGTAGCACTATCGATCAAGATCGGTGCAGATACGCCCATGGCCGTACGTGAGGCACTGACTGATCTGTTGCGCGCGTTGCGTGACTCGCCGGACGTGGCAGTTCTGGAGGCCCTACCGACGGTTCCAGAAACCCAATTCTTCGACCACGTAGACCTGTGCTCCTACTTTCAGTCACAGGGCAGCAATCGTAGCCAGGCACTGGACCAAGCACGCCGCATCCTCTCCAACCTTCTAGTGGTACCCACTGCGCGGTTGGCGATGTGTGGGCAGTGCAAACAGTGGCACGGAGTATGTCGGTGCCATGGGCATAAATCCGCTGGTAGGTCGCAGCCAGAAGGCTGGGTATACGACTGGGCTTACCGTTACTGCTGGCGCTACAGCGTGCCTGCAACTAAAGCATTGAGCGAGCTAGATCTACGGAACTTCTCCAAAGTGAGTCTAGAGCGACTTCGGGCATTCCTGGACCAGCTGCAGTGTGAGGCGGTGACAGCGGCATGATGTCCGAACTGCCTCAGACAATGAAGTGTGGTGGCTGCGACACGCAGTTACCTACGGGGGACGCTGCAGCGTTCCAGTCACATCTGGATACAGACCACCCCAGTGCACTGGTGCGCGGCTTGCTTAGGAGTGGCTTTGTCCAAACGCGGCATGGCCAGCCCTGGACCCTGCCCGGAATCTACCCAGCCCCCTAGTAAGAGCGAAAGCTCCCGCTTGGGGGCTTTCTTATGTAGCGGCACCGATGAGGGGTGTCGACAGAAGCCCTTACGCTTGCAATTCTCGGTGTGCCGTTGCACCATATATCAGTTCAAATGCGTTTGCTGGTGCGCCTCACTAGCCGTACCCAAGGAGAGCACCATGCTTTCAGATGCCGAGACGGCAAAATTCTCAACCCAGGTGCCGGCGCGAGCTGTTCTGGGTCTGCTGTACAAGTTCACACCGCCAGAGTCGGCGTACAACGATACCATCCGGTTGGTGAAGTTCCTGACTGGTCTGGACGAGCTGCCCGATGATTTGTTTGAGCTCTTTCAGTACGAAGACGCGGAGGTAGACAGGCATCCTCTCTTGAGGGCCTGTGTAGCGGAGATCCAGCAGCAGCTGGATGAGGACTTCCGAAGAGTAGAGATGCCACGGTCCATCAGTAGCGGTACCAGCGAGGCCTGGCTGACCTACCAGCTGACGCAGTGTGAGGAAGCGTATGAAGTTATTCCCATGCTGGTCCCTGGTGCGGTCTACGAGCTGTCTGGGCCGACCAACCTGGGCGTGTCGCCACCGCGCTATGAGCTGGTTGGTCTGGCGCACTACATGACAGACGGAAAGAAGCGGGATGGCACGAAGGTGGTCTGCAGAACCCTGTCTCTCGGCAGCCTGCTGATCTGGTCGCTGGATGATTTTCTGGGAGAAGTAGCCCCCGTGGTAGACCAGCTGACGAGGGCCCAGAGCGATCCGGCGGCAGATTGGGGACCGGTGCGCCGGTTCCACTACATGCTTGAGCAGCCTCGCCACTAAGCCAGATGTTCTGGTAGCGCCCCATGAAAATGGGGCGCTTTTCAATTGATAAAAACCCGCCCCAGGGTACAGAAAGAATCTGTGAACTGGGGCGGGAGGGGAGAGGAGAGGAGAGGAGAGGCCTACCAGACCTTGCCAGGGAGCCAGTAGTTGAGCCAAGGCCAGAGCTCATTCCAGCGATTCTCCGAGATGTGGAGCGTGGTATTGAGTCCAGGTAGCCCAAGGCCGGTGGAGGTCTCAATGAGCGCCACATTGGCTTGCTCACGGATGACCAGTACATTGGAGGTATTCCAGGTGGCCTGGTGCACCCAGCGGTGGCTGGCGGCGTCTCGGAACAGGAGACCACCATAGTGGTCGTGGTCGCGGAGGCAAGGAATGAAGAAGACCAGCCCGCGCTCTAGCGCGATCAGGACGCCAAGAAACTCCTCATGGCCGCTATCACGCCAGTGGGTGGGGGTGCGGGCTGCGAAGCCGCCTGTGTGGCCATAGAGCACGACACTACTGCGGCCGGACGATTGCGGACTACTTCTAGCCGAGAGGTGGAAGTGCTCAGCCAGGAAGAGTATGGCTTGGTGAGCCCACTGCAGGTGGTGATCATGGTTCTCGGCGCAGTGTTCGAGCTCCTCGTTACGCAGTGCGAGCAGGGCTTCGTGGACGCCGGTGAGATTGAGTTTGGGCATGGTAGCCTCCAGGTGGTCTGAAAGAGCGGGAAACAAAAAACGGTCAGGGCCGCTGGGACAGAGTATAGACGAATGTGCGGAAATGAAAAGCTGGCTCTCCTGGGAAGCATTGAATACACAATTTATATTAGTCCTAGTACCGGATAATTCTTGATCGAAGGTGGATTACGGCGTATAACAGCTAGTGTTCGTGTACCGAGAGAAAGTTGACAGTATGATCATCCTCTTGTTCGACGGGCAGGTCGGAAGCAATCTCCGCTCTGTTGTAATGAACGCCCACCCGGCGGGGTCCACGGTCTACTTCGCCCACAGCATGACCGACGCCCGGAATAGCTACATCCAGCTTTATCACAAGCCCAACCTGGTGATTGCGCACAGCTCTGTGGAGGCAATGAGTGCACTGGCACAGGGCCTGCGCCAGGATGGCTGCCAGTGTCCCATTCTGGCGCTGGCCGATGATCCTGAAGCTGGCGTGGGGCTACGAGCGAGCAGTTGTAGCCTTGTGGTGTCCATGGTGGCCTTTATCATGTACTCGTCTCGGTTCTTACGACTGTTTAGGCCGGACCAGACTGTGGACGACGAGCTTGCCAACAGCCTGTTTTTGCTCAAGATGGATGAAGAGGGTGTGCTGTCGCTGCCCGCGATTGTGAGCCTGCCCCCTACCGTAGGTGAGTGATGGTGCCATAGGGCTGTGCGTCTCTGCGATAGGCATCCTAGGCTTCGTGTTTGCCAAGCTGTCGCTGCCTTCGGTCAAGGTGTCGGTAGTACTGTCGGCAGTAGGTCTGGGGTGGCGGTATACCACTTGAATTAGATGTGCCAGACGGCCTAGGACAATTGTTCTGGGCCGTTTTACAATCGGGGTGTCGAGGCAAGGTATACTAGGACTATGAAATATACTCGGTTGCTGGACAATACATTTGAGCTAAGCCTAATTCTAAAGGGGATTGATGGTGTGCTGGAGCTCGTAGGTGCCGTGCTGCTCGTGGCATTGCCACCTAGTACTATTAGCAGTGTCGCAAGGTTCGTAACCGAGCACGAGCTGTCGCGTGACTCTCGTGACTGGGTTTCGAGGCATATTGTTAGTTTGGCACACCACTTGGCTAGTGGGACAAATTGGTTTGGGTTTGCCTACTTACTATCGCACGGTGTGGTTAAGCTGGTGCTAGTGGTTGCGCTCCTGCGACACCGGCTCTGGGCCTACCCGTGGATGATGGGTTTTATTGGTATTTTTACGTTGTATCAGGTCTATCGTTTGGGTTATTCCTTCTCTATTGGGCTATTTGTCCTGACACTTTTTGATCTATTTATTATCTGGCTGACCTGGCTTGAGTATCGAAAGGCTCATGGCTCAGGAGCCGCCGCCTAGCTACAGGACATTCTGTACCCCAGGTACTAATTTGCCAAATAAAAAGCCCCGTGAAGTACGGGGTGGGGCAGGCGGCTTGGGCGGTGGATGAGATGGAGAGGGTAGGCGGGATACGTCGGGCAGGAGTGAGCTGAGTGTTTCGGTGAACCACGCACGCTGCGGATGGGATAGGCAGTGTGCGTGGTTCACGCGATGTGGTGGCTACTTGCGCTTGGTGTCGTGCGTCTTGCCGGTCTGACGCTTGGCCGGCTTGGGGGTAGCGCGCGTCGCGCTCTTGGCCTTGGCCTGCTTACTTTTGTTGCTGGGTGTGCCCACGATGACTCCTCGGTCTCGAGATTGGATGGCTGGACGGGTCTATTATTGGGGCGCAGCTAGGAATTGTCAATTCGAGAAAGTGTTGCGGGGAAATGAGCGAGATCTAGGCTGGCAATGCTCATGCTGGCACCGCAGCCAGAAAGTGACCAGAAAAGGGCGGATCTCATAGCGGGATTGTAGCTCGACAATACAGCTCTGGCCACGGGCCCGTGAAGCGGCTGGTATTCTGGAGCTCCTGGCCAGAATTGATATGGCCTTGCAACTGTTTGGCCATAGGGTCTCGACGTAGTGTCGAGACCCTTTTCTATTGCATCATAGCCCACTGTGCCTAGACTCCTGTTGCGGTAATGCTATAATACTTGTTATATGGAGCAACAACGTCAACGTCGCAGCATGAGCGACATTCGCCCAGCTCGTCCGATGGACACTATTGTCCGTCCGTCAGCTAAAGCCCGCCCGGCTATGCCGGTTGCTATGCCCGTACCCGCGGTAGCACCGGCCGTGTCAGAGCCAGTGTACTCCGAGCCTGCCCGCGTAGCAGCTAAGCCGTCGCGTGCTCAGCGCAAGCAAGAGAAGAAGGCCGAGAAGCTATCTTTGAAGCAGGCTCGTGCCGGACACAGCGACGGCCAGTTTCTGGATAGCGTAGAGCTGCCCCCAGCGCCAGTGGCTATGCCTGCCGAAGATGCGCAAACTCTGCTAGCTCCTGCCCCCCGCAAACGCAAGAAGAGCCCAGCTATAGCCATTGTTTTGCTCATTCTTATCCCACTGATTGCGGCAGCCGTGGCCTACTACCTGTTCTTCCTCCGAGTAGTCCCCAGCTAGTCCTTCAACCATTAGCACAAAGCTACAAAACTAGCTGAGGCTGGGTTGCCTAGTTTGTAATATCGGCTAATGTTCCTGCTGGCCTGCGGTCGTATAGTGAGCCTAAGTAACGAGGACATCACTAATGGCCCAGTCACGAATGAACAAAATAAAAGCCCTGCACGGCATGGCCAACGACACTTCATCTGGAGTTTTCTGGATGAGCCTGGAAGAGGCAAAACTGGCAATCGGGGACAAGTACGAGTTCTTGGCTGATCGCTATGAGCGTCGTTACCAAAAGCCTGTTGTTAAGCGTAAAGCCTAGCCACACAGCACAACCACAAGTACGGTCAAAAGCCCCCTAGCCGCGGGGTTTTTGAATTTTTGTCAGCCCACCTGTTACGGTTATGGCTTGACAAGGCAAAACTGGCATAGTATTGTGACTGCCATGAATCGTCCTACTACAACAAGCTGTCCCAAGCATTGGTTTACCTACTTTATGCATGCCAAGAGGCAGGCCAGTTTGTTGTTGTCGCAGTAACGTCCTAGACAATTTCGAAACCCCTAGACCTCTCGGCAGCGAGAGGTCTTTTTTGTAATAGTAAATAATAAGGAAATACGCCATGACCACCCCTAGTCAGAGTAAACCAACAAAGATAATTGTTTTTGATTTCAACCGTACCCTGTATGACCCAGAGGGACATCAGCTGTTTCCTGGTGCCCGCCAGCTGCTTGATCTGGCTGCAGAGCGGGGATACCGGCTAGTCTTGCTCAGCCAGGCGGTGGCCAGCCGGGCGGAGTTAATCCGCGAGCTAGGACTGGCTAGATACTTTGTGGAGATCCAGCTGGTGGAGCGTAAGGGGATGCAGCTGATAGCTGGCATTACCGAACGGTACCGGCCCAATCTAACACAGAGCTATGTGGTGGGTGACCGCGCGCTGGGTGAGGTCCGGCTGGGCTACCAGGCGGGTTGGCAGACTATCTGGCTGAAAGCCGGTCGATTTGCCGATGAGCTCCCAGGGTTTAGCCCAACGCATACGGTCACAAGCCTGTCCGACATTGAAAACCTAATCTAAGGCCTCCGCTGTGTTTCATGGCCACCAGCCGGCAGTATTACTGCAGTAGCTGCCGGCAACCGCCATGAAACCACAACCAAAGGGGTAGAAGTGACTACATACCAGGAACTAGAGGCCATTGTCTATGAGACAGGACTCTGGCATGGGGGCCGTCGTGATAGCCACGGCTTCGTACTGTCGCCAGAAGCGTTCGAACTGCCCGCTGCCGATGTGGGCGAGCTGGATGCTCTGGCCAAGTCCGTCCACAACTGCCTGCTTGGCGTAAGCCGACTTATGGCAATAGCGGCCAATTCGGCGCTGCACGGCTCAAGCGATGGCTATAGCCAGCTCTACAGGGCACTTACGAAGGGCTCGGCTTACAAGCTGCCGACGGTGCGTCCGGCTAATATCCCCCTGCTCGCCAAGGTGGATCTCATGGTAGACCGGCATGGCTGCTACAAGATTGCCGAAATTGATGCAACCAATCCACGGAGCCTCGGGTACTCTGTTCTGGGGCGCAAGCTAGTAAGCCACCTAATGCCCAGTAGCCGGCAGCTTCCGGGGGTAGTGGAGTATCTGGCCAACCACCTGCATAGCCAGAAGACGACGGAGATTACCTTCCTGTATGGTGACACTCAGCGGTTCTATGAGCCCGAGTTTCGAATTCTGGCGCAAGCATTGGCGCTTTGCGGTATTGCCATGAAGGTCATAAACGAGACAGAGGTGGCCGTGAGGGACGGTGTTGCGGTGGTGCGCCGTACAGGTGAGCCACTACCGGGCTGGTATATGGATCTGCCACTAATGAACAAGAACCCCGAGTTGATTAAGTGGTTACGGGAAATGGCCAGCCAATCAGCTATCCAATTCGTAGTACCCCCAAAGCACTTCCTGAGTTCCAAGGCACTACTCGCCATGCTCAGCAACCCGGGAGGTGATCGGCGACTTGAGGCGTTGCTCGAAACCCAGATTGCAGAAAGTGATCTAGGGCGGGTACGGCAAGCGCTGCCGACAACCTGGCTCATGCATCCGGGGGTGGGTGAGATAGCGCTCTCGCCTTCGGGGCACGTACTGAAGAGAGTGGTGGCGTCGGGCATGAAGGGTGTGTGGCTCGCCGGTGACCCCGGTTTTGACGAGGCGCTTCAGGCTTCGACAACCAAGGCCGAGGAGGGGAACTACGTGCTTCAAGCTCGAGTCCTGGGCCGGGAGCTGGCCTGGACTACGCTGTCCGCGCCTGCACAAGCCGAACGCCACGCCGACTACCAGTTGCGTCTGACGGCCTATTGCACCCGAGAGGGGCTGAAGGACCTGGCGGTGACAGCCTGTCGAGGTCCCCGAGTACACGGCGGTAAGGCTGCCATCCTGACGGGTACGGTGATTGTGTAGAATTTTGACCCCGACTGGGCGCTTGCCTAGTCGGGGTTTTACCTGTAGCTGGATTGAACATGCATAGTGCGGTAAAATCAGAGTCGTCGATCGTATCCGCCGATGTAGCTCAGTTGGTAGAGCAGTGCTTTCGTAAAGCAAAGGTCAGCGGTTCAACTCCGCTCATCGGCTCCAGCGGGTATAGTTTAGTGGTAGAACGCGACCTTCCCAAGGTTGAGATGCGGGTCCGATTCCCGCTACCCGCTCCAAAACAAATGGCTCACCTCCGGGTGAGCCATTTGTTTTGGTAAGACTTATGAATTGTGGATATTTGACCGCTTTATTCATGACTTTGGAATTAACGTGATTAAAATATGTAGATATATTTCTGGCATTATGGGCGGCGTAGTCAGATGCCATTATATGAAACACTGCGGTGCTAAACCTGTTGAGACTGAACACATGGATTGTTCGAGTAACCTATTTTGACAATTGAGGCCTGTAAAGCACTCACTGGTGCTGGGTGCGCTGGCATTACCCAGCAGGAATGCGCCGTTCTGGTATAATAAGTGCATGAAGCGCTTATCGCTCGCCACTTGGCGCCACAATCTAGGCGGAGGGTTTACCAGGCTGTTTAAACAACGGCTATTTAGTGACCGGCTGTCCCTCGGGGTGCTTGTCTCTAGCACTGTGCTAGTAGCGGTGAATATTGTAATCCTAGCCGCCAAGGTCCACCCCACCGACTACCAGGTGCCAGTCCAGTACAGTAGCCTCTCTGGCTCTGTGCTTGGCTCCTGGTATGAGCTCTATAAGATTGGTATTTTCAGTTTTGTCATATTGGTGGCCAATACGTTGCTGGCGCTGAAGAGCTTTAGTCGTAGCCGCATTACCAGCTTTTTTCTTCTGGGGAGTACGTTTGTGGTAAATCTACTATGCCTCTGCATAAGCCTGGCCTTCGCGAGGTACCTGTAAATGAGCGAGAAAGCACCCACGTCCAGCTATACCGACTTGGCAGATAGGGCTTGGTTTAAGCGGCTTTTCGAGATACTACCAGGAGCCATTACCTGGGTATTTCTGTTATCACCAATCATACTGAGCATTTTCGAGCCCATTGTAGTAGCCTACTTTATTATTGCCTTCGATCTGGTATGGCTAGTGAAGTCGCTTCGTCTTAGCTTCTACCTTATTCTCGGCTACACCCGACTAAGACATGCCCAACAGGTAAACTGGCAGGATCGCCTTACTGATCTAGACAATCTTGATGCGGCGATTGAGCGTGAGCAGGCAGCGCTGGACCTGTTCGTGGAACGCAACCACCATATACCGAGCCGACTGGCTATCTCCAAGACTAAGCGCCATATATATAGCAAGTATCGTAAGCGGGTACTGTACCTTCGTGAGCTACGTGATCATAAGGCGAAGGACAAACTAATTCTGGCGCCAAAAGACTTATACAACGTTGTAATAGTGGCAACATATAATGAGACAATAGACATTCTAGAACCCTCAATACAAGCTCTGGCAGATGTGGCTTATCCGCTGAACCAGCTTATCTTGGTTATTGCCTACGAAGAGCGGGGTGGACCCGGTACCAAGGCCAATGCCGACCTGTTGATTAAGAAATATGGGCACTTGTTTGGCCATGCCATGGCGATTGAGCATCCCGATGGTATTCCTGGGGAAGTACGTGGTAAGGGCGGTAATATTTCCCACGCTGCTAGGAAGCTAGTAGAGTACCTTGATACAAAAAATATCGATCCTATTAATGTAATTGTTACAACATTCGATAGCGATCATAGGGCGGATCCAGGCTACTTTGCCTATCTCACTTACGCCTACGCTATTAACCCCAATCGTATTTATAAGTCCTTCCAGCCGGTGCCCATGTTCTATAACAATATTTGGGACGTACCGGCGCCTATGCGCGTGATTGCCACCGGCAACTCCTTCTGGATCATCATGGAAGCAATGCGCCCACACCGCTTGCGGAACTTTGCAGCTCACGCCCAGAGCCTGAAGACCCTGATAGACACCGATTTCTGGAGTGTGACCTCTATCGTAGAGGATGGGCACCAATACTGGCGTACGTATTTTGCCTACGATGGGAACCACGAGGTAGTACCACTCTTTATCCCAGTCTACCAAGACGCTGTGCTTGCGAGCACCTACCGCCAAACGTTGAAGGTCCAGTACCTGCAGCTGCGCCGCTGGGCTTGGGGTATATCTGACTTTACCTACGTGGTGTCACAATCGGTGAAGAACCCGCAGATAAAACTGAGCGATAAGCTAGTACACTTGTGGCGGCTATTTGAGGGGCACTTTAGTTGGGCGACAGCGCCACTAATTCTGACCTTTGTAGCGTGGTTACCCCTGTACCTGAACGGCCGGTTTGCCGACCAGCTGATTGCACACCAACTACCAATTATTGCCAGCCGTATCCTAAACTTTGCGCTTGTTGGTATCTTTACGACGGTGGTGATTAGCCTTATCTCGCTCCCGCCCCGCCCTGCCCGGTATAAGCGGAGTAAGCACGTGTTTATGGTACTGCAGTGGCTACTGCTCCCGGTGATAGCGATTATCTTCAGTGCTTTTCCAGCTATAGACGCGCAGACGCGGCTCATGCTTGGTAAGTACCTGGACTTCCGGGTAACGGACAAGTCGAGAAAGCAGTGATGTACGGATTTGGATTTCTTCTAGCGGCGCTGCTTTCTATGCTGTTGGTGCCGCTGGTAGAGCGCTTTGCGCGACGGATAGGGGCCATAGATGAGCCAGTGGGCGGTCGCAAGATACATAAGCGAGCCGTGGTACGGCTGGGTGGTCTGGCGATGGCGGGTGCATTTATACTGACCGTGCTCTATGCGCTTGGTGCTAGCCGGCAGCTACTGGGATTGCTGGGCGGCATTGTGGTACTGGTGACGGTGGGGGTAGTCGACGATATTCATAGCCTGGGGCCGTGGACTAAGCTAGGGTGGCAGGTAGTGGCAGCCGGCGTGGCGCTGGCGGGCGGCATTGGCATTACGAGCCTGACCAATCCGCTTGGGGGTGTGATCAATCTGCAAATTGGACGGTTTGCGCTGGACTGGGGGAGTCTCCACTTCCACATTTCGCCAATTGCCAATATCCTGAGCCTGCTGTGGATGGTGGCATTGATAAATGCTATCAACTTTCTGGATGGCCTAGACGGTCTGGCGGGTGGTGTGTCGGCTATAGCAGCATTTATCATGTTCCTGCTGGCGGTGGGCCCCCGGGTGCACCAGCCAGAGGTGGCTCTGCTAGCTATTATTCTCTGCGGGGCGGCAGTCGGCTGGCTGCCAGCTAACTTCTACCCGGCCAAGATGTTTATGGGTGATTCTGGCGCGTATTTTCTGGGACTCACTCTGGCAATGCTTGCGATCTATTCGGGAGCCAAGCTGGCTACAGCCGCACTAGTATTAGGTATACCGTTGCTCGACATGGGCTGGGCAGTAATCCGCAGGTTGTCACAGCACCGCTCTCCGTTCAGTTCGGATAGGGGACACCTGCATCACCTCATGCTGGACGCGGGCTTGTCACAGCGCCAGGCAGTGGTCATTTTCTACATTATTGCCGCTGTGTTCGGTGGCGCTGCCCTGTTTAGCAATAGTTTTGCCAAGCTGATAGCCTTCGTCTTACTCGTGGTGGTCATGGCGGTATTGACTATGGTTCTTGCTCGGGCCGCTGCCCGCAATAAGGCCGGTATGAGCCAGTCCTAGCATTGCGTCTACTCCAGATAACTGCTATAATGCGGACATTGTAAGCGGGGTGCACTATGAGTCGTAAATTTTTGCAGGAATTAATCAAAAATTTGCAGGAGTTCTATAAGTGCCCTACGTGCGATACCAACTATCACTTTGACGATATCAAATTCCTCGGTAACCTCGATAACTACTGCTTTGTTCAGCTCACCTGCCATAGCTGCTCACTGCCGGTACTAGCTACTGTCTCCGCTGGAGACAAGAAGCTAGCTGGCCGTAAGCGTCGCAGTGATGCTACCACCAAGGAGCAGACGCAGTTCAAGGCCCGCGGAGAGATTACCGCCAACGAGATAGCCGGTTTCCACAGCTTCATTCGAGATTTTTCGGGAAGCCTATCTTCCATCACTCGTTCCGGTCATTAAATAGTTCGTTCTAGAAAGGATCGCATAGATCATGGATAAAATCGTATTAGCGTTGTCCGGACGCAAAGAGAAGGGTAAAGCTAACGCTGCGCTCCGCGCCCAGGGTCTAACCCCAGCCGTAGTCTACGGTCACGGCGTAGAGTCTGAGTCCGTTTCGGCATCTACCAAAGAACTGACCAAGGTGTACTCCGAGGCCGGAGGAAACAAGATTATTAGCCTGAAAGTAGACGGTGCAAAAGAAACCAACGCATTGATCCACGACGTGCAGCATGACGTGCGCACTGGCGAGCTTACCCACGCCGACTTCTACATTGTCCGTATGGACGAGAAGCTAACGACCGCTGTACCACTGTACTTTGTTGGTGAGTCTACGGCCGTATTCCAGATGGAGGGCGTACTCCTCAAGGCACTGGAGACTGTGGAAGTCGAGGCTCTGCCTGGCGACCTTCCTGACCACATTGAAGTCGATATCTCTGTTCTTGACGACTTCGAAAAGGCCATCCACGTATCTGACCTAAAGGCACCGAAGGGTGTTGAGATTCTTGACGAGGCCGACTCACTCGTGGCCCGCGTTGAAGAGCCTCGTAGCGAAGAAGAGCTAGCCGAACTAGAGACGGAAGTAACCGAAGTACTGCCTGAGGGCGTAGCTGAGGAAGCGCCCGCTGGCGACGCAGCCGATACCAAGAAGACTCAGTAGTTAATCTGCCTTGCGAAAATAGCGCCCCACATGGGGCGCTATTTGGTTATAATGATGGCATGAAACCAACTATTCGCCTGGCGCTAGCGGCTGATCTAGAGAATGTGCAACGCCTGAACGCAGCATTATTTGCAGTGGACGGGCCACATGACGCCCATTTGGATGCCGCCTGGCCCATGGGGGCCGGGGCAGAGTACTTTGGCGGCGCCATAGCCGGCGAGACCGGTGTATGCTTTGTGGCCGAAGTAGATGAGACCATTGCTGGCTACCTGGTGGGCGCCATGCATGAAGAGACAGTAGCGTACCGCCCCGTCGTGGTGGCAGAGCTGGAGAATATGCTAGTGGATGAGCAGTATCGCGGGTTTGGGCTGGGGTCGCTTCTGGTAGAGTTCTTTAAGAGCTGGGCGAGGCAGAATGGGGCCGAGGCTATACAGGTGTCTGCCTATGCGGGTAATACACGGGCTCAGCACTTCTACCGCAAGCACGGCTTTAGTGACTATGCGCTGACACTGGAAGCACGGCTGGACTAGGTAGGAGCCGGACATTCGCAATTACCATACTCTCTCAGATGGATTTGGAGCGTATCTCAGAGGCATGGAGGCCGTTTCGAACCTGGGCAATGGTACTCATACGGGCGGTAGGGCCGCAGCTGCTGACCTAGACCCGGCTACTGGTACTTCTTAAGCTCGCGTTGTAGCTGAGCGTCGCTACCAAGGTCTGTCTGGTAGGCCAGGTAGCGTAGGAAGGCCGTAGTATTATAGTGCTTGAGTGTGACAAGGGTAATACGTGCGATCTCGGATGTGGCGATTTCGCGTTGCTTGGTGTCCAATAGCTTGGCCTCTACCGTGTCTGTAACGCCGTCTACGGTAGTTTCCTTGGCCGGAATGGATAAGAATGCCCCATAGATACCGGAATAGAGCTTGGCACGCGAGTAGCGTTCCTTCTTCCCGGTCATTTTGATTACCTTCAGAAAGCCCAGGTCTACGGCCTCGTAGGTGGTAAATGACTCTTTGCAGGATAGGCAGCGTCGTCGCCGCCAGATTTGGGTACCAAAACGGGTGGGGCGGGAGTTGAAAACATCGGTACTGTCTGCGCGGCAATATGGGCATTTCATGTATACATGTTGTCATATGACTGGTAATTTTCCTAGTGGAAAACTGGCACCAAATGGGGATAAGCGGGTATTGGGATACCCGCTATGGGCATATGTAGCGCTATGAATCCAGAAAGGCTGTTGTATGCTTGACCTAGTCCGAGAGAACGGAGCGACCATTGAAAACCCGACCATATATTGGCGTTACTGGCTTTACGAGGCGGGTGGAGGTGGTGCAGCTACTGAACCACCTGACGGCCTGTGAGTTTCCGGCTACCCGCCGTCTGATGGTGGGTATACTGGTCTCAAGCAAGAGTATGCAGGGTGAGGCCCTGAAGCCGGAGTGGGCGGCGCAGTACCCTGAACCTACTGCCATTGCTGGCTTGATTGTGCCGGATCGGCGAGCCATTTATCTGGCACACTATAACACCAAGAGCCTAGAACTTGCCGACGAGCTTTGCAGGGTTCTGGAGCTAGCGCCTGAGCTAGATGGCTTTCAGTTAAATGTGTCCTGGCCACATCCTGGGCAGCTCGAGAAGTTTCGGAAGCTGTACCCGGATAAGCTGATGGTCGTACAGCTGGGTAGTAAGGCACTTGCCGCCGTAGGGTGCAGTGAGGACGAACCAAGAAATGTATCTGGCATACGAAACCGCCTAGCTATCTACGTAGGGCTTGTCGACCACCTTTTGCTCGATCGATCGGGTGGACTCGGGCACGCGTTCGATCCGCTCGCAGCGGCCGAGACTATTTCTGCGGTCAATGCCGAGGCAGATTTCCAGATAGGCATGGGTATTGGTGGCGGTCTTTCTTGCCAGACCGTTGGCACACAGATCATGCCGTGTCTACGGGTGTATCCAGAGCTGAGCTGGGATGCCCAGGGCAAGCTCCTGGGTGAGGGTGGGCACTTGGATATTGATCTCGCCGCTAGCTACCTGACGGCCTCGGCACAAGCTCTGCGCGATCTGGACCGGGTAACTCCCATTGTCTGACCGGCCGCTCCTCCTTTATGGAGGAGCGGCTTTTTACTACTCTCTTAATTATTCTCATGCTTGAAAAAAATGGCCAAATCTGTTAGAGTACGCGACAACCCAATCCAAGAGTAATCTCTGGAAGCAAGGATGTACCTAATATGATGGCTGTACCGAATACCCCCCTCGAAGTTCTCGATGTTGAGTTGGCCCATATCCGAGGCTGGCTTGGAACTGGCGCGATCAACATTTTTGGATTGCCGTATGCCGGTAAGGACACTCAATGCACTCGTGTTGCTACGGCCTTGGGTGGTGCAGTGATTGATGGTGGCGGACTTCTCCGTCGCAATCCGCACATGACCGAAGATGAGCGCAAAATCATGGAGGCCGGTGAGCTACTACCCATTGACGTCTACCTGCGACTGGTCGTTCCAGTACTCGGTAACCCGCTACATGGGGGAAAGCCCCTGGTTCTGTCATCGGTTGGTCGCTTTTTTGGGGAGGAAGGTGCGGTTATGCGTGCCTCGAAAGCTGCAGACCACACCTTGCGAGTAGTGGTTCTGCTGGAAGTTTCAGATGACGACGTCCTACAGCACCAGGCTGAGGCTGCGGCGAACGAAGATCGTGGAATTCGTGCTGACGATGACCCGGGTAAGTTGACGCGGAGAATCGACGAGTTTCACACCAAGACGGCGCCGGTAATTGATTTCTACCGTCAATCAGGAAAGCTGGTTGCCATTCAGGGAAGTGGAACCAAAGACGAGGTGTTTTACCGCATCGTTCACGCTATATATGATTTTGCCGTGACTCATCCTCGCCGCTGACCGCCCGCTACCTTGCCGCCACCCCATCTGGGGCGGCGGTTCTTTATTTAATCAGGTATGTCCATTGTCACATGATGGGAGTTACCAAAACCGACCCGGTCCTTCATGATGGGGGCAAGCAGCTGACGGGCGGGGAGTATGCTGCGCCGACCGAAGCGTGACTCTATGAGGTCTACGGCCTGGCTAATACGGTCATCTCGACTCGACAGATCAAACAAGGTGCCGGGCAGGGCAGCATTAGGCACTAGATCAAACGCCGTGACGCCGACAAGACGAACTGGCTTATCTAGCGGTGCGCGTTCGAGAATGCGGCGGACATGGGCGTAGAAGCTAGCAGTGTCAGTGAAGGCCAGCTTGCCACGATGGTGGCCCTCCCAGTGGGTGCGGTCGGTGTAGCGCAGATGGACGGCGATGCCACGCGCCCCGAAACTAGCTCCGCGCAGACGGGTAGCCGCCTTGCTTACAAGCTGGCTAGCTGTACTGAGTACCTGGTCTAGGCTGCGAGCGGGGGCAGGGACTATAGTGGTCTCATGTCCAATAGTCCGGCGTATGGTGGGCCGCTGATCCACTTCATAGCCACGTAGGCGTAGGTACCAGGCCTGGCCATTGGCACCAAAGGCCCTAGCAAGCTTCGCGTAGGGTGCCTGGAAAAAATCGACCGGCGTGTAGATGTCCAGCTCGTGTAAGCGCTGAGCCATACGCGAGGCAACACCATGGAGGTCAGTCAGGCGTAGTTGGCTGTAGAAGTGTTCCAGCTCCTCAGTACGGATGATGGTAAGGCCGTTGGGCTTCTTGAAATTGGAGCCCATCTTGGCCAGGAACTGATTGGGGGCAATACCAATAGAGCAGCTCAGCTGGCTCCCAATACTCCAGACGCGGGCCTTAATGTCGTGCGCTAGGCTGACGGCGTCGCCCCGCAGGTCCCTGGGTACTACTAAGAAGGCCTCGTCGATACTCTTGGGGTGTACCCGGCAGCGCGTGTCATTGAGGGCTTCCATAATGCGCCGGTGGTAGTCGCGGTAGTTGGCGGGATTATCACCTAGCAAGATTATGTCGGGACAGAGCTGACGGGCCTCGGGTATGGGGGTACCGGTCTTAACACCGAAACGTTTGGCTTCGATGGAAGCGGCAATAATGCAGGTATTGTCGTTGATGAATGGGCAGACGCCAACGGGGCGTCCGCGCAGCTCCGGGTGCTCTTGCTGCTCTACTGAAGCAAAGAACGAATTCATATCCACAAAGAGGGCCGCCCCCTCTTGTGGTTGAGCTGCAAGCATACCCTCTAGCATGGGCTAAGAGGTACGGGCGGCCACGAGCTCATCAGCGGCCTTAGTTGAAGACCTGGTTGTGACGCTTGTTTGGCGGCCTTTAATGTACTTAATCAGCCCCCAGCACTGCTTAATCACACCAGTAGCTTGCTCGAGCTGATCGGCAGTCTTGCCGTAGCCAGTCTTCTCATACTCAGTGAGTAGCTTCTTGGCTTGCTCCGACTAGGCTATGGCTGCGTGCAGGCTATCGAGCTTAATAGCGTAACTATAGCGGCGATGGGCCTCATAGATATGGTGGGCGATAGCGGCTGTACTGCGGCGCAGATCATTGGCTAGGCCATAGGTCTCCGTTTCTGGTAGGGCAGAGGAGAGGGCTATACCCTGGTCTTCGAGCTGGCGAGCGAGCGCATAGACGCGGAGGTCCCCGATGGAGGAGGCACTACGACTGCTGACGGTTGGTTTGGTTTGGTTGGTCATGAAAATCCCCTTACATTAGTTGGCATCCCTTAGCCGCATCTACTGCGTGCGTCCGAGGGTGCTTGCTCACAGCGCGACTATATACGAACAAATACCGAACAGTCAAGCTAAAAAAATACTAATCTGGTAAATTGGCCGGAAAGCTGTTGAGGGGATCGGTCAGGTCCTTCGCTAGTAGTGAGACTTGCTCTTCGCTGAGGGATGGAGCCGTCTGTTCTGGACTGTGCCCTAGGGTGTCTTGATCACTAGATGTAGGAAATGTTTCTGATGAGCCTGGTAGGCGTTCAAAAAAACACTCCTGTAAGCTATGGTATTTGGTCACATGGCCTCGCGATAGTTAAGACATTGATTCAGATTGGTAGCTGAACTAGTTTTTTGATTAGTGCTAGTTTAGCCCTTCACGGAGTGAGCGTCAAAGTGCTAAATGGCAATTTCGGATGAGAATAGTACTGATTATTTGTGTAAAAAGCGCTAGCTTAGGATTGATAGAACATGAGGCCAAGCTTAATCTGGAGGGCGTCTTCGAAGTGGCGCGGATCTAGCCCAATCAGCTTCTTAGTTTTCTCAAGGCGATAGATGAGTGTATTGCGGTGTACGTGGAGCCCGAGTGCCGCCTCGGTCAGGTTTAGGTTGGACCCAAGAAAGGCCTGGACGGTTCTGAAGAGCTGATCGTCGGCTACAAGGGGAGATAGGATCTGGTGAGCAAGCTCAGTTTTGCGGTCAGCGCCAACATGCGCCAAGGTAATAAACATGCCGACGTCCTTAATGTGGTAGGGCCGCCCCGCACCCCAGACTTTAGTACCAATATTGAGCGCCAGAATAGCATCCTGATAGCTTTTACGTAAGCCTGACAGATCGGGATAGTACTGACCTATGCCAATAGTGACAGCTCCTTGATGTAGTTTTGACAACGTATCGTGTACGAACTTTCCCCGTTCCTTCAGGAACCGAATGGTGTTGCTTAGGCTCAGGCTCTCTCCACCAATACCTTTGAGTAGGATGAAGGTATTGGAGTGGGCGTAGACAATAATATTATCCTGATAGTTCTGGAAAGCCGAACGGATGGCAGCGCAAATAACTTCGGCTGAGGCCATGACGGCGAGACGATACTCACTGGAATCGGGGGCAAGACCTTCGGTTCCAACGTCTTCAAAGCCAGCCAGGTGCAGGAGCATGACGGACTGGGGGAAATGGATATTAATTTTGAGAATATCGGCCTGCTGGTTGGCCTGGTCATTGGTCATAGAGGCATCATCCAGGAGGAGCTTAATGAAGTCTGCTCGTAGCGCATCGGCTGAGTTTAGCTTGCCCATGACAAAGTGTTGGTGGATGAGCACTTCGGCCAGTCCTTGGAGTAAGCTGATGGTTTCGCCGGTGGTAGCGCGTCCAGTTTCGATGAGCCCAAACACACCAATGACCCGGCCCTCATAGACAAAGGGCTCCCAGCGGACGTTGAGGCCGCCAGTGCGTGACTCTATGGGCCGATTGGTCTGACAGGCGGCGAGTGCCTCCGGGATGGTCTTGCCGACCAGCACGCCGCCAGCCATGACCTGGCCATGAAGATCCGCCACCAGAAGGTCTCGGCCGAGTACGCCGGTGACTTGGGACGCGAGCTGGTTAGCTAGTTCAGGCCCGATAAGCATAGTCATCCTCCATAAACTTGCCGTAGAGCATGGCCAGCTTTATCTGAACTGCATCCTCAAACACCCGCGGATCTAGACCCAGTGCGTCATTGATGCGGTCTAGGCGATAGACTAGGGTGTTGCGGTGAATACCGAGGCGGTTGGCGGTGGCGGTAAGAGCCATATCTAGGTCGAAGAATGCCTCCAGCGTGACGAGAACCTCGCTATTGGTATCAATCTTGTCGAGAAGATCGCGACTAAAGTAGATATTATCTTGGTCAACGCCAGACAGTAGGGGAGCAACTACGCCAAAGTCGTCAATATGGTAGATGCTATTGCCGTCCCAGCGCTGGCGACCGAGCTCTATGGCCGAGCTAGCCTCGCGAAAGCTATGGGCTAGGCCGCCACGGCCATGGTGGTAGTTGCCAACCCCAATGATGGCGGGTAGCTTCACCTCGGCGTGGACAATGTCGTAGAGAGTGGGGATGGACTTCTTGAAGCCGGCCAAACTGTCTTCTAGCTCGCTGCTACCACCTTGTATGTCCTTGAGAATAACAAATTTATTTTCGCCAATGTAGGTCACAATATTGTCTCGGCTGGTAGTGTAGAACGAGCTTAGCGCCCGCGCAATGCCGGACTTGTAGCGGCTAATGCGAGTGTCTCGGTCGGAAGAGGGAGTTCGCATAATAGTAGTGAGCACCGGATCGTCTATGGCCACTAGCACAGCTACGCGCGGCCTGGTGAGGTCTAGGTCGTGGATAGCGGCCTCTGTGGATACTGAGGTAGGGTCCAGGGTGTCGTCTTGCAGTAGGTCGTAGATAAACTTGTCGGTGCGTTCCTCGACGCGGGGCATTTGGTCGATGAGTAGCTGCTGGTGGAGGATGAGCTCGGCAATTGAGCGGATAAGTGGCTCAAGCTCCTCAGCGCTGCCCAAGGCAGGGCTAGTGACAATGAAGCCGGCTGGCTGGCCGGCGTAGTTGAAGCTAATTGAAGTGGGCTGCTGAGTAACGACGAGTACTTCCTCGACGCCGATTTGGTTGGTGGCAAGGACAGTGCCCGAGGGGTCGACAACAGAGATAGGTTGTCCTACTAGTCCTGCCACCTTATGCTGGATCTTTTCGGCGATCTGAAGATTGAGCACCACGGTCACCCCGCATTCAGCCTATCTGAAAATCGCGTCATTGGCTGACTGCGATACAGATAGGCGTTTTTGTAATTTCGTACAATTATAGTAAGCCTGTAGTTGTAGGAACTGCAAGCTTAAGCGGAATATATTTACTTGATACTAGCATAAGAATAATGTAGTTTTTACAACAATTCGGTAATGCTTTTTGAGTAAGTGGTGGTGTGGGAGGTGCCGTCTCAGGCTTATTTGCTCTATATGCTTCGGGGTGAACGGAGATAGGTTGATCTGAGCAGTGTTTTAGGGTATATTCATGAACGTTCATTCGTGGGTCCTTAGCTCAGTTGGCTAGAGCGCTTCCTTGACGTGGAAGAGGTCAGAGGTTCGACTCCTCTAGGACCCACCAAAGCAAACACCAGCATTCGCTGGTTTTTTGTTTTCAAGCTATAATCTGGGTATGAAACCAGGAAGCCATCTACACTTTATTGGCATTGCCGGCCATGCCATGCGCGGGATTGCGCTGGCAGCCGTGGACCTGGGCTACAAGGTGACTGGCTCGGATGAGGCTGGCGGCCCACCCGGGACGGATTGGCTAGACGCCAAGAGTATTACGTGGTGGCGAGAACCCGATACTAAGCGGATGGAGGGCGTTGACGCCGTGATCATCAGTGGCGGTACTAAGCCAGACTTTGTAGAAATTGCCTGGGCCCAGGAGCGACAGGTACCGGTGCTGTCATTTGCAGAGCTGGTGGGGGCTATGGCGGCCGAGAAGCGACGGATTGTGGTGGCAGGTACACATGGAAAGACGACTACTAGCTCACTTATTACGTGGCTGCTGGAGTCGGCGGGGCGCCACCCAGACTTTCTGATAGGCATTCAACCACGCAATTTCGACTCGAGCTCACGCTTGACGACAGATAGCGATGTCATAGTGTTTGAGGGCGATGAGTACACTGCTAGCCAGATAGACCCCCAGCCCAAGTTCAACTACTATAAGCCGGATAATCTGGTGGTAACGGCGCTTGAAATGGACCATCCGGATGTGTTTAAGAACGTGGAAGAGATTGCCGAGCACTTTACTAAGCTAGTAGCAGGAGTGCCGGCCGATGGCCAGGTGAGTTACTGGGTAGGGGCTGAGCGGCTAGCGGCATTGATGAGCGAGGCCAGGCCCGACGCGCTGAGTTATGATCTGGATAATGCCCACTGGACAGCCTCGGATATTGCATACATGCCAGCTGGCCTTGAGTTTACCGTAAACTATGAGGACAATGAGTTGGGCCGCGTGCGGGTGGGGCTGTATGGCGAGCATAATGTCTTGAACACCCTAGGCGCCGTGTCGGCGGTCATGGCGGAAGCCGTACCGTTTGAGGAGATAGCCGATGGTATGCAGAGCTTTCTGGGTGCCAGCCGTCGTTTTGAGCGCGTAAGTGCGGACGGCGCTGCGGTAACGATCATAGACGACTACGCGCACCATCCTACTGAGGTTGCGGCGACGATAGCCGCTGCCAAACGGCACTTCCCCGACGGCAAGGTGATAGCGTTGTTCCGGCCTCACACGTATTCCCGCACGGCCCAGTTGCTTGCCGAGTACCACGAGGCCTTTGCCCTGGCCGATGTGACCTTTGTGACAGATATTGAAGCCGCACGTGAAGGCGGACAGGAGGAACAGTACCACGTATCTGGAGAGGACGTGGTGACAGGTGCCAAAGGCGATGTGCGGTATGCTCCAGACCGCTCAAAAATTGTTGACTTAATTACAACAGAAGCCAAGCCGGGCGATCTGGTGTTGTCCATGACAGTGGGTAGCTACGAGAACATAGTGAAGGAGCTAAATACGCGGCTCAATGGCTAGCCAGAGCCTAGATCTGTTATAATCGGTCGGTCCTTGTGCGCAATATGGGTAATTAGCTCAGCTGGTTAGAGCGCTTGATTCACATTCAAGAGGTCACAGGTTCGAATCCTGTATTACCCACCAGGATTTATTTGAAATACCGCCGCAGGGCGGTTTCTTGTTGCCTAGCACAAGTAGTTGATTGACGAATGTGGCTGGATCATTAATACTGTCTGCGACAGTTCTACCGACGCCGAGGAGGCAATTATGACTGTAGTAATTGAAGGAATCGATGCGGCTTATGCGCGGAACCGCAATCGGCCGAGGCTTCACTGGCGAGCAAAACAAACGAAAGGCAGGCTGTCCCACGTCCTCGATGGCATAGGACAGCAACAGTATGGCGGACGGGTGGATAGCCTGTTTGCAGGCTCGCTGATCTGGCTGATCGAGGTGCTCGAGCCGCTGGTGAAACTGCCTCGCGATGTAGTGGGACGAGCCATGGTCTGGGACGGCCTTCTGACTGATGGCGAGGAGTCCTACTGGCTGGTCCTGAGCTGGGCTACCCCATGGGACACTTGGCGTGACACAGAGCTAGCCATCCGGCGCCAGCACAAGACAGTGAAAGATCTGGCCGAGGGTGGTACGGTGAGCCTTCGACGATTGTCGGCACTGGCCCAGTTCCTAGCCCCATACGCAGAGTTTCTCGATCGTCTAGCGGAGTTCTGATGGACGACGAAGTAGCTATGCCGAGGCGGCTGACGGGGACGGTGACAGGCTGTTGGATTGTAGAGGGCGAGGGCGTAGAGTCAACGCATCGCGAAATGCTCACACTCAACCTGAAAGGCATTGTCTGCGACCGCCACTCGGGGTTTACCAGGTACTCCGGCGCCCGCGAGGCGCCGTTCTACCCCATTGGCACCCAGATACGCAACGACCGGCAGGTCTCGCTGGTATCAGCCGAAGAAATGGCCGAGATCCAAGCTGCACTCGGTGTGGGCGAGATACTGCCCGGGTGGTTGGGAGCCAATATTCTGATCGCGGGTATTCCAGGCTTCACCGCACTACCAGCAACTGCTCGCTTGCAGTTCTCGCGCGGCACTGTCCTAGTGGTGCACCACGAAAACTACCCCTGCGGTGCCCCCGGTAGAGTCATTGGAGAGCAGCGGCCGTTTTTGATTGATCCGCGGTCCAGTTTCAAGCGTGCAGCGGCCGGCCGGCGAGGTCTGGTGGGCTGGGTGGAGCGAGCAGGGCAGATCTGGCTAGGTGATACGGTCGAGGTGTATGAGCTGGATGAGATAATCAAGTAGCAAACGGGCCGGAGCGTAAGCTCCGGCCCTTGAATTTCTGGCTATCTGGTGCTACATTTGGCCTAGGTTAATAAAGCGTTGAGTGGCCTACCAACCCACGAGCTTCGTCCGCCAGTAACGCATATTGGCAAAGAGTGGCCGCAATGGCAATCCAAGTGGAACCGTCCGAAAGGACCTTGGAGTAACCAGGCGGTTTTTGTTATACCGCCGAAGGAGATACTATGGCACAGAAAAGTAAGCAGGCTCATACGGTAGACACCGATCAGCTCTATGCAATGCGGCACTCGCTGGCGCATATTATGGCGACGGCTATTCAGAAGCTGCACCCAGACGCCAAGTTTGGTGTGGGCCCGGTAGTGGATAATGGCTTCTACTATGACGTAGACGTAGCACAGCCTATTACCGAAGAAGAGTTGAAGGCGATTGAGAAGAAGATGGCCGAAGTTATTAAGGCCAACTACCCATTTGAGCGGCGCGAGCTGGGGCTGGATGAAGCTATCGCTAAGGTAACGGCCGAAAAACAGGATTATAAGATTGAGCTGCTCAATGATTTGAAAGTCCATGGTACAACGAGCGCTAAGGATATTGCTGGTGACACCCTAGAAGTGACCAGAAATGATGTAGATGTAACAACGGTATCGTTCTACAAGGATGGTCCGTTTGAAGACCTTTGTCGCGGCCCACACCTGGAATCCACAGGTAAGGTCGGTGCATTTAAGCTTATGCGCGTATCTGGCGCCTACTGGCGCGGTGATCAATCCAAGGCCCAAATGCAGCGGGTATACGGTGTAGCATTTGCGACTCGTGATGAGCTAAAGGCTCACCTCACCATGCTGGAAGAGGCTGAACGGCGCGACCACCGCAAGCTTGGCCAGGAACTGGATCTATTTGTCTTCAGCGATCTAGTAGGCCAGGGCCTCCCACTATGGACGCCACGCGGCACCATCCTGCGTCGCCAACTGGACAACTTTGTCCAGGAGATGCGTGACGAGTACGGCTTCCAGGAAGTGGCAATTCCGCACATTACCAAGAAAGAACTCTACGAGAAGAGCGGACACTGGGGTAAGTTTAAGGACGATCTGTTCCGCATCAATACCCGCGAGGGCCATGAGTTTGCCATGAAGCCCATGAACTGTCCGCATCATACCCAGATCTACGCTTCTCGCCCGCGTAGCTACCGTGACTTGCCTATCCGCTACCGTGAGACGACTATGGTCTACCGTGATGAGCAGAGTGGCGAGCTCGGCGGACTGTCACGCGTGCGTTCTATCACCCAGGATGACGCGCACGTGTTCTGCCGCCAGCAACAGATTCAGGTTGAAGTGCTCAAGCTATGGGACATAGTGGAGCGGTTCTACGGTGCGTTTGATCTGAAGCTGCGGCTGCGTGTTTCTACCCACGACCCCGAGAAAATGGAGGCGTATACAGGCTCGGCAGCAGCTTGGGAAAGCTCCGTTGCACAGCTAGAGGCCATAGCCCAGGGGAAGTTGGGTGACGACTACGAGATTGGTGTTGGCGAGGCAGCGTTCTATGGTCCCAAACTAGACTTCATGGCGAAGGACGCAATTGCTCGGGAGCATCAGGTAGCTACGATCCAGCTCGACTTCAACCAGCCTGAGGGCTTTGATCTGACCTGTACCAATGAGCAGGGTGAGGGCGAGCGGATTGTGATGATCCATTGCGCAATTATGGGCAGTATTGAGCGATTTCTTTCGGTTCTTATTGAACACACGGCTGGCCGGTTCCCAGTCTGGCTGGCGCCGGAACAGATCCGGGTAACCACCGTGAACGACACAGACGAGCTTAGCGACTTTGCCGGGGAAGTAGTAGCCGACATGAAGCTACTGGGGCTCAGGGCACACCTCGACAACTCCAGCGATAGCGTGGGTAAGAAGATTCGCTCGGCTGAACTGGCCAAGGTGCCCTATACCATTGTAATTGGCGAGAAGGAAGTGCGGACGCGCGAGGTAACACCACGTATTCGTAAGGATCTGAGCGTGAAAGAACCGGTGGCTATGGATGTAGACCTGTTCAGTAAGAGCGTGGCTAATGAAGCCAAGAGCCGCACTATGCGGTCATCGCTCTAGGCGATGGAGCAGCTGCCGCCAATGTTTGCCGACCGGGTCTACGCGCTGGTAGCGCGGATCCCACGGGGGCGCGTCATGACCTATGGGCAGATTGCAGCACTGTGCGGGAGCCCACGAGCAGCCAGGCAGGTGGGCCAGGTGGCGCACTGGGGGCCGATGGATCTGCCCTGGCAGCGTGTGGTAAATAAGCAGGGGGGACTGGCTGGTGGCTACACTACAGGTGGGCGGGCGGCGCACAAAGCAGACCTGGAGGCCGATGGGGTGGCCGTGAGTGACGACTACAGTGTAGATATAGCGCGGCTTACCTGGTGGCCGCAGGACTTGACGCCCGAGCACCAGCCCCTACCGCTGCCCAAACAAGATAATCTTTTGTAATGAACATGATGGTAAATACTACGGAACCCAAGCTGGTTATTATTCTCGGCCCCACGGCATCGGGCAAATCTGATCTTGGCATGGAACTGGCCAGACGGTTTAATGGCGAGATAATAGCGGCCGATTCACGGACGGTATACCGTGGGATGGACATTGGCACTGCTAAGCCTAGCCTCGGTGATCAGACTGAAATACAGCACTGGGGTCTAGACTTGGTTGAGCCGAATGAGCCGTTTAATGCTGCACAGTTTAAGGCCTATGCTAATGCTGCGGTTGCTAATATTGCCGGCCGAGGGAAACTGCCAATAATGGTAGGTGGGACTGGCTTGTACATAGATGCTGTACTTTATGACTATCGGTTTCCGACTGGCGACGACATTGCAAAACGCAGCGAATATGCGGCGATGGGCGTGGGGAAATTGCTTGAATTGCTGCAAATAAATAATCCCGATAAATACGCTGTAATTGACCATGCGAATAAACGACGAATTATTCGGGCCTTAGAAAATAATCAGAATAATGAAAACAAATCGGGCAGTCCCAGACCGCAGACACTGGTGCTGGGGCTGGAATTGAACAAAGAAATTATTCAATCTAGGATTGAGCTAAGAGCCAAAAAAATGCTTAGCAAAGGCATAATCGAGGAAGTACGCAGGACTGGCGAAACATTTGGATGGGACTCTGAGGCCATGTCTGGAATTATTTATCGAGTATTTAAAATGATTGCCCAGACGGGTGAAAATAATCCTGAAATAATCGAAGCTGCACTGGCGGAGTTTATAGCCAGCGACAAAAAATTGGTGAAAAAACAGTTGACATGGTTTCGGCGAAGCCCACACATAACGTGGCTAAACGCAGCCGATCCGGCCGTGCTGGTTGCCCAGGCGGACGGGCTAGTTCGGACATTTGTAGCCACTGACTTATAATAGAGCTATGAAAAAGCGACTGACAATTGCAGCGGCAAAAAGCGCTCGAATGGCAACGCGGCTGCTGGGCCGTGGTACTGGCTCGGCCTTGCCGGGGTACGTGGCCGAACGGCTCGATGGACATATTCTAGCCAAGCTTGGTCGTGAGCTACCGCAGGGTAGTGTGCTTGTCACTGGCACCAACGGTAAAACTACCACAACCAAGCTGCTACGGGAGATGGTCGATACGCTAGGCATCCGTGTAATTAATAACCGAGCTGGATCCAACCTGTACCGGGGCATTGTGTCCACTCTGATTGCGGCAACAGATTGGCGCGCTCGGGTGCGGGGCGATATAGGTATTTTCGAAGTGGACGAGGCAGCTATGGTGGAGGTAGCGCCGGCGCTACAGCCAAAGCTGATCGTAGTGCTCAACCTGTTCCGGGACCAACTGGACCGGTACGGGGAACTAGATACTACGGCTAAGCTCATTGGTAAAGCCATAGCGAGCACGCAGGCAGAAGTGTGGCTGAACGCGGACGATCCGCTCGTGGCTAGCCTGGCCAGCTATTGCAGCGACCCAGCGCGAGTGCACTACTTTGGAGTTGAGGCGGCCTACCGATCTAAACTGGCTCACGACTACACGGCCGACTCTATCCATGATCCGGCCAGTGGTGAGCTTCTAGAATACTCTCAGGTATTCTATGGCCACCTGGGTCACTACTCCAGCAAGGCTACCAAGCGGCCGACGCCGGCAGTAGCACTGACGCAGTACACGCCACATGATCTAGCCAGTACGCTCAAGCTTAGGTTAGCTGGAGGGGAAGGGCTGGAGGTAAGCCTGGCATTGCCAGGACTCTATAATGCCTATAACGCCCTAGCAGCAGTAGCATTGAGCCAAGTACTTGGGGTGAATTCGGCCCGGATGTCGCAGGTGCTATCTGTAACTAACCCAGCATTTGGCAGGGTTGAGAAGCTACATCTGGCTGGCCGAGAAGTACGGCTGCTGCTTATTAAGAATCCTACAGGCTTTAACCAAATAATCGAGACATTCCTGTTGCAAAAAATACAACAAAAAGTATTGATTATCATCAATGATAACTTTGCGGATGGGCGTGACGTGTCTTGGCTCTGGGACGTGGCCATAGAGGATCTAGCCAGCTTAAACCACGAGATATATCTGTCGGGTGTTCGCCGATACGATATGGCCCTGCGTCTGAAGTATGCGAATATGCCAGTGGCCGGCATAGATGCGACGCCGGCCGACGTATTGCAGCGCTTGGTGCACCAAGAAACCAAGCCTGGTGAGGTTATCTATGTACTGCCTACCTATACTGCGTTGCTGGAGCTGCGGAGTGGTCTTGAAAAAATGGGTAAGCTGGCGCCGCCGGGGGAGGACGTATGAAGCAATCATTAACTATTCTGTATTTGTACCCCACAGAGATGAACATATATGGGGACCGAGGAAACGTTCTGGCCCTGCAGCGCCGGCTGGAGTGGCGGGGTATTGAGGCACGGGTAATAGAAGCCGGAGTCGGTGAGACCGTAGACTGGACCGAAGTAGACCTGGTGTTTGCCGGTGGCGGGCAGGACCGCGGACAGATAGCAGTGGGCCTGGACCTCGGTAAGCGATCCCCGCAAATCCACGATGCCGTACGCCGGGGCGTGGTCTTCCTGACCATCTGTGGAACATACCAGCTATTTACGCGTGGGTTCCGTACGGCGACTGGTGAGCATATTCCGGGTATTGGAGTATTTGATGCTGAGACTGTGGCCGGACCGAAGCGCCTGATTGGTAACACTACGGTGGAGTCACCATGGGGTGAGCTAGTGGGCTTTGAAAACCACAGTGGGCTGACCTACCTGGACCGAGGCAAAGATAGCCTGGGTTACACCAAGGTAGGTGGTAATAATGGCAGTACCGGGGACGAAGGTGCTATTGCCCATAACTGTTTTGGCACGTACCTACATGGACCTGTTTTACCCAAGAACCCCGAACTGGCGGACCACCTACTCAGCCTAGCTCTGGAGCGTAAATATCCCGGTAGTTTACTTGGCAAGCTAGACGATGCGCTAGAAGACCTGGCTCATCAGATTGCCAGTAAGCGGCCGCGCTAGACCTGAGTAACAAAAAACGCACCCGTGGCCGCCCGCGGGTGCGTTTTTACTATAATCCGACTAGTCGCGCTTGTCGCTACCTAAGCCGACCCGCAGGTTGGCTACAGCTGAATTAATAGACTTTTCGGCGGCACTTTTACCACCCAGGCCAAAGGCCAGGCCACCGGCCAGCGCTAGCATGGCGACAATGGCGGTAAACAGGCGGTCTAGGAATAGCGTATTTACGCCAAGCTGAGCCAGGGTCGTAAAGGCAACAATGGTCAAAATGGCGTACTTAGCTAGGTTCGAAAGGAATACCGAGGCGCGAGCGCCCACGGCGACGGCGCCGCTGAGTACTAGGCGGCTGGTCAGATCTGCGACCACAAATCCTACTAAGACGAGTACTGCAGCGACCAGAACATTGGGAACATATCCAAGGAGCTTGGAAATGACATTATTGACGTCCTCTAGGTGGGCAATTGTGAGGGCCTGGAGTAGAAACACGATTACAAAGAACCACTTCACAAGGTCCCCTATGAAACCGGCAATATCAAACTTACCAGGGAATACTTTGCCAAGGCCTACACGGTCCGTGAGGCCCTTGAGCTTGATCGCGCGTAGGACGCGCACCACCACCGACTTGAGTACGACACCGACGACCACACCGACGAGCAGGACAATTAGAGCCGCCAACAGATCTGGCAGGAAACTAAATACTTTGCTGAGCGAATTGCCGACACCGGTAGATACCGAATCGGCCCATCCGCCTACAGAATTTGATTGCACACAACCTCCACTCATTATTACTTAATCCTGTCATACTCCTTATGGCGCCTGATTGTCAAATTATGCTACTTGCCGATAGGAGACTTCATGCTTATGCTTATGCTGATGCGTGCAAGGAAACCAAAATTTGTGAAACACGGCCCGCGGGTAGTTACGCGTGAAGGCCAGAAGGGTATTGGCGGTCTGCTCCGTATCCTCGGTCCTGGCATTATTACTGGTGCTGCCGATGATGATCCGTCGGGTATAGCAACGTACTCGCAGGCCGGTGCCCAGTACGGCTTCCATATGCCATGGACTATGCTTTTCACCTACCCACTCATGACAGCGGTCCAGGAGGCCTGCATGCGCATTGGCGCGGTCACGGGCAAGGGGCTGGCGGCGATTGTGCGCGAGAACTACTCACGGCGCATCCTGTACCCGGTGGTACTGCTGGTGGTGCTGGCAAATACGCTCAATATTGGCTCGGACATTGGCGCTATGGCAGCGAGCGCTAAGCTGGTACTACCAGGCCTACCATTCTCGCTCCTTGCGGTGGCATTCTCGCTCGTCATGCTCATACTCGAGGTGTTTGTGTCCTACCGCACTTATGTGCGCATACTGAAGTGGCTGGCGCTGGCGCTGTTTGCTTACTTTATTACTGCTTTTCTAGTGGCGGTGCCGTGGGCGGAGGTGCTGCGGGCTACCCTGGTGCCTCACGTGGAATTTACTAAGGAGTACCTGTACATAATTGTGGCCATATTTGGTACCACTATCTCCCCGTACCTATTCTTCTGGCAGACGAGTGAGGTGGTGGAGGACGAGATAGCGGAGCACCGGCTACCGCAGAAGGGTGGTATCCCTAGGCTCACTAAGCCCTACCTGCGACGGTTACGCATAGACACCTGGGTGGGTATGCTGTTCTCCAATGTGTCTGCCTGGTTCATGATTGTGGTTGGCGCGGTGGTACTGAACCATGCTGGTATTACCACTATTAATTCTGCGGCTGATGCAGCAAGGGCACTGGAGCCGCTGGTGCACACGTTCCCGAACGCTGGGGCGCTGGCCAAGCTTATCTTCGCGGTAGGAGTTGTAGGTATTGGACTCATGAGCGTGCCGGTATTGGCTGGCTCCTCGTCCTACGCTATTGCTGAGACCTTTAGCTGGAAGGAAGGTCTGTCGCGCAAGTTCACCCAAGCACGCGGATTCTACCTGGTGATTATATTTGGAACCCTGGGTGGATTGCTATTTAACTTTGTAGGCTTTGATCCGATTAAGGCACTGGTGTTCACGTCAGTGTTCAATGGTATTGCCGCCGTGCCACTCATCTTCTTGATTGCACGGGTCTCTAGCAGGGCGGACATTATGGGTGAACACAAAAGTGGCAAGTACTCTAAGGCTGGTCTATGGATAGCATTTTCGGTGATGGCAGTGTTTGCTCTGGCTCTCCTGGCCTCCTTTGTTATCTAGGCTCGCAAATGGTGACTGTCAGTAAGTGATTGTGGCTGTTTCGCAAAGTCTGCTATAATTTTGTTCGAATACCAGGTGGTGTTTCTAACCCGCAACGGGAGTACTACATGTTCGAGCAATTGTTTGGTTCAAAAACCCGGGTCAAGCTGCTGAGCCTATTTCTGAATAATCCAGAACGGCCATACTACGTGCGCGAAATAACTCGCAAGATTGACGAGCAGATTAACTCCGTCCGTCGTGAGCTCTCCAATATGCTCTCAATCGGTATCATCAAATCTGACTCGGCCAATAACCGACTGTATTATCAGGCCAATACCAAGTACCAATACTATCCAGAGCTCCAGAAAATATTCTCAACAATCCCAATTAAGAGCCGCGTAGCCAAAGAAACCAAGGAAGAGGACCAGATAGCTACCAAGCTGCGTAGTACGGGCTCAATAGAGCTGGCCTTTCTGACGGGTAGCTTTGTCCGCGAGGACTATGTGAACATAGACCTGCTCATTGTAGGCGATGTTAACCGTGCGAAGGTAGGTAAGGTGGTGGGGGAGATAGAAAAAGAGCTGGCGCGCGAGGTAAACTACGCCATATTCACGCCAGCAGACTTTAACTACCGGATGACGCTGAATGACCGGTTTCTGGCTACGGTTATGGATGCCAAGCGCATAGTACTCATAGATGCCAAGGCTAATGACAAACCGGCGGCTATTGTGGGCCCTGACATGGAGCCTGACGACGGATGGGGTGCGCCTGCCTTTGCGCCGATTAGCGATACCAATTTTACTGAAGATGAGGAGTTGATCTAATGGACATTACTTACCTAGGAGCTGGTTCAGTCCGGCTGGCTGCACGCGGGCTTAGCATTGTGTGCGACCCGGCTGCCGGGACCAAAGTGACAGGGGAGGTGGTAACCATCTCGAGCCCAGACGTGAAGGCCGCTACAGCTGGCGCTAAGATGGTGCTCGAGACCCCTGGCGAGTTTGAGATAGCCGGCAGCCTGGTTGTCGGTATACCTACTAGACTGCACGTAGACGAAGCCGGTGAGCGCGGGACGGCCTACACTGTAACTATCGAGGGCGTACGGGTAGCAGTTCTGGGCAACATTGCCCCTGAGCTGACGGGCGAACAGCTTGAGGCGATCGGTGAAGTGCATGTACTGGTAATCCCAGTCGGTGGTCACGGCCTTACCCTTGACGCTGAGGCCGCTGCCGCCCTGGTTGGCCAGCTGGAGCCACGCTATGTTATACCAGTCCACTACGACGACGGCGTTACCGTCTATCCTATTCCCCAAGACAAGCTAGACACATTCCTGTCAGCTGTGGGTATGCACTCCGAGCCAGTAGCAAAGCTAAAAGTGACGGAGAAGGATCTGCCAGCCGAGACGACGGTGGTGGTACTTGAGCCTCAGATGGGCTAGCCGTCCGGCGAACTTCTGTAGCAGACATATACTAAAAAGCCCCCTGAGTAGGGGGCTTTTTAGTAGCTGATTGAGATTAGGCTTGGGCGGGGGCTTTGGTCTTGCTTGTAGTCTTATTCCCAGCCTTAGTTTCGGTCTTGGTTTCCGCCTTGGCGGCTGTCTTTGCAGCAACGGCTTCGCCGGCCTGCTTCTTGTACTTGGCTAGAGTGCGGAGGCAGCTAGTGCAGATCTTGATCTGCAGGCGTGTTCCGTCGACCTCTAGCGTTTGACGCTGGAGGTTTGGTTTCCAAACTTTGTTGGTCTTGCGCTGTGAGAAACTCACATTGTGACCAAACTGTTTTCCTTTTCCGCAGATTTCGCAGGCATATGCCATAAAGCACCGAATTAACTCTCCGATATTAGCTTATCTAGAGAGAAATGTCAATCTGATCGTAGGTGAGGTAGAATATGAGCATGATTCTGGGTTTCGTGTACATATTTGTGGCGCTACTACTGGCGATTGTACTGCATGAGTTCGCGCACGCCCTCGTAGGGCACTGGCTTGGCGATGGCACGGCCCAGGCGCATGGTCGGCTCACGCTGAACCCGCTGGCCCATATAGACCCGCTGACAACCGTTCTGATGCCTCTGTTGCTCATCATTGCCCACTCACCGGTGGTATTTGGTGCGGCGAAGCCAGTGCCGTTCAACCCCTGGGCGGTCCGCTACGGTAAGTGGGGGGTGGTGATGGTGTCGCTGGCTGGTCCAGCTACGAACTTTCTCATTGCCGCGTTCTTTGCACTCTGGCTGCGGGTGGGGCTGGTGGCGCCGGCTGGGTATGAGCTATTTATCCGGATTATTATTACCAATGTGGGGTTTGGGTTTTTTAATCTTATTCCGTTTCCGCCGCTCGATGGCTCACGTCTGCTATATGCCGTGGCGCCGCATGGGCTGCGAGACGTTATGGACCGGATTGAGAAGGCGGGGCTTGCCGCGGTGTTTGTGTTCCTGTTTATCTTGGGCCCATTTGTACTGCCGTATCTAAATGTACTTATTGGCTCAGTGGTTCAGTTCCTGATCCCGGGTCTCACTAGTCTATAGTCGACAGGCGGCTCGCCCGGTATACTAGAAGGGTCTCTGCCTCATTCGCTGATGGCTGCTTATTTTTCTCTGTTATATTCTTTTTGGGAGCCTAAGATTGCTCCTGGCCTTGGCCTGGATGCTGCGGGCACCCACCTGCTACTTGGCAGGGAAAGAATGTGCGGTCGGGCGGTGAAGCGGAGCGCAATTATTTGACGGCTATGGCCGTCCTTCTCGTTGGCGATGACAAACGGGTCCTGAGTCCTTATAATGTGACAGTTGCTACAGGGTGTAGCTTAGTTGGTAAAGCGCTGGGCTGGGGGTCCAGAGACCGCAGGTTCAAGTCCTGTCACCCTGACCAAGTCAAAACCTGCCTTTCAGCTTGCATCTCTCAGACACGAGATTTCAGCTCAGGGCAGGTTTTTGGTTCCTGGGCAGCACGGGGGAGCTGTTTGTGACGTGGTTTTGTTTGGTGAGCGGCTGCGATAGACTAGTCCTATGATTACGTTCCAACCCTACGACGAGCGGCACCACGCCGAGCAGCTGCGAGACTGGCTGAACACCCCCCATGTCTACGCCTGGTGGGGCAGGGAGCGCCTGCCTGAGTCTATTGGCGGGGCGGGGAAGGCCGCGGCCACGCTAGATGAGGTGCACCGAGACTTCGGAGTGGGTGATGCTGATACACACTATTACATGACGCTACTTGATGGCCGGCCAATAGGGCTTACACAGTGGTGCCGGGTGGATGACTATGCGGGCTACCCAGAAATGTTAGGCGTGGTGGACGCTGTAGGGATTGATCTGCTGATTGGCGAGGAGGGGGCTACCGGTAGGGGTATTGGTACGCGGATAATCCGCCAATTCACCCAGAAAGTGGCTATGCCGGGCTCGGGCTTGAACGTAGCTGTGGCGGACCCGGAGGAGGCCAATGTGGCGTCCTGGCGGGCATTTGAGAAAGCTGGCTACAGGCACATTAAGACATTTGAGGGTGAGCGCGGGCATGTGACACGGCTAATGATGTTCAGCGAAGAGCCTGCTTCTAGTAATTAACCAGTAACATGGTTATGCTTGAGACAATTAACTGGAGCGCGTGCTATGATGCGCCGTTTGCTGAATATTCGCCTGAGCTTCTTCTACCCAATTGTATTTATTGCTTTCCTGCTTATCCTGACACACATAAAACGAGTGACACTGACGAGCGGGCAGTTAACGCTCTTCTCGGTAAACTCCTTCCTATATGCCTACTATCTGGGGCCTATTCTAGGGGCTCAGAAAGCGCGCGTGGACGACCTGAGTAATACCGTACGATCAGAGAACATGGTCATGCTGGACATACTAGCGCAGGCCCATCTGCTGCCAGCAGCCGACCGCAAAGCGTTGAAAACCAGGGTGGCGGCCTACTTAGACAGTATTATTGGCAATCCAGATGTGGGGGCTGAGAATGAACACTATGATGCCTTGCTTCAGTTCCTGACTCAGGAGAAGTACAGGAGTAACTCGACTATGGGTACAATTCTTGCTCGATTCACGAAGACCCAAGAAAACCGCGATAAAATCTCTTTGCAGCTAGCACGCCGCATGTTTAGCCATGAGTGGATGGTGCTGCTGGTACTCTTCATGATTACCATCTACTTTATCGTTCAGGTTGACTATGGCAAGTCGCTGTTGTTTACAGTAATTGCAGCGCTCCTGTGCACTGGACTAAGCTTACTTATATTTATTTTGGCTAAATACGCTACACTTACCCATAAACAGGCTAAACAGATCTGGAAGCCTCTCGAAAAGTTGCGCGCATCCCACTTTACGGATATTGCCTAGACTGGTAACTATCGTTAGCATTGTTGTTTTAAATACAACAAAAGTTAACTCAATTCCACCTGAAAACACCAAGTAGGCGTTTTGAGGGCTGAGACTTGGGGGATGGCGTTGGTGAGTCTTCACATAGCTAGCACCTAGGACCAGAAAGATTGAAAAATATACTCGTATCTGGTATAATAGATAAGCTAGATTGCTAGATGATCGCTTAGGCTGCAAGGCCTGGGAGGAAAGTCCGGACAGCATAGAGTAGGACGGTTGCTAACGGCAACCGGGAGTACGTTCGACCATTCTTTCTCTCGAGAAAAGACCGGTCGAGCCAAGCCTAGGGAAAGTGCCACAGAAACGAAACCACCCAGCGTAAGCTGGGAACGGGTGAAACGCGCGAGGTAAAAGCTCGTAGTCGCCATGGGTGACCATGGTGGGAGGCAAACCCCGTCCGCTGCAAGGCAGTTAGTCTACCCCAAGGGGCGTTACTCGCGTCGACTAACGGGTGTCCGCACGAGACTATTGGCAACAATAGTCCCAGATAGATGATCATCGCCCTGCAAGGGGAGACAGAATCCGGCTTACCGGCAATCTGGCACTAGAATACTCACTCCTAGGAGAGAGTATTTTTGTTTTGAGCTATACTGCATTCAAAGTATGGAGACGTGTAATGAGTGCCCTGGAGCATGAAGGTAGCGAGCAGTCTGCAACAAGCATAGATACAGCACAACAGCTGAGTAGCGAGCTAGAGGCTATTCACACTGTGGCAGAGGTAGCTGATGACAGTAGCGAGTCCGCTCCCCTCATGCCCGAGCGCGAAGCGGTGGAGCATGGCCACTGGTCCGAGCCATTTCCAGATTGGATGGAGAAAATGCGAGATCCGGAAATGGGCTTCTATCCGGCAAAAGTGGCTGAGCTGAAGCGCATATTTGCCTTACTAGACCATGCCAGTGACGATGAGTTGCGCATTGGTTTCGGCACCATCGGACTGCCGCCGGATGTGATTGCTACTATACCCGGGGACGAGCGCGAAGCATTTTGTCACCTAGATGACCTAGAGCTCCAACTCCCATTAGGATCTAAGAAGAGAATGGAAGAGGGGAGCTGGGAGTCGGGGGTTATGGCTCGACTCACCGAAAGGCTGCCGGATACATTTACGCTCATTCGAGCAGATATGAAGCGGCTGGGAATAGAGGAGTGGGGCCTGGAACCGGTAGCTATTCGTGCAAATCATACCTACATGGTAAAGCCGCCGGGCGGTAACCCAGGATGGCACCTGGATAACCTCAACTCCGAATACGATCCTAGGACCGTACGGTACCTTATGACGGATAATCTGCCGACTATGTCGCGAGTTGGGGAGGCCCATGTCGATCTAGGTGATCATATGGCTCGTATCTATGATGAATTTACCGGGGCACCAATACCGGAAACAGTTAGGCCTATGCACTATAAGCCGGGTACCGGGCTTTCAAATCACCTGATGGTTAATCCTGGTACGGCTGTCGTTGGCACTGCGGGAGATAATTTTGATATTATGCGATTCGGTTTAGCGGATGAGCATGTGGCACCTTTTCTTGAAGGTGCTGGTGCTGATACACCTCAGCAGGAGATAACCCGGACGTTTGTATTCTTACAGGCGGTACCACCAAGGCCAGCCTAAGACTTCGGATTCCGGCATCTGGTACAATGGCTGCAAAAATCTATGCACAAGAAAGGCAATATACATGCAAGACACTACTGAACTACCGCAAAAAGATGAACGAGCAGATTTCTCAGGTGCTTCGCTTGCATTGGAGCTCGAGGCCTCATCTAGCGCTAACCCTGATAGTGACGGGCTCCTGGTGCTCACCCATGAAGATGAGCTATCGCCAGAGTCCCAGAAATCTGCTGAGGAACAGGCGTTGGACCTGCAGAGCCCGCATTGGTCTGCTGAGTTCCCGGATTGGGTAGAGCGCCTATCCGATCCCGAGCTGGGCTACCACCCCGCCAAGGTCAAGGAGATCAGGCGAATTCTACATTTGATCGAGAATGCCGATGAAGACTCGTTGAGAGTGGGCTTTGGTACGGTATCTTTGCCGGCCGATGTGGTCGGACGAGTTCCGCAGTCGGAGCAGCAGGCGTTTCGGGAACTTGATGATCTAGAATTGGAACGGCCACTTTCTCCAGATAGAAAGCGCCTAGATTCAGAGTATGGGCGCCGCGTCATGCAAGAACTAGAAGCACGATTACCTGAAACTATCGCTGTAATCCGGGAGGATCTTCAAAGGCTAGGGCTAGCTGATTGGACCATCGGCCTGTTAGCAATTCGAGCCAATCATCCAACAGATGCGAAGGGTTTTGGATGGCATATTGATGATCTAAGTAGCGAATATGATCCTCGGACGCCGCGCTGGCTGATAGCGGACAGAGTAGCAACCAACTCCATGGTTGGCGAGAACCATATCTCATTTGGCGGCGTCCATGACAACCCATATGATCAGTACACCGGGAAGATTCGGTCTCTTAAGCTAACCCCTGCGACCTATAAGCCGGGTGACCCGCTAGCCAATAGATTGGGGAGCCCACAAGGAGCGGTTGTAGAGGGTAGTGCAGGAGGAAATTATGATATTCAGCGCTTTGGCTTAGCAGATGTACACTGTGGTCCGTATACTAATGATCCTGCGGTTGAAGCGGCACTGAACACTGAGAAACGTACGTTTATCTTCCTACATGCCTTGCCGCCAGATCAGTTACCAGAAGTTTCAGTAGACTGCCCAAGCTCTTAGAGCCTGGTATCTGGTACAATAGCCACATCATTCTATGCGCAAGAAAAGCGAACTCATCCTCAACCTATTGCTCCTGCCGATAGACGGTCTGGCTGTGCTGTCGGCATTTGTGTTGGCCTACATTCTACGCGTTAAGCTAGATGGGCGGCCGGTGGCATACCCGATCGGAGCCATGCTATTTCTGAAGATTGTGCTCTTTGCGGTACCGGTCTGGATTATTATTTTTGCACTGGCCGGTCTATACAACATGACGAGCATTAATCGCCGATTTGCCGAGCTGGGTAAGATTGTGGTGGGCGTGTCCGGTGGCGCTATGACCCTGATACTGCTCGATTTTTTCAGCCGCCAGCCGATATTCCCATCGCGAGCCATCCCGGTCTACGGCTATGGCCTAAGCCTAGTGCTGGTAGTGCTGGGACGAACAATCTGGCGCGCGTTTGTCCGGTCGCTGAATAGATATGGGATTGCGGTGCAAAATGCGGTGGTGGTGGGGAGTGGCCCAATTGCACGAATGATCATCGCAGACCTCACACGAAGCCCTAAGACTGGCTACCAGGTAGTGGCTGTGCTAGAGACGGCGAGGCACGCCGGAAAGCAGCTGCGACCAATACCGGTCTACCGCAGCATAGAGTCGTTGGTCAAAGCCCACGGACTGGATATTCAGGTGGTTATACAGGCGGACTCGGCACTAACACCCGGCGAGGTACAGAACCTGGTTAACTATGCTAGCAGTCACCATTGGCGTTACCGGTTTGTACCTAACCAGTTCGGCATGTTTGCGACTAACGCAGAGTTTGCCACGATAGCTGGGCTGCCAGTGATTGAGATATGTCGCACCCCGCTCGATGGCTGGGGGCGGATTGTGAAGCGTCTCTTCGATGTATTTGGCGCTTTAGCGGGTATGGTAGTACTGTCTCCGTTATACCTGGTAATAGCTATTATCTCAAAGCTGACGGACCCTGGCCCGGTGTTCTATAGCCATAAGCGAGTGAGTCGTAGTGGTGCGCCAATCCAGGTGTACAAGTTCCGAACTATGACCTACAAGTGGTCGCCACGGCCCGGGTACAAGTACACCACAGCCGAAGAGGCCTTGATTGGTATGGGTAGGCCCGATCTGGTTGAGGAGTTCAAGAAGTCGCAAAAACTGGAGCATGATCCTCGAGTAAATGCCTTTGGGAGGTTCCTGCGTCGCAGTAGCCTAGATGAGCTCCCGCAGCTCTTCAATGTACTGCGTGGTGAGTTGTCGCTGGTAGGCCCACGGCCTGTGGTAGAGGCTGAGCTAGAGCGCTATGGTGACCAGGCTGCGGCGTTCCTATCCCTGAAACCAGGTATTACGGGTATGTGGCAGGTGTCGGGCCGGAGCGACATTGGCTATGATGAGCGGGTGAAGTTAGACATATACTACGTAGAGAACTGGTCGTTGCTGCTGGACATTCAGATCCTCATTAAGACCTTTGTAATAATCCTACGTGGGCGGGGAGCCTACTAGTGGACGGCTTACGGGTAGCATTGGTACACGACTGGCTTACTAACCAGGGCGGGGGTGAGCGAGTCCTGTGGTCGCTGCACTTGGCCTTTCCGGATGCGCCCATCTACACCTCGGTGTTTGAGCCGGCAGTGATGACTCAGTTCGCTGATCTAGACGTGCGGACGTCGTTCTTGCAAAAGTGGCCTCTGGCGCGTAAGAAGCATCAGCTGTTTCCGGCCCTACGTACTATGGCTTTTGAGTCATTTGATTTCTCGGAATACGATGTAGTTATTAGTACTAATTCTGCCGAATCGAAAGGCATTATTACCGGTCCTAAAACCCTACATATTAACTACATTTTCACCCCTACTCGCTACTACTGGAGCGGCTACCATGACTACTTGGCTCAGCCAGGAATGGGGCGGCTGAACGGGTTGGTGCGTAGAGTAATGCCTCGCGTAGTTAGCCGGATGCGTCAATGGGACTATGCGGCGGCCCAACGCGCAGATATGGTTGTTGCTATCTCCGAGTATGTAGGTGCGCGAGTAACTAAGTACTACCGCCGCGATTGGGGTGTGGTATACCCGCCAGTAGAGGTAGACCGCCTCAAGCCAGCGGCTAAGCGTGGAGACTTCTACCTGGTGGTGTCACGGCTCATACCATATAAACGGGTAGATCTGGCTGTGGCCGCCGCAAGGGAGCTTAATCTACCGCTGATTGTCATAGGCGACGGGAGTGAACGAAGCCGTCTAGAGGCCATGGCTGGCCCAAAAACCCAGTTCCTCGGCCGACGTAGCGACGCGGAGGTGGCAGAGTACTATGGAAAAGCCAAGGCCTTCCTATTTACCGCTGATGAGGATTTTGGAATAACACCCCTAGAGGCCATGGCAGCCGGCGCGCCGGTAGTGGCGTTTGGCCGGGGTGGCGCATTAGAGACGGTGGTGCCAGGTAAGACGGGCGTGTTCTTCTCGGAGCAGACGCCGTCATCGCTGATCCAGGCGCTGAAGCACCTGGATACGCTTAAGCTTGATACGCTGACTATTCGTAAGCAGGCCGAGCGCTTTAGCGAGCGCCGGTTTATCGTGGAAATGCAGCAGCTGGTGAGACGGGCTATAGCAAGCCGGCAGTCAGACAACTAAAAAACCCTGCCTCATGCAGGGTTTTTTAGTAAGCACACAGAGACTACTTAGCTTTGGCGGCAGTATCTACGACGGCCGTGAAGGCCTTGGGCTGGTTGGTGGCTAGTTCGGAGAGGATCTTGCGATCTAGAGTAACACCAGCTACCTTGAGGCCATGGATGAACTTGCTGTATGACAGGGCTGTGCCTTCGAGGCCAGCATTGATACGGGTAATCCACAGTGCGCGGAAGTCACGCTTACCATTACGACGGTCGCGGTACTGGTAGCTGAGGGCTTTGAGTACAGCTTGACGGGCCAGCTTAACACTAGCCTGACGGGAAGCGGTCATACCCTTCGTCTGGGCCTTGAGTCGCTTGTGTTTGGCGTGGGTTGTAACGCCTCGTTTAACGCGCATTTATTTGTAGCTCCCTAGCATTTTCTTTACGTTAGCAGCATCACCGTGGGCAACCTGGAATTCGTTGACATAGGTCCGCTTGGTTGAAGCCGACTTATGACTAAACATGTGATTGCGATTGGCCTTACGACGAAGCATTTTGCCAGTGGCAGTCAGCTTAATCCGTTTGGCCATTCCTTTGTGTGTCTTCATTTTTGGCATCTTTGTTCTGTCCTATTATCATATTGAGATCGCGGCCGGTGAGCTGGGGTTTCTGTTCTACGGTGCCTACGTCCGAGAGCATCTCAGTAACGCGGGCTAGTATAGCATGGCCAAGAGCGGGGTGGGTTATCTCTCGTCCGCGGAAGAGGAGACTAATCTTCACCTTGTGGCCTTCCCCGATAAACTTTCGGGCGTGTTTGAGCTTGGTGGCCAGGTCGTGCTCGCCAATCTTGAGTCCCAATCGAACTTGTTTAACCTCGACGAGCTTCTGATTCTTTTTAGACTTCTGAAGCTGCTTGGTTTGCTCGTACTTGTACTTGCCCCAGTCGAGTATTTTGGCTACTGGAGGCTGGGCGGTTGGGGAGATTTCTGCAAGATCATATCCGGCGGCATCAGCGGCGGCGAGGGCCTCTCTGAGGCTGACGATGCCAAGCTGCTCCCCGTCCAATCCGATAAGACGGACGGTAGAAGCAGTGATTTCATGATTCAGGCGGATACGATTGATGCGGTCATCTCCTTAAGCTCTTGCAGGATTCTAGCAAAAAACCGCTATTCGGTCAAATAATTTCCTACCTAGAGCCCAGATCACTAGCTAAGGTCTTTTTTTCGAGGCGTCTTTTCCGTCGGCCGGAAAGCGTTTTCGGGCTTATCGCAAATGAAACGGATCTCCTGATCGGTGAGTCTGATAGCAATGGGCGTTCGGCCAGATACCTTGCTATCGATCATAATACCAGCCGCTGGACTAGTCTCTACTACCAGGCGTTCTGCATAGAGACGAGTGGTTATATGGTCCAGAGGAGCGCCAGAGGTGGCCGTGCGCTGCCATAGGTAGGATGTAAGCTGACGGCGATTGGGTGAATCAGCAAGGCTTATGAGCAGGCGATCGTCGGCAAGGGGATCGAGAAATTTCTGGTTGGCTACCGAAAGTGTAAAGAACTCACAGTCTACCTCGTAATCATCATCTATCTTTAGGTGAGCCGCCAGAGTCTGGTATTTGCGGGCCTGGCGCCAGCTATTGCGAAAGTGCTTGGCGCGGTCCCGAAGCTTACTACCCGCTACATCCACCGTCTTGTCTTGGTCGGTTTCGAAACCAATGGTGAGCTCGGAAAGGAAGTAGTGCTGGCCGGCCGCGAGTAAGCGATAGGTGGTAATACGACGCGCCGCAAGCAAGGGCAGACTCTGTTGCCAGGTGCTAATACCAAGCTGGTTAGCAAGCTTATTGGTACGACCAATCGGAATAATTCCAACAGCCGCGGTGTGGCCGACTACACCATTCATGACCTCGTTAACAGTTTCGTCGCCGCCTACTGCTACGATTGTCTGGAAACCCTTCTCTACAGCCAGCTGCGCTAGGCGAGTTGCGTCGCCGGGTCCCGTTGTCTTCACAAACTCGCCGGCAATACCGAGCTGCTCAAGGCTGTCCCGAAGCTTGTCCTGAATGCCATTGATGGCGCCGCGACCAGAAGTAGGATTCGTTATGTAGTAGTACATGGTGGGTTCCTAATGGCTGGCGGAAGCTTCCGCGGGAGCATCAGTTGTTTCGGGTAAACTGGTGCGGCAGGAGCCAACGAAGGCGGCTCCTGAGCTAATGCCGAGCGTACCAGTTTTGAGATCGCCCTCTAGGCGACCGGCTTCGGTAATGACGGTTTCTCCCTCGGCTGTGACATTGCCAAAGACCTGGCCGCCAAGAGTGACATTAATAGCGGTAATATTACCGTGGATAACAGCATTGGCGCCAATCGTGACATTGCCGGCAGCTTTCAGATCACCCTGCAGAGCGCCATCGATGGCTATGTCACCATCGCTGCGCAGATTGCCACGTATTTTGACGCCGGCGGCTATAAGAGTCTCACTGGTAGCCATGGTGGCAATATGGGTTGTGCGTCGGGCCATGATTATTCCTTTCCAGTTGGTGGTTTGGGCGGAGTGGGCTTAATGGCTATAGCTAGGGCCTGAGTCTCTTCTTTGGCGAGTGGGTAGGTGGAGTGGCCTTGGTCGACTGGCTTCATATAGATACGTGTGCCTTCGCGGCCATGGATACTGGTGAGAACGTAGCCACTGTCTTGGTTGTTTATAACCGCTAGAGAGAAGCTCTGGTCGCCGCCAGTGTCGCCAAATGGGTTGTATCGGACAATACCTACCTTGCCAAGAGCACGCTCAGACATGCCCGTAATGCGGTCGTAGCTAGCACGGAGCTCATCTAGATTGGCTGCAACGGTTTGGACGCGCTTGTAGTAGCCATGGACGGCCGACTCCAGGTTCTCGGACTTGGCGCCACCCATTAGTACTGTCAGCCGGTTGCGCACGGCTAGTACCTCTCGTACGAGAAGACCAACGGCAAGGCATAATAGGCCGATAAATATATAGGCAATAGTCATAAAATGAGTTTCTCCATGGGACTATCCTAGTATAGGGCCGCTAGCACTGGTATTCAACCTACACAGCGAATCTGGTCTGTGATACGATAGACCTGATATGAGTAAGAAGAAATCACGCAAGAAACAGCAATTCAAATACGGCCAATCTGGCGCTAGTCAGAACATTTCCCAAGCGACCACCGAGATGGGCGCTGGGGTAGTGACTGCTAAGGTGCCTAGTAAGCAACAGCAGGCACTGGCCGGAGTCGATGACTTCAGCTACGTACGTAGCGATCTTATGCGCGTCGCAGTATTCGCGGCTATCTGTATTGGCCTCGAGCTCGCGGTCTGGATTGCTTTCAATAAGACCGGTCTGGGCGTAAAAGCCTACAGTCTCTTTAAGCTGTAGGACGGTACTGTAGGGCCTCGGCCAGATGTCCCGGCTCAATCTCGGTGCTGCTAGCCAGATCCGCTATGGTTCTGGCTACTTTTATTACCCGGAAGTAGGCTCTGGCGGATAGAAGCAGTCGGCTAAGCGCCTGGTCGGCCAGGGCCTTGGCTTCGGTCGTTAGGCTGGCCCACTTACGGATATCGGCGGTGGTGAGCGTGGCGTTGGTGCGCGTCGTGGTTCCGAAGCGCTCCTGTTGCCTAGCGCGGGCAGCAGCTACTCGCTGGGCAATGTCGAACGATGCCTCGGACCGGTCCGCACGCGCCATCTCGTCACGACGGATGGCTGACAGGTGTACTACCAGATCGATCCGATCAAGTAGGGGACCTGAGAGCTTCTTCTGATAGCGGGTAATAGCCCCTGCAGTGCAGCTACAGTTCTTGGTTGCGTCGCCAAAGTAGCCACAGGGGCAGGGGTTCTGGGTGGCAATTAGCATGAACCGGGCCGGATAGGATACTGCACTGTGCGCCCTGGCTATACTGATGGTTCCGTCCTCCAGTGGCTGCCTGAGGGCTTCGATGATGACACGAGGAAACTCCGGCAGCTCGTCTAGGAATAGTACGCCATTGTGGCTCAGGCTAATCTCGCCAGGACGAGGCCAGCTCCCGCCACCGATGAGTGCTACGTGACTGGCGGTGTGGTGCGGCCCACGCCAGGGGCGCTCGCCGTTTAGCCCATACTCGAGGCCAGCAAGACTATAGAGCTTGGCTGTCTCAACTCGCTCGGCGCTTGAGAGTAGGGGAAGTATGCCGGCCGCTGCTTTCGCAAGCATGGTTTTGCCGCACCCGGGTGGGCCGGACATGAGTATATTGTGTCCACCAGCAGCAGCTATCTCCAGCGCCCGCTTGGCCTGTATTTGACCATAGACGTCGGCCATATCTGTAGTAATTTTAACAACAATATTAGATATGTTTCTGGAGATGATCGGTGTTATTTCTGCTTCGCCCAACAGATGTAAGTACAGTGTTTTAAGGTCCGGTATGGCAATTATTGGAATACCTTCAATGTTACTGGCTTCCTCGGCATTGGCGGTCGGTATATAGACGCATTTCAGCGCCTTCTCACGGGCAAGCTCGGCTGTTGCAAGGACACCCTTGGTGGCGCGGAGCGAGCCATCGAGCCCTAGTTCGCCCCAGAATAGACTGTTCTTGGTGGCCTCATGGCCGATCTGCTCGGTGGCCACTAGCATGGCTACGGCAATAGCCAGATCGTAGCCTGAACCGTCCTTTGGTAAGTCTGCTGGCGCAAGATTGACGGTAACCTTCTTAGGCGGAAAGGTGAGCCCACTATTGCGAATAGCGCCACGGACACGTTCCCTGGCCTGGTCCACAGCTTTGTCACCGAGGCCAACGATAGCAAAGCCGGGTAGACCGTTGGCCAGGTCGCACTCCACGGTGACGAGCTGGCCTTCAAAGCCAATGTGGGTCGCAGCGTAGGTTGTTGCTAGCATAATACCTCCTTTGATAGGCGATATTACCGAACATAAACCGTACTGTCAAGCGCAAGGTGGTGGATACCGGCGCGGTGCAACGTGCCTGGCTGCTATAGTCTGGACAAGTTCAAGCTAGAGCTTGTCCTGGTACCAGAGCGAGGCATACTCGGGGGAGATAGGGTTGATGATAACGCCGGTGGAGAGCTCGAAACCAGCCCAAATATTGGGCCTGGGCTCTAGTTTGAGGTGGAAATGCTGGTGCTCACCGGCCAGAGAGTCCTGGAGAAAGTAATTGTAGTCTATGTTCACGCTATCAAGCTTACCGGTCAGTTTTTTAAGCATTACCGCAAACGAGTGGCGCTCGGAGTCCGTAAGATCCGCAAAGCGAGCTCGCTGCTGCTTCGGTAATATCCAGACCCCAAAGGCCTCACGGACGGCGTAGGGCGAGAGCGCTATAGCGTGTTCGTCCTCGAATATAATGCGCTGTTTCTCGCCGAGCTCCCACTGGATAATGTCCTGGAATGGTGAGCTCCCGTGCGCTCTGACGTATTCATCGTAGGCTGCAGCTTCTAGCTCGACCGTGGGCGGGATAAACGGTATGGCAACAATCTGGGAGTGGGAGTGAGCGATGCTGGCGCCAGCGTTGGGGCCGCTGTTCTTGAAAACCACCACGTAGCGGATGCCTTCAAGCGCCTGTAGCGCCTTGGTGCGGCTCATATAGGCTTCGAATATTCGCTCTATCTGCGCTACGGGTAGGTCGGAGAAGCGGGACTGGTAGTCAGGAGTATCAACGACAATTTCTTGGCTTCCGTAAGCCCTAGGATTGTCGAGAGACAGGGCCGAGTACAAATTTTTGATCACCCGCACCTGCCAGTCCCCATGACTGTTTTTTAGTTCAAATATGCTTTTGTCGGCTTCAAACGCCGGCTGGGTGGCGACCGGTCGATCCGGCTGAGTGGTTTTGCTAAAGCTATCCGGGCGTAAGCTACGCTTGGGTGCAATGACCACATAGCGTTCAAGGAAGTAGTGCTTGCGAATCTCAGACTGCGAGCTGACGTCACGCATGGTACGCGTAGAGTTGGCCAGAGAGTGGCGGTGGACATGCAGATTAGCAGCTGATCGTGGATCATTCATAGACTAAGCGTAACAACTTTGTTCTAAAACGGCTAGCGCAAGATGGTTCCAGTTTTGCTATACTACAAATAATGAGTACCAAAACCCAGGTCACACCAAGAAAACGGCGCATACTAGTCCTTACTGCGCCTGTTGGTGGCGGCCATATGGCAATAGCTAAGGTACTCACAGAGAAGCTGACCGAGCGCTACGGTAAGGACTACGATGTAAGCTTCTGCGATGTGTTTGAAGAAGTTGCACTGCCGATGCAGTTCCAGAAAATGCTCGGACCGGGCTACGCTCTGTCAGTGAAGGCACTCAAGTCCTACCCCTACCGCCTATTTTTCGATTTCGCGAACTCTAATCCGGATATGGTCAATAAAGTGTTCACTGCCATGTTCCAGTCTGGTGCCATCGAGATAATGCACAAATACAAGCCAGACATTGTAGTCTCGACGTTCCCAATTATTAGCTATATTGCGGCGCGAACTGTGAAAGAGAGTATTCGGCAGAATGTACCGGTTATTAGTATCGTGACTGATGCTGGCGACGTACACCGGCTGTGGTTGATGGGAGTGGAGGACGCAATCCTAGTCTCCACCCCTGAGACAATGGACTATGCGGTAAAGCTGGGTGTGCCGCGAGACAAGCTGCACTACCTGGGCTTTCCGGTGGGCAAGGAGTTCTACAATCTACGGCCACAGGCGGAGGCTCGTAAGCTGCTAGGCCTCAAGAATATACCTACGGCGTTGTTTACCAATGGGGGTTTGGGTCTGAGCCCCGCCAAGTTCGTGCGTATGGCCAAGATAGTTGCGAAGCTAGGTGCGAACCAGCAGTTTATCTTTATTTGCGGCAAGAACCAGCAGCTCCAGGACAAGCTCATAGCGATGGATCTGCCCAAGAATGTGCACGTCTATGGGTTTGTGAACAACATCTACGACTTTATCGCGGCTAGCGATATTGCCATCCAGAAAGCTGGCTGGTTATCACTGTATGAGGCCATGGTAGCGCGTAAGCCGACTATTGTTTTTGACGTGGTTCCTGGTCAGGAAGAGCCTAACGCGGAGTTTATTGAACGCCATAAGGTAGGCGAGCTCATTACTAAGCCCCAGGATGTGGTGGACAGAGTATTGTATTATTTACAACAGCCGCAAGCCCTGCAGGCCTTCCAGAAGAATTTCGACATTCTAAACTTAGATGAAAAAGCCGGTGAGAAGATTGCCGACTTTATCGTTGATAACTTCTCTAACACGAAGATAAAGTAAGTTGTTCTGTTCGCCGTGACGTGGCATAATGTGCTTATGCTAAAAAAATCGGGTCAAACCCACCCTCGACTCAAGAAATTTGCTACTGGACTGGCCTTCGTCATAGCCGGATTTGGACTCATATTGGCTAGCTTGGTCTGGTCTTTCTGGGGTAGTTCTACCAAGCTGCCAATTGTAGACGGAGTGACATTCTCGGCCAAGTATAGCCGCGAGCTAGATCTAGACCCCAAAGCAGTCTTAACTGCATTGATCAATGACCTAGGGATCCGTCACTTCCGGATGATGAGTTACTGGGACATACACGAGCCTGCAGACGGTACATTTGACTTTAGTGAGCTCGACTGGCAGATGAAGATGGCTGAGGAGTCTGGCTCCAAGGTAACGCTGGCTGTAGGGCTGCGCCAACCCCGTTGGCCAGAGTGCCATACTCCCGGGTGGGCCAAGACCCTGCCTGACGCAGATAAGCGTATTAAGCTGTATGAGTACATGACGAAGACTATTGAGCGCTACCGCTTTAGTCCGGCTCTGGAAAGCTACCAGCTGGAGAATGAGGCCCTGAATACTGCCTTCGGAGAGTGTCATGACTTTGATCGGGCCCGACTGGTATATGAGTACAATCTAGTGAAGGGCCTTGACGCTAGCCACCCGATTATTATTAGCGTTAGTAATGAGTTTGGGATACCTATTGGGGCGCCACGTGGGGATGAAGTGGGCTTCTCTATCTACCACCGCGTCTACGATGCGCATGTCACCCACGGCTACTATGAGTACCCCATACCGGCGTGGTACCACGGCTTGCGGGCTGCTGTTATTGAGCGCATTACACATCGCCAGACTGTTATCCATGAGCTGCAGGCAGAGCCATGGGGTCCTAGAGCCACTAAGGACCTCAGCATAGAAGAGCAGAACAAGTCTATGGATGCGGCCAATCTACTCGGACGCTACGGCTATGCCAAGGCTACAGGTATACGTCAGTTCGACTTCTGGGGCGCCGAGTGGTGGTACTGGCGTTTGACGCAGAAAAATGACCCTTCACTGTGGAACACTGCCAAGCAAATCTTCGGCAAGAACTAACAGCCAGGCTACTCGGGCTTCTATGACAGCAGCACTACGAACCTGGCGCGAGCTTACGCACAACGTTAACGGAACGGTGGTGCACTATGCCCATACTGGTAGTACCACACAGCCAGTACTAGTGCTCCTGCATGGCTTTCGGAGTAACCGCCATGGGCTAGATGCACTTACTGAGCAGCTGAGGGGGTACCAGGTCTTTGCTCCAGACATCCCCGGTTTTGGCCAGACTGAGCCTGTCAGCCCACCTATTACACTGGAGCGTCAGTCGGCCGTTCTAACGGCATTTATAGAACAAGTTGTGGCTGGGCCATTTACACTGATTGGCCACTCGCTAGGGGCATCCATTGCACTTCTCATGGCAGGCTCGTTTGGGGCGGAGTTGCAATCGGTAGTGCTCATAAGCCCGGTTACCAAGCCCACACGCTTGTTGAGCGTTTTTATCCATATCTACTTTAGGATGGCATTGCTGCTTCCGGATAAGATAAAGCAAATGTGGTTTGGTAACAAGACAATGGTCTGGCTCGTAGACCGCTGGATGTTTCGCACCGGGACCAAGCACGCTCAGAACCGGATCATATCCCAGGATTGGAGTAACATTAATGAGAACCGTCCCGAAATTCTTATTCGGACGACCTTAAGCTACGAGTCTACACGTTTCGAACGCGCAGCCAAGCAAATACTCATGCCAGTCTACTGCATTGGTGGTGACAGTGATCCGCTTGTTCCAGTTCGCAAACTCAGGCGCGTGGCGCGCACTATACCGCATGCCAAACTTGAGCTACTACCGGGCAGGGGACACCTGTTCCCGGTAGAAGAGCCGCAATACGCTGGTAAGCTTATACGTACCTGGTTCGAGGCTCAGGACTAGTCTGCGTAGGGCTTACTTCGGAGCTCGCTAAGGTATTGGTTCACAGCCGCTAGGTCATGAGTGACATAGTCTGGCTTGACCGCAAACGCGGCCTCATATGCTCGTTCGAACTGTTCACGCTCAGATTTACTCTGAATGCGCTCGCCAAACTGTTGTGATTTTGGCTTCGATCTAATAATTTCTTTTGCCATAACCCCTCCACAAGATTATGAGACTATACTAATACACATTTGTCTATATGCCAATACCCTTATGACTAATATTCTTGCCTTAGCCAAGGCATTTTTTGTGAGAATGGAGCAAGTGGTGAGGGGACAAGGGCGGGAGGACTACGCCCATTGCGCCAATTAACATCTATGACTACTCGGCTTAGCTTAGAATTTCTTTCTCCTCTTTCTTGGTACTTTTGTTTCGGCAAAAGTACCCAAAACCATGCGAGACTACGAGCCGCCTTCCGGCGTACTCATGCTCGCTGAAGCTGTATTTTTTCGATGCTCAGGAGTGGCTGGAGGAGGCGGAAGGAGGGCAGCGAGGGCGTGGGAGGGTAGGTGGGAGGTTGAAGGAATGATCGGTAGGAGCTAGAATGATGGTTGTTCTTGGTTAATTACAGTATGACGCGGGGCTGACCAGCTTTGACGTTTGGACTTTTACAACCTAGCTTGCAAGCCGTAGGTATGCGTTAAATCCACCAATCAATAGATGCAAACTCTATCGTATCGCGCGTGAAGGCTCTGTTCGCAGCTCCTTCATTCGCACCAGCTTTCGCCTAATCGCCTAAGCCATCGACCTCCTGACGCCAGATAGGGGCCGGCCGGTGCCAAATTATCTGACTGCTTTACAACTGAGATATGCGTTGTAATTAAGACTACAATCTGCTCCTCATTCTTATTTCGTTTACTTCAAGAGGATGGGGCTAAGACAACAAAGTAAACTACGCTTGTAGACGGCTGGGTTGTATCCAGACGGACCCGGGTGCAATTCCCGGCAGCTCCTCCAAAAGCGCCTCAGCTCTTGCTGGGGCGTTTTTGGAGGGATTAGAAAGTAACAGCCACTCACGAGTGAGTGGCTGATTTCTCCTGTTAAGGAGGAGGTTATTAGCAGTAGTTGGGGTGGACCCCCATCATTTGGTTCCAGCTGGCCGTCTGGCTGCGGATGATCCCATTGAGGCGCCGGGCGACGTCACCAAAGGTGATTGAGTCGAAGAGCACACCCCGGGCGGCCTCTTGGCTTGCTAGGGTCTCGAACCGAGCCAGGTGCACCAGGACTTCGGGGTTGGTGACGGGCAGCTGCACTGCACGCCTCCGGGGCTCGTGGTGGGTGCAGACAATTCTCGACTGCTCGTGCCAGGCTGCCGGCCAGCTTCGCATGAGCTGCTCCAGCTCAGTTGCCCAGCCGTGGGTAGCGTCCGAACTCAGCCAGTGCAGGGCGAGTGGGTGGTGTACCTCGCCAAACGAGCGGTATGTCACCTCTGCCCCCATGTATTGGGCATCGTCGAGCCAGTAGTGATAGGCCTTGGCAGTGACATCGGTCGTGCCGCGGGTCCGGACAATGTCCATCCGCAGCGCCAGCTTGCTACTGCCCATTGCTTCGAAAAGCCATCGTGTGTCGGTCAAGGTACTTCCTCCAGTTGCCTAGGCCTAGGCCATCGGCTATGTGTTGGGTGTGGGGTACTGCGCCAATTGTCTAGGCAGGGCCATCGACTATGGACTTGATGCTGCTGCAATCCCATTCAGGATTGGGCCCATGATACCACAGATTGTTTGGAGGGAATTCGATCGACAGGTGCTTTTGTTGGCAAATACGTAAATGCAGACATGGCTGAAGCTGGTATAGCGGTGTAAAACGAATTAATCCCGCATACTACTCTGGGGGAGTGGTGTAGAACGTGCGACGGGGCTAGTAGACCGAGAGCACTATCATGGCGCTTTACTTTGGCGGTAACGCTTGTATGGGGGGCGGGTTACTGGTAATACTGTAGCTACACGCCCTACGGCCAGTTCCTTGAGGAGATAGTATGCGCTCACTACATTTGCTTGAACAGAACAGCGTCTGCGACCATGTCGCAGTGCTGAACGATTCCGCTATCCCCGGCGGAAGCGGAAGCTGCCCGCTCCTGGCCGACTGTACCGCCGGGCGGGTAGTGGGACACGGTGGGCTTCAATGCGTTCCCAGGACGGCCCAAGAGGTGGCGCGTAATGTTCTGAGCGGACGGGTGGCGCCCGAGGTAGAACTGCGCGAACTGCGCCAATCGCCCTTGTTTCGGCCGGGTCAAGTGCGGTTCATTGACCCATATGCGGGGCAGGTGCCCGGTGAGGCTACCATTGACGCCAGCTTGGTTATGTCCCAGATTCGACAATGGGTGGCCGTTCTGCTGGATACACCCGTGCCCGAACCGGTGGCCCCCGCTGACCACTGCAAAAGGCACAGTGAGTACACCGAAGGCTGCTCCAACTGCGGTATGGCCCGGCTGGTCATGCTGGACCGGACGGACGTGGTCTGGCCAGGCGGCCGTCCCGCTCGAGTCCCGCGTGATCAGTGCCGCTGCCCAGTACTACGCGTGGGTGACTTCTGCCCGGTTCACGGCGGATAGCCACACAGCGCTCAGTTGTCTTCGGATGACTGGGCGCTTTCATTTGCCTTGAATAATTTCTAATCTAGAGTACTATTGCTGTCATCTGGCAATCGCCAGGGTACACGCCACCAATAAGGGTTCGCCATGAGGTGCACAGATAGAAAGGTAGGCTCATGGACTCGTCTACGGCCACTTTATCAGAAGCAGATACCGACCTCCTCAATGCCATTCAAGGCGGTATACACCCGGACCGACTGTCGACGGGGGTTAAGCTGGAGGTACTCCGGCATGCGATTGGCGTACTCACCAAAATGGGTGGCAAGTCGCCTGGCTTTCGGCCCCTGTCAGGCCGGTACCCCGAGACCGGATCGTTCTCGCCCTACGTAGACTTGCTGTACCCAGCCGGCCTTGGTGAGACCACGAAGGTCAATCAGATCTTTCGTATGGAGTCTGTCGAAATAGGCGGTTTCAAGAAGGGTAAGCGAGCGCCGCACAAGTACGTGCGCAAGCATCATGCTCAGGATGACGTCCGTTGGGTGACGCACGACCACTACCTGGTAACTCAGGACGGCCTCATGTTGCGGGAAAGCCAGACGATCTACCTACGGCGCGTAGGTGATGAACAGGAAAATATCTGCGCCGCCGTAGATATGACAGTCATGGACGATGCGGCGATCCTGGCATTCTTGGAACTGCCATACACGAGTGATTTCGGGGTGCTGTCATCGTGCCTCAAGAGCATCCGAATCAGCATTCGTGCCAGCATCGCAGAATCTCGTGACCGGCTTGCTAGCCTGGAGGCGATGCACGCTCAGATCGACGCTGTCTGGCACCGAGCTGGCGGGCCCACCGGTAGCTTGCCGAGGTACTGACCAATGCAGCACCCCCAGTAATGGGGGTGCTTTTACGTATAACCTAAAAACCCCGCAGACTGCAGGGGTGCAAGAGCGATTGGGAGGTATTATCTCCAGGTGGTGGAGCCGCGTTAGTGGCGGCAATACTCATTATCTCTCGAAATACTATTGTATTAAGCACAACAACTATGGCCACCATTGACCAATCCCTATGGCCCGGCCATTATAGAGCCAGTGAATAATTTTGACGCCTACACTCAGGAGCGAAGGGTGCTACCGTGCGCGGATAAGCTGAGCTTTGCGACAAACGAGCTAGCAGCAGCAGCCGCGAGCTATGCGGTTTGGCAGAGGGGGAGTGAGAGTGCCAATGTGCGGTCCTATAAGTGCCGTTACTGTACGAGCTGGCACCTAGGCACGGACTATGAGGCGGAATGACTACGTGGCGTAGTGTGGCTCGGCCGTGTTGCTTAGCTGAGCAAGCTCGGTAGGGCTGAGGGGCCGGAGCTCTATCTGGGAAGGGCGCTGCTCAAGTACTTGACGCAGTATTTTGTACACGTCCATATCGAAGCCCAGATCTAGTTTTTGGTACTCTGGATCACCAAATTCTGATTCAAGGAGGAGGGCCGTAACGCGCCATTGGTCGATAATAAAGCCATCGACCCGCTCTAGGTCGGCGGAACGCTCTAGCAGAAGGGCGGCTCCAGCAAAGGGCCATTTGCTCAGACGTTGGTCTGAGAGTGCCTGGGTAAGTAGCAGGTTGTAGCTGGCGGGGGAGATGGTACCCAGGCAGGCGCCCGAGCACTTGCCCAGTTGCTGGGCAAAGCAGGTACCTCGGGACTTATCTAGCCCCATGAGGCGGGGGCACAGGTGGTGCTCGGCAGTAATGCCTTCTAGGGTCTCGCGAGCCTCTTTGCGTGAGCGGTAGCCAATATGGATGGTATCTGGCGATAGTTCCTCGGAGTAATCACCAATATGGCCGGTAAGATAGCCTACAGCATTAGTTGTAAACTCTACAACAAATAAACGTTCTGCACGCCGCAGCTTACGGTTGTGGAGTGGCTGAAGCTCCTTAACCAGGCGTGACTCCAGGAGCAAGGCGCCAATCTCCCCGGCGGTTTTGATGGTGCGAATGTGGTGGGTTTGCTGAGCCAGGCGGAGCTCGCGGTACTGGCGATGGTCGTCGGACAGGTGGGACAGGACTCGCGACCTAATATTAACGCTCTTGCCGACGTAGAGAGGTAGTGCTTGATCGTCTTCGAATACGTAGACACCTGGAGACTCGGGTAGGGTCTGGATAAGACTAGCGTCTAGATGAGGCGGTAGCGACTGGCGCTTGAGCTGCTGGGCTATTGCGGTGTTGAGGCTGTCTAGATCGTGGTCTGCTAAGATGCGATGCCAGAAATCCCAGAGCACCTTGGCATCGTCTAGGGCGCGGTGTCGGCGGGCCGTCTCAAAGCCAAAGCGCTGAATTATCTTCTCTAGGCTATGGCCGCGGTGCTCGGGGTAGAGCCAGCGGGAGAGTCGAACGGTGCAGAGTAGCTCTGGTTCAAAGCCCTGGCCAAGGCGCTTATACTCTTGCTTGATAAACGAATAGTCGAAGCGGACATTGTGCGCTACGAACAGCGCTCCATCAAGGATAGCCCTCAGCTCATCTGCCATGTCGGCAAAATGGGGGGCAGTGCGTAAGTCTGCATCTGTGAGGCCGGTGAGCTGGGTGATAAAGGCCGGAAGGCGGCTATCTGGGTTAAGCAGCGTATGGAAGGTGCGGACAACCCGGCCGCCCTCGACACGCACTACGCCAATCTCGGTAACCTTGCCGTAGTGGTAGTTGGCACCAGTAGTTTCAATGTCTATGAAGGCCAATGGCTGGTTGTAGTGCTTGGCTGCTATGGTACCCCTCCTTGCCGGACATGCTATGGACTTAATCATAACGCGAACAAAAGCCGTAATCAAGATGGGGCTGGGTGGTTGGATTTGTGTTGCGTGCAGGTTGCTAGCGAGGGAAGAATTCTATCCCCAATACATCCATTTCAGTTATGGCCTATACTGCTAGTCCGAGAATTTCTTCGTTTCTTTCTTGGTACTTTTGTTTCGGCAAAAGTACCCAAAACCATGCGAGACAACGAGCCGCCGTTCCCGGCATACTCATGCTCGCGGATGAGTGAATTGGATGGTGGTTAAGCAAAGACTGGGGTCAACTGTTACTCCTATTTGCCAAGCACGAGTAGCATACTGGTCCCCATAGTTTGAGAAGAAAGGGAAACACCCTGCCGGGAGCCCGGCAGGGTGTTAGGACTCGAAGAGGCTTGGGTGGGGGTATGGGGCGAGGAGGGTGGGTTCGGCGGCTAGCACTGAAACGTCGCGGAGACGGATGTTGCTGTCAGCCGGCTCGAAGAGACGGATCTGAGGGTCATCCAGCCGGCGACCCCGGCGGATTAGCTTGCCCTGCACGTAGTACATGCCGGCGGGGATATTCCAGCTACAGGTGCTTCTAACAGCGCAGTGGCCACAGGAGCGGCTGTAGCTATTGCGTTGGCCGGTGCTCCAGGTGACCGGGATGGCGTTGACCTCGCGGGCACGAGCCACCAGCCGATTGCCTTCTGGGTCTTCCCGAATGACCGTAGAGGCATTTCCGGGGTTGTATTGGCACATAATGCGCGAATAGATCCAAATGGTGTCACAGAGCTCGAGCGGGGTTACACCGTGCGTTTGGGAGTACCACAGGTACAGCTTGCGGGCAGCTACGAGTAGCGCCGGCTTGAAAAGATTCTCATCCTCCGCTATTCCCGTGAACGTGACCATCTCGTGGGCGATGGTGGTTCGTAGGACATGAAAGTCTACCGGGATGGGGAAGGGAAAGCCCTCGATCATATGCCGGTAAGACAAGAAGTAAATGATCATGCTGACCATTTTCTCCTGAAACCCCATAAACCCAGTGTCTTTTTTGCCGCTCTGAATTCGGACGCATGCTGCTTCGTAGTCGCTAATACCCGCAAAGATCTGCCGCGGATCGCCACCCCAGCGCTCCGTGAGCCTTTGGGCATTGAGTGACCAGGTCTTGGCAATGGTTTTGGTGTCTGGCAGGCGGTGCTCGATAAGCCGGGTCCGAATAGTCTCCTGACTCAGCTGGGCGGCCAGTTGGGGGACGAACAGGTCCGGGTGGGCCTCGTACAGCCTTCCCAAGCGAGTAACCGCTGAGATGCTATCGATAACTCCGCGCATGTAGTAGCACAGGCACCAGAGGAAGTTGGCTTCGTCTAGCCCACCGCGGGGTAGGGAAGATGGTAGGTGTTCTTGGGACTGCGGTAGAACCGCGGCACGCGTGTTGTAGGGGTACTGGCTGGTCCGGTAGCGCAAAACCAGCTCATCTAGAACGGTCTCTGCTCGAGACCGATGAACTTGTAGCTTCATCTATCATCCTGTCTCGTGGAGGTGCCATTTGATCGTACCAGCCCGCTTCCGCCCGTGACAACCATAAGAACATTGTAGGATTGTTGGTACCAAAAAAGCGCCCGGAGGCGCTCTAATGGAAAGTCAGGAAGACTTAGTTGGAGATGGAAACACCAGTGTTAGTACTGTTGTTGTTGTTGGCTGAACCAGTGTTGGCAGAGCCGCCATTGGTGTTGCCGTTAGAGCTAGCAGAACCTGATTGAGCGTTCTGGTTGCTTACATTGGTGACACCAACTTGGTTGTTGTTCTGTGAGCTCCAATTGTTGCTGTGGTTGATAACAGCGTTGTTTGAAGAACCAGGACCGGTAGTACCAACATTTACGACGTTGTTGTCCGAGCCACCACCGACTGGCATTGCTGCAGAGCCGTTACTGACGCCGACTTGAGTCGAAGTGTTGTTATTGTTGTTGGTTGAACCAGTGTTGGCAGAGCCAGCATTGGTGTTGCCGCTTGCGCTAGCAGAACCAGACATGGAACCCTGGTTGCTGACGTTGGTAACACCGACGCCATTAACATTCATTGAACTCCAGTTGCTGGAAGTGTTAACTACTGCGTTATTCCAAGAGCCAGGGCCTGTGTTGCCCAGATTGACAACGCTGCTAGAACCACCCCATGCAAATGGAGCAGCTACGCCACCGCCGCCATTGTTGACGCCAACGCCCGTGTTCGAGCTGTTGTTGTTGTTGGCAGAACCAGTGTTGGCAGACCCGCCATTGGTGTTACCGTTGACGTTCGCTGAGCCAGATGTGGACCACTGGCTGTTCGAGTTGGTTACCGATACCCAATTATTGTTCATGCTCCACCAGTTTGAGCTGGTGTTAACTACAGCGTTGTTTGACGAGCCTGGGCCCGTGGTACCAACGTTGACTACCGCAGCCGAAGCTGTACCTAGTCCTAATACTAACGTCGCCATAGCGACACTACTGAAACGCAAGACTTTGCTTGAGATTCTCATTTCTATTCCCTCCGCACTTTTAATACTGCTAATGATTACTTTACTACAATAGGCGCAGAACGTGTCAAGGTGTAAATTTATTTTCTAACCTGAAGACGCTTATGCTTCATAAGTAATTCTCAAAGCTGGTACAATCTGGACGACCGAGGAGGTAGTACCGTGGCCACATCGCGCCTCACAACAGGAGTACTGGCGGAGTTGAACAAACTGTCTGCAAGTCTACGCTATCGCCAGCTCATGCACGAACTTGCTCACTCGCTGCAGGCGGAGCGGTTTATTCGTAAGCGCATGACTGAGCTCCGTATCGAATACCTTGAGCTCCGGCAGAAGCGAAATAGGCTGCTGGCTGGTACAAACCGGCACTTTCAGCGGGAAGACATGGCTACCCAGTATGGTTTGCAGGACTCGTTAACCCGAGCAGTAGGATACTGCTATGGCGTGCTTGGACTAGTGCAGCTGGGCTACTACCGAGCTCTGCAGGACGCGTTGCAAGGGCAATCTGGTCAGTTAGTGGTATTGTGCTACGCCGAAGCCCAGATGCCTTCTACGAGCCTCGGCAGTACTCCCTGGGGCTACGTCCGTCGTATATATGTGTCACGTCTTGTCGGGGAGCAGCTGGTTGTGAGCCGGCAGACTGTGCTACCCGAAGTATTTGCGGATGGGTGGGTGTGTCTGGCACAAACTAGGCAGGGCGGCTGGACGAGGCAGCCAGCGCAGGCAGACGGCCAGGCGTATCCGCCAATTGGGCAGCCGCTGGATAATGCGACATGCATAGTAGGCACGTCCCTGGTGCTCCAGTTCTTTGTAGCGGTGTCTGGGCCCGGGCAGAATTGGGTAGTGGAATTGGGCTTAGCATAGTTCCGCCAAACGTCATATCGGGCCGGCAAGTGTCACCACTTGCCGGCCCATTCTTGTCATACGTGTAATTATCGGCGACTCGTGGAATAGTGGAGGATAGTGAGTACAATAAATCGCCAGAATCAAAATAACGGCTTTGTGGAGCCGTTATTTTGAGTGGAAAGGTTGTTTTTTTGTTTTGAGTACTTAATTTATTCAAGTACCTGAATACACTTTAAAGCATTAGAATTTACCCTGTCAACTGCATTTTTTGGTTGCGCATGGGCATTTGGGAATATGCTTATGCTTTTACAGCTTTGGGTATGGTTTAGTTTGCGGGAATTACAGTTTTTGTGAAGGGGCCTGGATGCCGCTGCGGGGTGGCGTATATGGCATTAACTGGATGCAGGGAAGCATTGAGTGGGTGTAGATGGAACGCCAGTAAGTGGGGGGGGTAGACTAGCGGGTGAGTTTGCGGGCGATGTCACGATTGACCTCACGCTCCTTTATAGTAGAGCGCTTGTCGAAGAGCTTCTTACCACGACCAATACCTAGCTCAACTTTGACTAAGTTGCGCTCTAGGCCGATGGCTAGTGGTATGACCGAGAGCCCCTGCGTCTTCAGACCAGCGAGCCGCTCTAGTTCCTTCTTGTGGAGGAGCAGCTTACGGGAGCGAGTAGGATCAAGCTCGCCAGAATTATGGGCATGGGTGTAGGGCGAGACGTGGGCATTGGTAAGAAAGCCCTCGACGCCGCGGAAAGCCACAAAACTACCCTTGAGACTAATGTGCCCAGCCTTAATGCTCTTCACCTCGGCGCCAATCAGCTCAACGCCCGCCACTACTTTTTCGGTAATGTCGTAGTCAAAACGGCCGCGTTTATTGGTGGCGAGGATCTTCATAGCAGTCATTATATCAGGGTGTGGGTGGTATAATGAGCTGTATTATGACTCGTGCAGAAATAAAGCGACTAATTATGACCGCAGTAGAAGCCGTCTACGGCCTGAAAGACGTTGAGTTTGACGTAGACTATGCTCCAGCTGGCTTAGGCGACTTCGCCGCCAATATCGGATTCAAACTGGCTAAACCGCTTGGCAAGTCCCCAAAGGAAATTGTAGAAAATATCTGTCGCCATATGAATGACATGCGGATTTCTGGGGTCGAACTAGCCGGATCGGGGTATTTGAATGTAACACTAACCGCAGAGTACCACTCCGGACAACTGGCAGACATTGGTCCTGGCTTTGGCAAGACAACAGAGGGTAAGGGCAAAAAGGTTCAGGTAGAGTTTATCTCGGCCAATCCTACTGGACCAACCACGTTCGGAAACGCGCGCGGTGGGTTTATTGGAGACACTATCTCTCGAGTATTGGGCAGGGCGGGCTACGAGGTAGTTCGCGAGTATTACTTCAATGATGGTGGAACGCAGATACGTAAGCTGGTGGAGAGTGTGAAGGTGGCGGCCGGGTTAATTGAAATTGAAGAAGTGCAGTATAGGGGGGCATATATAGATGAGCTGGCACTAGAATTTGGCGAGCAGCTGAAGACGGCTAGCGACGATGAGGCAGCGAAGGCCCTGACCTCCACCATTCTTGGACGCTATATACACCCAGAAGTGGCAAGCATGAACATAAGTTTTGATGTCTGGTTCAATGAGCGTAGTCTGGCGGAAGACGGGAAGGTAGAGCAGGTAATTGCAGAGCTGAAGAAAAAAGACCTTATATATGAGCAGGATGGTGCAACATGGCTGGCATCATCTAGACTGGGTGACGAACGCGATCGGGTACTGGTGAAGTCCACCGGGGATCTGACGTATCTAGCCAACGACATTGCCTATCACGCCGATATATTCACTGCCCGGGGCTTTGACTGGGCGATTAAGGATTGGGGGGCTGATCACGCGGGCCAAGTACCAAGCCTTAAGCTGGTGATAGGTGCATTGGTCCCGAAGGCCAAACTAGACGTGGTACTCCACCAATTTGTCAGACTGATCCAGGGTGGCAAAGAAGTGAAAATGAGTAAGCGTGCAGGTAACTTCGTGACGGTCGAAGAGGTGATCGAGCAGGTGGGTAGTGACGTTGCGCGGTTTTTCTTCCTCATGCGGTCCAACGACAGCCAGCTAGACTTTGATCTGGACCTGGCACGTGAGCAATCCCAAAAGAATCCATTGTGGTATCTCATGTATGCCTACGTTCGGGCAGGATCTATTCTGAAACAAGCGGAGGAGAAAGGCCTTGTAATTGGCGAGCAGCTCACTGACCCGACTGAAGTGGAACTGAGCCTCATCCGCGTAATGCTACGCCTGCCGGAGTTGCTGGCAGATATACGGGCAGACTTCGGCGTGCACCGTCTGACGTTCTATGGGTTGGAGGTGGCTAAGCTGTTTCATGACTATTACGAAGCCGAGCGAATTATTGCTTTGCCTGCCGACCGGGCTGCCGAGAAGCTGTATCTGATTACTGCCTACCGGGCATTTATGGAGGTATATTTTGACCTACTCGGTCTTACGCCACTCCAGGAGATGAGCCGCGACCAGGACTAGTAGCTGGCTACTAAGCGCCATAGCTGGCCGTCACCCAGGATATATAGATTCTTGCTCCGACTATCTGGAACTATATCGGCCAGGTCTTTTATTCCTGTGGCCTGGAATTGCTGCTTGTAGTGCATATTCTCACCGTCAAAAACGACTTCACCGATACGGTTGGTAGTACCATCCACTGTAAGCAGGGTGGTGCCGTCGCTCGCGATGCGTAGCCGCTTGGGACTAGCCAGGCTGCCAGCCAAGTCGGCGGCACCGGCAGTGAGCTTGCCAGCCAAAAAGCGCTTGATTCCGTTGCTACCCGCTAGGTAGACTGCGCCGTCCACGGCGAGCGCTGTGGCCCCGGTGAGATTGGTGGTTTCGCCAGATGGCAGGTAGGTAGACTTGCCAGTAAAGCCAGTGAGGGTGCGTCCAAACTTGTAGATTTGGCTGGAATCGGCTGCAAGCATATAGAGATTGCTATTGTAGCTAGCTATACTACGGCCCTTGGGCCACTCCCCGAAGCCTACAGATTGCTCGGTGACAGTATTATCAACAATGCTATACAGCCATATGCTCGGTGAATCTGTGAGCAGGAATACGCCATCATTGGCGCTGGAGCTGGTCATGGCAACAACATTGCCGAGAGCTTTGCTAGTGACACCGGCACTGAGCTTGGCGGTGGGGAAGTCATACAGCGTGAAGGCACCGGCAGCGGGATCATAGAATACACCCTTCGTGCCTACAATTTCGAAAAAGCTGGGTTTGGTGCCGAGCGCAGTAAAGTTGGCAATAGGCGTAGGGTTGAGCTTAACCAGCCCATCAATGGTGTCTATCTTGCCGCTAATATAGCTAATAAGAGCGGTGAGCGTGGGACTGACGCCTTCTGGGTGAGGTAGTGTGGCCACCCGGGCGTCGTAGGTCTTTGAAGGGTGGCTGCTCGAGAGCGCTTCTAGCTCTGATTTGGCTTGCATTAGGTTGAGTCTAGCGCCGGCCTTATCGCCGACAGAGAGTTGCGCCATGGCACGTTCTTCTTTGGCTAACGTTGCTTTATACTGGCTATCAAATTTACTAAAGGCTTGTTGTTGTAGCACTGAATAGCCTCCAAAAAATGTTGCTATTAATACAACGAATACTCCTACAAGTACACCAATACGTCCATTCCTGGTACGAAGTAGGTAGCGTAGTCCTTGCACTAGCTTAAGGCTGGCGTGGTACATACCGGGGATTATTTTCGTGCGTATATTTTGCCATATTGATCTGAAGAGTCTAATTGCCCCGGCTTTCGTCTTGGTGACCAGGGGAACCACAGTTGCTGTTGCCTGTGCCGCCAGTGATGGTCCGGCTTCTAGACTAGCACTACTAGAAACTCCGGGTAGCTGCTCGTCTGCGATGCTATCCGCAGAAGTAATTTCTACAACTGATACCGCTAAGCGTTCTGACTGAGTTTGGTTCTTGGCCGCAGTCTGAATAGATTGAATCGCCAGACTTGGTTGGTGGTCTCCTAATAGCTGACCAAGCGCAGACTCGTCAAAGAAGTGCATAAGGGCGGGAGTGGCGAGAATTATTTTGTCACCTTGCTTAAGCCGAGCAGCAACAAGATTGGTAAAGGTATGGCTTGCACTTTCGGTATCTACTGATTCGATAATTGCACGAGTCTTACCCGATCGCACCAGGTAGGCCACAGCAGAGCCGCAGTTGCTTACCTGCAGGGTGTCGTTGCTACTCACTCCAAGCACGGCACTGAGCTTGCCAACCCAGCTAGCATGCCCGCTCGTAGTATAGGCCTCTAGCTCTCGGTTCACTGCGCGCAAGCCAGCCTCAAACCGTAGCTCGCTCTGTGTCTGGTCGGAGTCGGCTTCATAAATTGGCTGATTGTAGTAGGTGTCACCAAGTGTATGGATCATAAGGTCCACCACCTCCTCGGACTGCTTGGAGGGACTTAGTACTTCTGCTACCACAAATAAGCTGCCTAGATCTTCGGCATCACCCGGTGGTGCATCGAAAATAAAGGCCGTGACATAGCCGGCGCTGCCGCGGGGCCGCCGGGTATAGGGGACTAACTTGGCTGAGCGTGAAATGGCTTCAGACACGAAATGGCAACCTCAACTTCTCGGTTAAGCATAACATGTATTTACTATTACCGCCAAGCTGGCTCTGCTATGCTAGTACCGATGGAACAGAACGATCTAAACCAAGAGCAGCAGCGCGCAGTGGACCATAATGAGGGGCCAATGCTGGTGGTGGCAGGTGCTGGAACTGGCAAGACGAGTGTGATTACCCGGCGTATAGCCCGCCTTGTGACTGAGCAGCGGGCCAATCCGGAAGAGATCCTGGCTCTTACGTTTACAGATAAAGCTGCTGGCGAAATGCTGGACCGGCTCGATGCTCTGATCGGATGGCAGGCGTACCGAGTAAATGTGCTGACTTTCCATGCCTTTGGCCAGCAAGTACTGCAACGCTATGGTCACCATATGGGGCGGGCCACCCGGGCGGAGATTGTACCTGAACTAGCTAAGCTGGTGCTCCTCCAACAGAATCTACCCCGAGTGCAGCTGTCCTACTACGGTGCCCAGGACGATATATGGGACTTCCTTAGCACCATGATGGGCTACATTGGCGCCTTGCAAAATGCCGATATTGGGCTGGAGGAGTTTCGGGATTTTGTTAATGGCCTTGTGCCCGATAGCGAGTGGCATGCTCTAGATATTGCCGATATGCGCGACAAGGTACTTATATATGATCTGTACGAGACAATTAAGCGTGAAAATGGGCTCATTGACTACGATGATCAGGTCCGACTACCGTTGCAACTATTACAACAGAAACCCAATATTGCAGCTAAACTTGCTGCGCAGTTTAGCTACGTATTGGTTGATGAATACCAAGATACCAATAGCGTACAGGACGCGTTACTGAGGGCAATTGTACCGAAGGGCGGAAATATATTTGCCGTTGGGGATGATGACCAGGCTATTTATGGCTTCCGGGGAGCCAAGCTGGAAAACATACTCGGCTTTACAGAGCACTTTGGTGTGAAGTCACCGGTATCACTCATAGAGAACTACCGTTCGGGCCAAACTATATTGGATGCGAGCTACCGGATGATTACCCATAATAATCCAGAGCGTCTCGAGGTAAGACTTGGTATAGACAAGCGGTTACGCGCCCAGCGGCCAGGCCAGGCGGTGGTATTCCAGCCGTTTCGTGATGCCCGTGCTGAAGCCAAAGGCGTGGCGGCCATGCTAGCGGACCGCATTGCAGCCGGAGCTACTCCAGATACGTTGGCTGTCCTTGCGCCGTCGCACGCCACACTTAAGAGCCTGGCACGGGAGCTCAGAAACCGCAGCGTAGCGTACCATCTGTCTAGTCGTGTGAATATATTTGAACAGCCAGAAATAACTCAGCTCTGGCACTTGCTGCGCTGGGTGGGGTTGCTGGCCAATGATGAAGCAATAATGCACGTATTGCTGGGGCCCTTTATTGGCTGGGACGATAAACTCGTGCGCCAGCTGGTAGACAAGAGCCGGGAGCAGTTGTCGGGAATCGAAGAGGCGCTTGTGGCCACAGCCACGCCGGCAGCCGAGGTGGTAGCGGCTAAGCTGCAGCAATGGAGGCTATGGAGCCGCACCTTGCCAATAAGCCAGCTTACTTATCGACTCATCTTTGAAACTGGTGTGAGCGATGCCTGGATACGGGCGGCCGAAGATAGCCCGCGGATTGTCCGGGTATTTGAGGACTTACAGGTATTCATGCAACATATGCAGCAGTTTGAGTCGGTTGCACTCGAGCCTACGCTGGCCGGCTACTTGCAGACGTTCCCGCGCCCTCCTGAGGTTGAAAGTGATGAGATGCTTGGTGATGAGCAGGGCGTATCGCTTCTTACCATTCATGCCTCCAAGGGGCTCGAGTACGCCACAGTTATTATTATGAACAACACCCACGATGCGTGGTCAGATCGTGCTGGTGGGCGTGGAGCTGAGTTGCCTACGGGGCTTGAACGTGATCCAGCGCTACTACCTCCGGAGCACGAGCGCCGTCGCTTACTCTATGTGGCTATGACTCGCGCCAAGGACGAATTGATCCTGACTGCCCCCCTACAACAGGCTGGCGGGCGCAACCGTAAGCCTAGCCCCTTACTCGGCGAGGTATTTGAGAGCTTACCCGGACTATCTAATGACGAGCTTGCCGAGACAAGTGATCTTGCTAAAACGTTGCATAGACTACAACAGTATTCACCACTTTTAATCCAGGCCGGGATTGCTCCACTTCCGTTTGAATCAAGTGACGGCTGGCTCACACTGTCTACGAGTGACCTAGACTCTTATAACTATTGTCCATACGAGTTCTATCTGGAGAAGGTGCTGCAAATACGTCTGCCTATAGGCCCACAAGCTAGCTTTGGTAGCCTGCTTCATAGCCTGTTTCATGACTATTACCAATCGCGGCTGGACGGTGAACCGCTGGCGCTCGCAGACTTGGAGGCTCGCCTCGTAGCTAGCTGGACTACCCGTGGGTATGAGACGGCCGAGCAGGCCGAGCTGGCTCGCACGGTAGCCAGAGATACATTGCGGCGTTTCTTCGAGCGTGAAGAGGCATCGGAACGTAAGCTACGCTCGACTGAAGAAGCGTTTGTGCTTAGCCTCGACGAAGCAAAGCTACGCATACGCGGGCGGATAGATGCCAGCTTCCTAGCCACTGATAGTATTGAGGTATGGGACTTCAAGACGGGCCGCCAGCACGACCCAGAGAAGCTAGCTGAAAAAGCTAAGGATAGCTTACAGCTGCGTACCTATGCCCTGGCACTTGAGGAAATAACTGGTCGGCAGGCAAACCATGTAGTGCTCGACTATGTAGTGACAGGTGTAGAGGGCCATGCTGAGCTGTCGCCGCGGATTATGGCTAACCACCGATCTAAACTAGCAGAGATAGCCGATAAGATTCGTGCTCGCAAGTTTGAACCGCGCCGTGATATGTACCATAATTGTCAGGCAACAAAGTACTGGGGGGACCCTGAGGATGACTATGAAGCGTGACGAGAACTGGCTACAGTTCCAGCTAGACTCTATTTGGGACGAGTACTTCTCAGAAGTACCGCAGGATAACATTGTCCGTATAGAGTACGGTCGTAAGGCCAAACGCCGGCTTGGGTCTATCCGCCTGGACCCTACAGACCGCGATACCTCTATTATTACGATCAACCGGATATTTGCCGATGCGGAGGTGCCAGAGTTTGTTGTCCAGGCGACGATTGTGCATGAGCTCAGCCACTATGCACATGGCTTTAACTCACCGCTGAACCAGGCAAAAGCCCACCCTCATGCTGGAGGGGTAATGCGGCGGGAGTTTGATGAGCGTGGTTTACTTTCTCTGTACACCCAACAGAAAAAATGGCTTAAGACCAATTGGCCGATTATTATTGGGAAACATTTTGCTCCAAGCAGGCCAACACGAATAAGCATTGTAAGAAAAACAACAAAAATACCTAAGCCATTTTGGTTTATATAAGCATTTACGCTTGGCGCGGCAGCAGGCTAGCTTGGTTCGGCCGGGCGCGTATTTACAAAGCTAAAATTCAGCAGATAATAAACAGTAACTAAGTAAGGTGGTGACTATGCTTTCTGTAGCCGTAAACTGGTGGGCAGTCCTAGTGGCTGCAGGCGTGAATATGATCGTAGGATTTAGCTGGTATACGCCGGCGATATTTGGTAAGACTTGGGCCAAGCTAATCGGTATTAAGATGGATCAAATGGGTGGCCCCAATCCACCACGGACCTTTGCTCTGACGGGCCTGGCGGCACTGTTGCAGGGCTACATACTGGCACACTTCGTAGCATATGTGGGCGCAACCGATGGGCTTAGCGGCGCCACTACCGGTGTCTGGCTTTGGATGGGCTTTGTACTAACTACAGCTGGTGTAAACACCATGTTTGCGGGCCGCCCGTTGAAGCTATTCCTCATAGACTCCGGCTACTACCTAGTGGTGTTCGCAATTAATGGTGCCCTGCTTGCAGCCTGGCGCTAGCCCTCTCCCCACAACCCACCGCTCCTGTATACTGGGAATATGAGTACTACTATACGAGCGGTGGGTTTTGATTTGGGTGGAGTGCTTGCGGCCTATACTATGCCACAGCAGCTAAAGGCTATGGCGGAGAAGATGCAGATAAGCCATGAGGCGTTTCTTACTAGCTTTAATGAGCGACGACAAATACTAGAGACGGGCCGGCTAGATGAAGGCATCTTCTGGCAGGGGGTATCTACTGACCTGGGGGGGTCATTACCCGGGGAGGTACTGCGAGACTATTGGAATAGTTGGTATAGTGAGCACAACTTTATTACTACCGATATGCTGGGTCTGGTAGACCGTCTCAAGGCTAATGGCTATCGCGTGGGATTGCTTTCTAATATTGACCCAGACCATGCTGCCACTAACCGTGCTCGCGGTATACTAGCGCATTTCGACGCCGTTGTTCTGTCTACAGAATACCGTTTATTGAAGCCTAACGAAGCTGCCTACGCAGCGCTGAGTAGGCAGCTAGATGTAGCGTACCAGGAACTAGTATTTATCGATGACTCACCGGTGAATGTGACCGCGGCGGAGGCTCTAGGCATAGCGGCTATTTTGTTCAGTAGCTACGACCAGGTAGTGACGGAGCTCGATCGTCTAGGAGTACGCAGTGGTGAGTAGCGTTCACCCGGCGCGGGTCCGGGTAGTTAACAACAAACCAGCCAGGCCGTCTGGCGCGTGTGTAGTTTACTGGATGCAGAAGGATCAGCGAGCACATGACAACTGGGCGATGGTCTATGCCATAGAGCAGGCAAATGCCTATAAGGTGCCACTCGTAGTGGTCTTCGTCTTGACGGACAAGCTGGCGAATAACTATGAACGGCATTACCGGTTCATGCTGCAGGGATTGGCTGAAACCGCCGGCAATATCCGAGCAATGGGAGCAGAATTTGTAATGCGTATGGGCTATCCACCCCAGATAATAGCAGACACTGCGCTGGAATTAGATGCCTGCGAGATTGTAACCGACGAGTCATACTTGCGACTAGGACGAAGCTGGCGAATAGAGGCAGGATTAAGAAGTGATGTATTACTAACAGCAATTTGTGCACACCTTATTATCCCCGTTGACCACATTGCGGAGAAGCAAATGGTCGGGGCGTATGTATTGCGCCCACGAATTAACAAAGTACTTAATGAATTTTTAACAGACTATCCAGATATAGAGCTGCTAAATAAATGGAAATTACCAAAACCTAACAGTGTCGGGGACCATGACCCCTCGCGCCTTATGGCCATGTTAAAATTGCGCCCCGATGCTGAGCTCTCAGTTAGTCTGGCCGTAGGGTCTATGGCCGCAAATGCCATTTTGGACGAGCTAATTGACGGCAGACTGAGTACTTATAATAAGCGCTCCGACCCAAATGAGCTCAGCGCGCAGTCTGGCCTCAGCCCCTATCTGCACTATGGCCAGATAAGCGCTCAACGTATAATGTATGACCTACTTAGCAGCCAGATTGCCGAAATAAGTCCAGAAATTGTTGAACAGTTTGCTGGTGAACTAATAGTCTGGCGCGAGCTGGCAAATAACTTTGTGTACTATAACCGTGACTACCGTAATCTGGCTGGTGCACCCGCGTGGGCACAGAAGCAACTCGCTCTACATGCTGATGACCCACGTGATTATATTTACAACGCCCAGCAGTTTGAGCTGGCAGCGACGCATGACTTGTTATGGAATGCAGCCCAACAAGAACTGGTAAAGACTGGTAAGATGCATAACTATATGCGTATGTATTGGGCCAAGAAGGTACTTGAGTGGAGCGAATCACCGGACGAAGCCGTAAATATATGTACCTACTTGAATGATAAATACGAGCTGGATGGGCGTGAACCAAATGGGTATGCAGGCATTCTGTGGGCTGTGGCGGGGCTGCACGACCGCCCGTGGTTTGAACGTCCCGTGTATGGCCAGATCAGGTATATGAACGCTAATGGTGCCGCTAAAAAGTTTGATGTGGCGGCTTATATAGCGAGGATGGCCGCACAATGAAACGAGTATACTTTGCTTGTTCTATTCGTGGTGGTCGGGGCGACCAGCCGATATACGCGGAAATAGCTGAAATTATCAAAGCCCGGGCACTGCTACTATCCGAGACCTTTGCAGATATCACCCTGACGGCCGACGGATCAAACAAATCAGCCAATGTTATATATACAACGGACATGGGTTGGCTGTTGTCGGCGCAGCTAATGGTGGCCGAAGTAACTAACCCCAGTCTTGGTGTAGGTTATGAGCTGGCGCGAGCCGAAACAGCCGGCATACCGGTGCTAGCACTTTACAGACCGGCCCCAGACCGTCGCTTATCAGCGATGGTCCTTGGTGCACCGGGTATACACGTAGTGGAGTACACGGATGTAAGCGAGGTTACTGAGACGATAGCGAAATTTATAGAAGGACAGATATGAAAGCCATTACAATCACTACGCCAAAGCTTAATGATGTTTTAAATACATCGAATAAAACTGACTTTTCCGCAGCAGCCGACATGACTAATTGTCAGTGGCATGAGCTGGATATTGCGGCCGAGACATACCGCTCAGCTGGGCTAGAGGGCTGCCGGTTTGAAGCGATTCAGGCGACCGGCGCGCTATTTCAAAGCTGCCAATTTCTAGACTGTGAACTGATCGGTGGCGACATGACGGCGGTACACGCCGATAGCAATGGATTCGAGCGGGTGTTATTCGGCAAGGTACGGGCTGGAGGCATAGACCTTGCAGCAGCCTCGCTGAAGCACGTGGACTTTAGCGGCTGCAAACTAACCATGGCTAATTTCCGCCAAGCAGAGCTAAGGAATGTGGTGTTTCGTGATTGTGACCTAAGTAAGGCAGATTTTCGTGGCGCGTTGCTTACCAATGTGGCGTTTATTTCCTGCACCATGGAGGCAACCGAAATGCAGGGAGTGAAGTGTAGTAACGTGGATCTTAGACGATCGACGCTAACAGGGCTGGTTGGTGTGGCGAGCCTGAAGGGTGCCACACTGTCAACGGTGCAGCTTATGGGGTTGGCACCCGATCTAGCGATGGAGCTAGAGATACTGATCGAAGACTAGTCGACCCTTTGTATGGAAAAGACCCCGGTGGGATGCACCGGGGTCTTTTTGGTTTGAGGCAAGCTGCTATCGCTGTAAGCGGTAACCAGCGGTAATCAGTGGGCCTGCGGGGTGCAGGCGGTGGACGGGCTCCAGAGGGTCGATCTGGGGCTCAAACGGTGCGATGGTGACCAGCCAGGTATCCTCGTAATGCTCGTAGGTGTCGATGATGAGGTGCGAGTCCACCTGGGACGGCGTAATGCTGTCTAGATGGGGCCACCAGGTGTTAAACACTCGCCCAGGATCTGGGTCATGGTTCGTCCAGGTCCACCAGGTGACGCCCGAGGTCTGTAAGGTGACATAGACCAGTTGCTGACCGACTTCAGGGTTATCTTCGGTCAGGTAGTAGGCGGGGTGGTCGCAGGGACACCGTGACAGTGGATCGCCTAGGATCAGGAGTGTGGTGCTATCGTTGTTAGCTGAACTGCAACGATAGATACCTTCCCTTTGCGCCAAATGCCGGCTAGTTGTCATGGTGCTCCTCATGTAGCGGGTATTCGAATAGGGTAGTTATAACAAATATTGTGCGAAACAGACAGCATAAGCGTAAACCTGAGTCGCTCTGCCTAGAATTTGTCATTTTATTATTCTGAACAGCGCCAAAATGACCAGGGGGTGATATTTGAGGAGGTTATTTTATACCTTAGCAAAGGCATAATATACTAAATAATATATACCTACATTATTTAGTAATAAACTATTGACACGTCACTAGTATAGGTATAAAGTGTAGATGTGGTAAGGATGTTTTTCGAAAGGACGCAATGAGCCGATACAAGCTGGATTCCGTACCTTACCAGCACAGCTACGTACAGAAGCTGAATCGGCTCGCGTCCACTTTGGCGAAGTTGGCCGATCAAGTGCTTGTGGAGGCACATGATCTGACCTTCTCGCAGTACCAGGTGCTGGCGACCCTCCGCCAGCACCCTTCGTTTTCTCAATCCCAGATAGCAGAGGCTATGGGCGTGACGCCTGCCGTGGTAACGCGGCAGGCGTTAACGTTGGTAGACAAGGGACTACTAACCCAAGTGCGCAGCCAGGTGAATCGGCGGCAGAATATTATAGAGCTGACGGCGAAGGGGAAGACTGTCACCGATGAGGCCGATGAGCACTTGTCGCGCGAATTTCGTCGGCCGTTATCACTCCTGAAGGGTGGTGATGAGGCACTTTTTATTCGGTGTTTGGAATTATTGGAACGTGAATTCGAGGATAATTAGTCTGTTCGCTACTTGTTCGGCTATTATCCTCGTGCTAGAATCAGAACATGATTATTGCTGTAGTTATTATTAGTGTGGTGCTGGTCCTAGGCTTTGCAATTACTATATTTGTACTTCAAAGCCAGCTGGCGCATCTGAAGAACGACTCGGCTCTCGGGCTGATCAAGCAGGACCTGGCCGGGATGACTGACGTCTTGAGCAAGACCCAAGAGATGATGAGCAGCCGTATGGACAAGAGTAATGAGGCCGTACAGGCCACCATGACGCGGCAGTTTGGGGAGTCGGCCAAGATTATTGCCGATGTGACCAACCGGCTGACTAAGCTCGACGAGACGAATAGGCGAGTGGTAGACGTAGCCGACGAGCTGAAGACTCTGCAGAATGTATTACAGAACCCTAAGCAGCGTGGTGTACTTGGCGAGTACTACCTACAGAGTGTACTGGAGAATGTGCTGGCGCCAGACCGGTTCGAGCTACAGTACAAGTTTGCCGATGGCGAGATTGTAGACGCTATCATTAAGCTGGACAGAGGGCAGTTCCTACCGGTGGACTCGAAGTTTAGCCTAGAGAACTATAACCGGCTGGTTGAAGAAACCGATAAGATTCGCAAAGATAACCTGATTAAGTTGTTTAAAACAGACTTGAAGAACCGGATTGACGAGACGGCTAAGTACATTCGACCGAGCGAGGGGACTATGGACTTTGCCTTCATGTTTATCCCGAGTGAAGCCATCTATTACGACCTACTCATTAATAAAGTCGGCGCAGCCTCAACGAGCTCACGGGACCTTATAGAATATGCCTTTCGCGACAAGCGCGTTATTATTGTCTCGCCAACCTCCTTTATGGCCTATCTGCAGACAGTCATGCAGGGCCTTCGTAGCCTGCAGATTGAGGGACAAGCCAAAGAGATTCAGATTCGAGTGGGCCAGCTAGGGCAGCATCTGGCCGCCTACGAGCAGTTTATGCAGAAACTAGGTGGATCGCTGGGCACGACCGTGAACCACTACAACAATGCCCACAAAGAGCTGAAGAAGATTGATAAGGATGTAGTTAAAATTGCTGGCAGCGTGCCGTCCATAGAGCCTATCCTGGTTGATAAGCCACAAACCGACGAGTAATGGCGCGTAGTCTGGGCCGAGTGGCCATCTCTGGAAGTGTCCGTGACGCTGGGGCTATGCGTAGTTGGAAGCAGCGCTGGGAGGCGGTCGGCTATGAAGTACTGGACTACCCCCGACCCATACCAAGCAGTAGCATGGCTGCTGACTACCCAGAGGTCTACCGCTACTTTCACGATGTAGTGCGTTCGGCTGATATCTTATTTGTGCCCAATTTGGACCGCGGAGAGGTGATTGGCTATATTGGCGCTGCTACCTTCGCTGAAATGAGCTTTGTAAATGCTCGAAACCTCCTTCAGGAGCAGCGTACGCGCATCCTAATACTCACTAAGCCAGGGCAGGCTGTGGCGTGCCGTACTGAGCTTGAGCTATGGCTGGAGCAAGCCTGGGTGGAGCTCATTGATCTGTACGAATTTGGTCTTACTATTGGCGAGCCTGCGTAATCTGCTAAGCTAGAGCCATGAAAAGAAAACTATCTGGCATTAAACCGACCGGCGAAGTCACACTTGGTAACTACCTAGGGGCTATGCGGGGCTGGGCTGACGGACAAGAGGGGAATGAGAACTTCTACTTTCTTCCGAATCTCCATGCCCTCAATATCCGACCGAACCCCACGGAGGTGCGTAACAACACCTATGCAGCGGCCGCGTGGCTGGTGGCTATGGGCGTGGATCCTAAGCTATCTGCAATCTACATACAGTCCCAGATTCCAGCTCACACAGAGCTGACATGGGTGCTGAATAACTATGTCACCATGGGAGAGCTGAGCCGGATGACACAGTTTAAGGATAAGAGCCAGAAGGGTGGAGCTGAAGGCCAGGTGGTTGGCCTGTTTGAGTACCCGGTGCTTATGGCCGCGGACATCCTTCTCTATGACGTTGATGAGGTGCCGGTAGGCGAGGACCAGAAGCAGCATGTGGAACTGACACGCGATATTGCTACCCGGTTCAATAATCTGTACGGCGATACCTTCAAAGTGCCAGTTCCAACTATCCAGAAGGAGGGCGCGCGAATTATGGACCTTCTGAACCCAGAGAAGAAGATGAGTAAAAGTGATGCTGACGCTAGCGGCTGCATTATGATGACGGATAGTCCAGATCTGATGAGCCAGAAAATAAAGCGGGCAGTGACTGATTCGGGAAGTAGCGTTGCTACAGCTGATGATAAACCAGCGATTACGAACCTGCTCGTCATCTATAGCCTCGTAACGGGGGAGAGTATGGCAGCCCTAGAGCAGCGCTATGCAGGTGTAGGCTATGGCCAGTTCAAGGCCGACTTGGCGGAAGCAGTTGTTGAGCACCTGACGCCGATACAGGCGCGCTACCAAGCCACTCTTGAAGACCAAGACGGACTTAGGGCTATTCTAGAGCAGGGTAGGGCTAAGGCGGCTGCCGTTGCTGAGCCGAAGCTGGTCGAAGTGTATGAGAAGATTGGTATGATTCGATAGAGCTGGGATAAGTGAATATTGCATCAAAGCTGTAGTGGACTACAGCTTTGATGTTTTATTTACAACACAGTAATTAATTATGGCTTAAGAGAGCCATTCTAAATATTTAGTTCATCAAATATAAGCAATGAAGCATAAAAGGTATTGACTCTTCATTCCGCTTGTGCTAAACTGTTCTTAAGTTCAAAAAACAGTTCATTTAAAACAAAAACAAAGCACTCACACCATCGACTAGTTCGCAGCCGGTAGGGTCAATCCCGATTAGAATTATCCCCCTTAATTCTAATCTGGGTTCACCCTACTGTCTGAGGTTCTACCTTCAGAGCCGCCGGAGCAATCCCGCAACTACTAAGATATTGCTACCACAGCGATGGTGGGGGCATTCTATCCTAAACGATGGAATACCTGTATTGCCAATCTTCCCAGCATTTGTTCGTCAGAACGAAACCGGCTGACCGATTGGTTAGCGGGGCGACAAGCGCCAATTAGTTTCGTACAATTTGGGCGGGTTTGTTCGCCCCGTTTCTCATTGTCTTTAAACTAACCACCTCCGGGTGGTTTTTTGTTACCTGATTGATGTTCCCGGCTAGGTCTGGGATAATAAGGGCACACGAGGAGTAATGGTGAGCAAGCGGACAATGTACATGGGTCTGGCCGGGGGGTCGGTACTTCTTGGTATCGGCGTAGTTCTGTCTATCTTCCTGACTACACCCTCTCGGCTGGGGCCGGTTGGTGTCACTATCTGGTTCCTTGCTCTATGTGGTGCGCTGACAGGCGCACTGACGGCTGGTATTCTCGGGGCCAAGCAGCTGGTCAAGCCAACAGATGAGCCCATGAGTCGCCTTTCTAATAGCGCTCGCCAGGGTGCGCTCTTGGCCGGCTGGGTCACCGTGAACCTAGCCTTGTCGAGTCTGGCACAGCTAACAATCCGTGATTTACTCCTGAGCCTTATACTACTAGCATTAATCGAAGTGTATTTTAATCTCCAATGAGCTACGACCAACACCACATTACTACCGGCCTTGAGGCCATTGCCACGGCCAAGGATCTGGCACACTTGGAAGAGCTGCGTGTGAAGCATCTTGGGCGGAACTCTTATATTACTGAAACGCTCCGTAGTTTGGGCGGTTTGGCAGAGACCGAGCGCCGAACTGTTGGCGCAATGGTGAACCTAGACCGAGGCCGTTTGGAGCAAGCGTTGACGGATAGCAAAACCCGTTTGCGCAGTGAGCTCCTTGCTGGGCAATCCAATACCTCCCCAATTGATCTTACAGCACCAGTGCGCATGACAGCGCTAGGCCGTGGGCACCGCCACCCGGTAAGCGAACTACTCGAAGATCTAGCCAAGGTATTCTGGCAAATGGGCTATAATCTGGCTGATGGCCCAGAAGTAGAAACAGACTGGTACAATTTCGAAGCTTTACTGGTGAAGGCCGACCACCCGGCTCGTGATGTACAGGATACGTTCTACCTAGAGGGTGGTAATCTACCACGCACCCATACTTCTGGAGTGCAAGTAAGACATATGGAAAGCCATAAGCCGCCAATTCGAATAATTGCTCCCGGCAAAGTCTATCGTAATGAAGACGAGGATAGCCGACACTCGTGGATTTTTTATCAAGTGGAGGGCCTCGTGGTAGACAAGGGGATTAGCATTGCTGATTTGAAAGGTACACTCCTGGCTATGCTGCAGGGCGTGCTCGGCGAAGGGACAGAGCTGCGGCTTCGCCCCAACTACTTTCCGTATACCGAGCCTTCGGTAGAAATGGATGCTAGCTTTACGATAGGACTAGGAACTGCAAGCGATCCCACTGGTGGGACGGGCTGGCTGGAACTGGGCGGCGCCGGCATGGTTCACCCGCAGGTACTGAGGAACGCTGGGATAGACCCAACTGTCTATAGTGGCTTTGCGTTTGGCTTTGGATTGGAACGGATTGCGGCTATAAAATACGGCGTGACCGATGTACGCGAGTTCTGGCGTCCAAATTTATCATTCCTGGAACAGTTCTAAAAATGAGGCAATCATGAAGGTCAGTGTCAGTTGGATACAAAATTACCTAAGTCGCACAATGTCGCCCGAACAGGTTGCGGATGCTTTGGCTATGGCCGGTGTGGAAATTGAACAAATAATGTCGCCAACTGTACTCGACAAAATGATCATCATCGGCCAAGTTAAAAAAGTTGTTCAACACCCGAACGCAGACCGATTAAGAATTGCCACTGTTGATGTGGGTGCTGACAGTACTCTTGAGATAGTCTGTGGTGCCCTTAACCTGGCTGAAGGCCAGAAAGTGGCAGTCTCCCAGATAGGAGCTGCACTCCCGGGTGGTATGGTTATTACCAAAGCCGAACTTCGGGGAGTGGTCTCGAACGGTATGCTGTGTAGTGTACGGGAATTGGGACTCGGAGACAGCCATGAGGGTATCTGGGAACTGCCAGATACAGCGGTGATTGGCACTCCTGTAAGTAGCCTTCTGCCAAGCGGCGCTAGTCTAGACATTAAGACTGCCGCCAACCGCTATGATCTTCTAAGTATGTACGGACTGGCAGCGGAGGTGGCCGCCCACGCCGGCGTGCCGTTGAAACCACCAGAATTCGCAGAACTGAATGCTACCGGTGAATCGGTGCCTCAAGCAGTGGTCCAGTCTGGCGAGCATGTTGGGCGGTTTATGGTGTCGCACATTATGATCAAGCCCGGTGCAAAAACTCCGGACTGGGTCATGAAGCTACTAGACGAGAATGGCCAAAGGAGTCTCGGCCTATCTGTAGACGTGACCAACTTCGTCCTTCATGAGCTAGCTCAACCGATGCATGCTTATGATGCTCAGAAGGTGCAACTGCCTATTATTGTGCGACATGCAAAAGATAGTGAGAGCTTGGTAACTCTGGATGGTAAAACGCGCAAATTGACCAAGTATGATTTGGTTATAGCCGATGCTACTGGCCCAATTGGGCTAGCTGGCGTAATGGGTGGGCTCAGTACGGCGGTAACGTCTGAGACAACGGAGATTCTACTGGAGGCCGCTGCCTTCGACGCAGCAACAGTTCGAAAAACCGCCGTGCGTCATGGCCTACGGACGGATGCAAGTGCGCGGTTTGAGCGTAGCCTGCCTATGCAGTCACCTGAACAAGGCATGCGACGGGCCCTCCATATACTACAAGAGGCCTGCGGTGCTGAACTGATGGCACCGGTGACAGACATTGTAAGCCGCGAACCTACGGTGGTTCGGGTAGTAGTCTCAGCTTCACGAATAAGTCAGTTTATTGCCATAGAGCTTGACCAGAAAGCAATAATTCACCTCCTTGCAAAGCAGAGTATGGTGGCGGAGGCAACCGGCGTCGATGAAGTGGCAGTGGACGTGCCTTGGTGGCGCCCAGACATTGAGGTAGAAGAAGACGTGGCTGAGGAGCTAGTGAAGCTAGTGGGCTATGATCACGTACCAGCGCGGCTACCGGCCTGGCGACCGGAGACGGTGAGCTTTGATGCGGCTACCCCCCAGATCTGGAAGCTGAAGGCAGAGCTGAAGGCGACCGGCTTGTTTGAGGTGGCAACGTACTCATTTATTAGCCCAACGGATTTAGAGCGGCTGGGAGAGAACCCTGATAGCTACCTCAAGCTAAAGAACCCCCTCTCTAGTGAACAGACCTATCTGCGCCGGAGCCTACTGGCCAGCCTGCTGCAGACTGTAGCGAGAAACCAGGCCTATGATAAACAGTTTGGTGTATTTGAACTGTCACGTGTGTTCTTGCCCAAGCCTGAGACGGGTAAGCAGCCGGATGAGCCAATGCTGGTGGCAGTGGCTATCCGCTCAGAACGGGATGCCTACCTAGGTGTAAAAGGTGTGCTTGATCGGCTAGCCGGTGAACTAGGCCTAGAATTTGATTTGAAGGCAGCGCAGTCCAGGCACTTCCACCCAGTTCGCTATGCGACTGTGAGTGTAGCTAACGTGATCATAGGTAGTATTGGTGAGGTACACCCCGACATAACCACTAGCTACAAGCTGGATGGCAGTCTGGGCTACCTAGAACTGGACGTTCATAAGCTGCTTGCGAACGTGGGCAATAAGCAGTTCCGAACCCTCAGCAAATACCCGGCGGTACACCGCGATGTGAGCCTAGTGGTTGACCGTGACGTCAGCTGGCAGATGCTAAGAGCCGAGATTCGCGCCATGAACGTAGGGGAGCCAGCGTTTCTCTCTGACTTCTATGGCGACCAGCTGGGCGGGCGAAAGAGTATTGCCTTTGCCCTGGAGCTAACTGATCCGGAGAAGACCCTGACAGATGCTGAAGCGGCCTCGCAGATGAAGCGGCTGACAGACCACCTGGTACGGACCTTCAAAGCTGAGCTCCGTAGCTAGCATACGTTGAAGCTTTAGCGGTATAATACTGGCAACATGCAAGACACCGCGTTGACCACGCCAAATCGGCTGAGTTGGGTTACCCGTTTGGGTGTTTTTGGTTTGGCGCTACTGGGGCTAGTCCTGGCTGGTGATCTGGCGTATAGTGGGTGGTCGGCTGGCCGGATCTACCCGGGTGTATCAGTGGCTGGAGTGCAGCTGGGTGGCAAGACTCGGGCCCAGGCCAGGCAGATGATTGCAGCCAAGGCGAGTAACTACCATGTGACCGTGTATGTCTCAGGCAAGGTCTTCCCGGCTACGGCCGCCGATCTGGGCGCCCATTTTGATACCGATGCGACGGTGAGCCAGGCCTATGCAATAGGACGGGGGCGGCGCTTGGCGCTGCTGGGCTTAATGGACAGCTGGGTAGGCCAGGCTGATCTCAAAATGAGCTACAGCGTAGACCGTGAGGTATTGAAAGACTACGTATCTCGGGTAGTAGAGGCCGTCGGGCAGGCGCCAGTGGACGCTAAGATAACTGTGGATGGTGGCGTACCGAAGGTAGAAGCGGACAGGCCAGGCCGATCGGTGGAAGGGGACCGGCTGACCAAGCTGGTAGAAGGCTCGATGCAAGGGGCAGGGCCAGTGAGTCTGAACGTGAAACCAGTGCCCCTAGAGGCCGACGTGCGCACGGCCGATGTGAACTCTACGGTGACAAATACCACAGAGCTCGTGGCTACTACGCTCAGTTTGACCTACAAAGACCAGCAATTTGTTCCTACGCCAACGCAGATAGGTGACTGGTTGGCGTTTGAGAAAACAAACATTAATGGTAGCTACGTGCTGGAGCCAAAAGTGGATTCCACCAAGCTAAAAGACTATACCCAGAACCTAGCCAATAAGATAGATTTGGCGCCCGTGAACCAGCAGATTACCCTCAAGAATGGGGTGAGCACTATTGATAAGGCGGGTGTTGACGGCTTTGCGCTAGACCAAGCGAGTGTCATACAGGTGATTACTACCGCCCTTACGAGCAAGACCGCCCTGACGTATGAGCTCACGACAAAGCCAGTACACTTTAAGACAATTACCAATGAGATTGTGAGCCTAGACATTGGTACCTACATTGAGATAAGCCTATCTACCCAGCACCTGTGGGTGTATCAGGACCACAATGTCATCTATGAATCGGCAATTACTAGTGGTGCGACCGGTGCAGGCTTAGCGACAGTCACCGGACTGTTTAGCATTTATTATAAGACTACTAATACCCGGCTACGCGGCTACCAGTACGGCTATAACTACGATGTGCCGGTGAAGTACTGGATGCCATTCTACCAGGGATTTGGACTGCACGATGCCGTCTGGCGTAATGGTAAGTTTGGTGGCCCGGACTACTACTACGGCGGTTCGCATGGCTGCGTGAACCTACCGGATGATACAGCGGCATTCATCTACAATTGGTCGGCCATAGGTACGCCAGTCTGGGTGCACAAGTAGCCGCATCGACAGGTTGACAGGCGTGTGCTAACATGGCGCTATTCCGTTCACTTGTAGCGTTGGAGGAAGAACCATGCAGACACACCAATTCCCGCCCGAAAGCTTCACTGCTTTTGCAGAGCGTATGGCACAGCGTCACGCAATGGTGCAAAGCACCGAAAAAATCTGCGGAGTGCTTCGAGGCTTCATACTGACGTTTTTCGTTGATTTCCATGCGAACGGTGAGCTCTACACTGACCGTTGGGACGTGGAACGCCATGTCAGATCGTTTCTCAGCTCAGCAGGCGCTGATGCCGCGTGCCAGGAACTAGCGCATGCAGACTTCCAGCAGACGCTTGAGGCGTTGCGCAGCGATGGCTCGCTAGCGCGCGTTGATCACTTCGCCGACTATAGCCGATATATGGGGAACCATTGGTGCTTACCTGAATATGAGGAGCGTGTACGTCAGTTGCTCCGCGAACTTGACTCCAATACTCGTTATCGCTTGGGCAGAGCCATGCAGGAACTGGCGACGCGCAACTGACGATCTGGGCCCGGGATACTTCCCGGGCCTTTTTCTATTGAGCTATAAGGATTGGCTCAGGTAAGCACAAGTGGTACAATTTGGGTAATGAATCCTTCGAGTCCGCAAGCAAATTCGCCCGAGCAGGCGCCGCTACCCACCGGCGGCGTAGAGGTACCTGCTGCGCCAATGCCGGCAGAGGCTGCGCCAGGGGTGGGGCAGGCTGGCCCTGCTACTGGCGCACTACCGGTCATGGTGCCGGTAGAGACTACTATGCCAGCCGTTGCAGCAGCTTCTGCAACCGACCCAGCGGTACCTATGGTAGGTGCTACAGCCTCGCCATCCGTGGCTGATGACGTCGATGTCATTGAGAAAGAGTGGGTAGACGCTGCCGAGCAGATTGTGGCCGCAAATGCCAATGACCCGCGGGCCGAAGAGGCCGCTGTGGAGCAATTGCAGACTGACTACCTGAAGAAGCGCTATGGTAAGGACATTAAGCCGGCCGGAGATCAGTAATTATATTCATGACGGGCGAGGTGAGTAATGATAGGCCCAGCAGGGGTATCTAATAATGAATAGCTACCTAATAGCAGTGATACTCATATTTACTGTGTTTTTTGCCGTATTGGGCGCGGTGGCATTCATCATGTACCGACGGAGTCTACGACGAGCCAAGGGGATTGAGCGTGGACTTAAGATGGTACCCATACTTATCCATCTACCGCCACCATCCGACGACACCGAAAAAGGCAATCGGGACATTCGCGAGGTAATGCGCGAGAAGATTTCTCAGGCCGAAGTTCTGTATAGCCTAATTGCCGGTACTGCCCAACAAGGCTTCAAGAGCTCGTTCTATGGGCAGCGCCACCTGGCCTTTGAGATTGTGGCCACCGGCGGGCTTATCCATTTCTACGTGGCGGTGCCAATTGCACTGGTGAGCATAGTGGAGCAAGCGGTGGTGACGGCCTACCCGGGAGCTCACCTAGAGGAGACCGAGGACCACAATATATTTAGCGAGACCGGCAAGCTGCCCGGTACCATGGGTGGCGAGATTCTGCTCAAGACCGATGCCGTGTACCCCCTACAGACTTTTAAAAGCATTGATCGCGACCCAATTGAGGCTATGATAAACACCCTAGCGGCGCTGAAGCCTGGTGAGGGTGCGGGTGTGCAGCTGCTGCTTCGCCCCGCAGGAACGGCTTGGATTCGCCATGCTACTTCGGTTGTGGCGAAAAAACGACGGATTCGCGGGTCTGGTGGCTTGGCCTTTGATGCGGGTGATCTGGCGCAGGCGGCATTGAAAAACCCCGAACAGCGCCTGGCAGAGTCGCAGCAACAGCAAACGCAGCTGGGTGTTACCACGATGGATCGCCAGAACCTCGAAGCTGTGGAAGAGAAGACCAAGCACCCTGGGTACGAGGCGCTGCTGCGTATAGTAGTCTCTAGTGCGCAGCCGAGCCGCTCACAGATAATCCTGCGCGATATTGCTAACACCTACTCACTGTATGATGCTCCTGGTATGAACGGCTTCCGGTTTGCGCCGACCAGTAACCCTGAGGGTATTGTAACTGCCTTTATTTTCCGACTGTTCCCACCAGAGATTAATAGTATGATCCTAAACACTGAGGAGCTAGCCACCGTCTTTCATCTGCCTGACTCGCAATTTACCTCAACTCGCCAAGTAACGCGCCAGATGAGTAAGCAGGTAGACGGACCGCCAGTATTGCCACCCTCTGGGCTCCTGTTCGGCTACAATGAGTTTCGTGGTGTTAAGAAAGAGATCCGGTTGAGCCCAGAAGACCGCCGCCGCCACACCTATATTGTGGGACAGACAGGTACCGGTAAGTCAAAGATCCTTGAGAACCTGGCCTACCAGGACATGCTGGATGGCGGGGGATTTGCCTTTATTGATCCGCACGGTGACACTGCGGAAACTCTGTTGGGGCTCGTACCTAAGCACCGAGCCGAGGATGTCATCTACTTTAATCCGGCAGATACTGAGAACCCGATGGGCCTCAATCTATTTGAATTTAGTGACCCGGCCCAAAAAGACTTCCTGATCCAGGAAGCCATCGGTATGCTCTATAAAATATATGACCCTGATCATACTGGGATGATTGGGCCGCGGTTTGAGCAGTGGTTCCGTAATGCAGCCTTGACCCTGATGAGTGATCCGAATGGTTCGACATTTATTGAAATTCCGAAGGTCTTCAACGACTCGAACTACCTGAAGGACAAGTTCAAGTACCTCACGGACCCAACGGTGATTGACTTCTGGGTGAAGGAGATGGGGCAGACCAGCGACTACCACAAGAGTGAAATGCTGGGCTGGTTCAACTCGAAGTTTGGAGCATTTCTTCAGAATGAAATGATGCGCAATATTATTGGCCAGGTAAAGAGCTCCTTTGATCTGCGCGACATAATGGATAATAAGAAAATCCTGATTGTAAACCTGAGCAAGGGCCGAGTAGGCGAACTGAATGCCAAGCTACTGGGCATGATGTTTGTTACCAAGTTCCAGGCAGCGGCTATGAGCCGGGCAGCAATGCCGGAAGCTGACCGCCAAGACTTCTGTCTGTATGTAGATGAGTTCCAGAACTTCTCTACGGATTCCTTTGCCTCAATTCTGTCAGAGGCGCGAAAGTACCGACTGAACCTAATTGTTGCCAACCAGTTCATAAGCCAGCTAACCCCCGAGATACGTGATGCCGTATTTGGTAATGTTGGTAGCATAGTGAGCTTCCGTACCGGTCCAGAGGATGCCGAATTCCTGGTGAAGCAGTTCGCGCCCATATTTGATAGCCGGGACTTGGTGAACTTGCCAATTGGTAATGCAGTAATGCGCCTGCTGATTGCAGGGCTGCCCTCGCAGCCATTTAGCCTTGCGGCCCTCCCACCACTGACAAGCAGTAGTCCGGACATGGCGCGTGCCATTAGCACGCTGTCATCGGCCAAGTTTGCCACCCCACGGCCTGTGGTGGAGAAAGACATATTTGCCCGATTAGCACCGCCAGCAAGCGCGGCCGCGCCAGCTACACCTAGTGCTGCGGGTGCAACAGCTACGGTAGCCGCTCCATTGCCTGTACCGGCTCCTGCTGCTTTGGTAGCACCCGTGGCTGCGGCGCCGCAGCCCGCTGCGACTCCCGCGACTCTGGCGCCTATTCCAGCAGCGGCAGTACCCGAAGTAGCGGCTGCCCCCGCTTTAGTTGCTGCTCCGGAGCCCGTTCCTGCGCCTGCATCCGAGGTCCCTACTACGCCAATACCCGTGCTCCCCATAGCGCCACCGACAGCTGCTGAAGAGCAGGCTGCGTTATCGCTAGCTACACTTACCAGGCAGGCGGCAGAAATGGCCGCTCAGCAGCCTGCCCCGGTGCCGCAGGAAGTTCCACAGCCCGTGACACCATCCGAACCGGTTCCGGCACGGGTGGATAGCCCAATGCAGCCCAGCGCCGGGAGCGTGCCGGACGAAGTGCCGGCAGCACCATTACCCGATTCGCCACGAGATGGTGCAAGTCTGGGCCTATCGACCCTACCTATCCTTAACCCGAACGAAGCAGCCACGGAAGCCCAGGATGAGATTAACGAGCTTCTGCACCTAGAAACCCCCTATGAGCCGGATGCCGCTCCATTAGTCCCATCGACCCCAATGCCGCCCGCCGCTCCGCCGGTGGCTCCAGTGGCATCGGCGCCAGCCCAAATGCCTGCTCCGGCATCGGCTGTAGCTCCCTTACCCATGATAGTCATGCCTCCACTTCCGGTAGCCCCCCGCTCTGCGGTACAGCCTTCACCAGCCCCTGTACCAGTAACACCACCGATTGTTCTACCACCCCCGTCAATAGTGTCAAAGACGGATGTACCACCGCCGCCGGAGCCTCCTAGACTGCCACCACTGCCGCATGGTGAGTCGCTGGTAGGCGTGCCGGTACCGGCCCAACCAGCCCATCGGCCGGAGCCACCTAGCCCTCAGCCGGTCCTTTCAGTAGCTGCTCCGGCGATGCCCAAGCCACCAGTCTTATCTGTACCTATAAAGCCCACGGAGCGAACCGATGAACCACAGCACGCGCTAGTCCATCCGGTTGCGCCGGCCCCTCGTCCTGTCGCTGTCCAGTCAGCAACGCCGCCAGTACGCCCGTCAACCGCGCCAAAACCGGCCAAGCCAGTAGCGGTAGATACAGAGGATGCTCCAAAAGAGACCCCCGCAAAGCCCGCTGCTTCCGAGCCTGATACAGCTCCAACAGCTCCAACGACTCCGATGCCGTTGCCACCGCCAGTGCTTCCTACTCCACCCAAGCCACCAGAATCCATCGTAGATGCTGTGTTTGATTCCGCAGCTGGTAATAAAGCCAAGAACGATGCTGCAACCGCTCACGAAAAGGCTATGCCACACAAGCCGGCCCCGGGCAAGCTGCATGCTGCTGTACCAACACCCATTGCGGCGGCTACTCCTACAGTGGCATTCCCGGTTGCTTCCCAGGTAGTAAAGCCAGATTTATCGGTACCAGATCCGATAGTTCCAAAGCCGGCTATTATCGTTGCTCCACAGGCGGTTGAGAAGTCCGAAGCGTCACCTGAACCTGCGTCGGCCACTGCTGTGGCGCTCGGCGCAGGAACTGAGCCACAGGATATGGTAACAATGCAGCTGAGCCCAGCAGTAGTGAGTGCGCCTACTAAGATGACGCTTGGCTCTACTATGCCTGCGGTTGAAGCTAAGCCACCAAGTCCAATAGACACAGTACAGCCGGTGGTGGTACCCAGCAAGATACTGCCTGCAGTCGAAGCAGCGCCGGACGTAGACGGCCTTATCCAGCCCAATGCACCAGCGCCCGAGCTAACGCCTGCCGCCTTACCCGTAGATACAAATGCTAAGACCATTGATGAAATCCGGGCCGCGCTGAAGCCAGGCGAGATTCATGTCCTGGATGACGGTAGAGTAATCCAAGGCGAATAAGTAAATGCCCGGCAAGCCGGGCATTTACTACGAACTATTGTGAGGGCTTTGAACCTAGTGCCTGAAATAGCGACTGCCGCCTCGTAGCGCCTTGTAGCCGACCTCTAGAATAAGGCCAATAATACCACCAATAACTAGTGCGAGCCAGAACTCTGAGCCGGCAAGCTCAAAACCACTGGAGCGGGCAACGAAGTAGACGAAACCACCAAGCAGAGCTGCAGCAGTTGTTGCTCCAAGGGATATAGATGGGCGGAAGACGGTTTTGCCAGCCACTTCGGAAACCTGGTCAACGACAGGATTATGAATAACTTTACTGAAGGTGCGTGCCACTGGCGTCATGGTGCGCTGTAAGCTGCGCATAGTGAACTTATAATTCTGTTCAATGTCGAATTTGGTGGCCTGGGGAGCTTTTCCGCTTTCAGCTTTGCGGGCGTCTGGCTCAGGCTGCGTTTGAGTCTCTATGGTATGCCGTGCTTGCTCTACCTGCTCAGATTTGCGCTCGCCGTGCTCAGAGGGCTTCTCGGCATTGTGCTCTAGCTTAGCAAGCTGTTCACGGCCGGCCTCAACCAGCTCCGAGGCCTGCTCTGGTCCATGTTGACTGTGTGTTTCAGGTGCGCGTTCAGACATTAGATAGCTCCTGGGTGATAGTTACTGCTGAGCGTCTTCAGCTCGCCCGCTAGCTGGCGGTTGCGGAAGTAGAAGTACATGCACAGGGCGGCAAAGGCGATGGTGATAATAATGGTTCCGGCACCACCAGTCTGTGGTAGTTTCTCGGTGGTTACCTCAATTTGCTTAATCGGTGGAGGGGGGAGCTTAACGCTCACGGCCGAGCCATGGAAGGCATTGTCCATAGTGAGATCAAACGAGCTAGGGTCTGAAACGCCACGGGCAGTACTAGGGATGGGGTTCTTGGCCTGGACCGTGAATACATGGGTAGCAGTGGCGTCAGCTGCAATATCGGCAGCAGGCCAGGTGAGCAGCTGTTGCTTCTGGGCATTTGTCTTAAGCGTGCCATTGCCGGGGTCAATAATGTCGGCATACTCGAGGATGTCACTGACGTTTTCCTCAAAGACAAACGCCTTTTCGGGAGCATCGCCGACATTTTTGGCGGTAAGCGTGTACTGGATCTTGTCGCCAGCGCTGGCGGTCGTGTTATTGGCGTCTATGGGGGTGGAGCCAGTAAGTACGCTCAGGTTTATGGCAGTTTTATCGTAAATAAGCTTCGAGGAGTGTGGGGTTGGCGCCTTAATATTAATGCTTGCCGCGCACGCCACACTGGTTTTGGCACCGGTGGCACTATCGGTGTTGTTTACAGCGACAGTAGCCTTGAAAGTGCCTGGCTTGTTGTAAGTATAGGTGGTGTCCGGCGTAGTCTCGGTGACCTTAGTGCCGTCACCAAAGTTGAAGTCGTAGCGCACAACGGTAGTGTCGGTGGCGGCAGTATGCGTCTTGAATACGACGGTTACCGGCGCAGTGCCATCAGTGGGTGTAGCGTCTAGCTTAACGCACTCGAACGCTGGATTTAGACAGCGGGCATCACCCACCGGTATGCCGGGCTTACACTCCTGGGGGGGTGGGGGCGGTGGAACGGATACGGTGTGGCAGACTTGATTGGAGGAGATTTGACCAAAGTTATCGGCTTTGGTGGAGGCGTAGTTGCAGATCTGGGCGCCATTTGGCGCATCGGCATTGACCGCCACGTCCATATCAATACCATCTGACTGACCCGCTGCGAAGCTATCGTAGGCCCAGAAGGTGTGGTAGGGGACATTGCCTGCCGCTGCTAGCACACCGCGATGATCGCCTTTGGTAGTGCTGTAGCTTAGTAGAGTCGTGTTTGCTGGTATGGCGTCTTCGGTCAAGACATTGGCCGCACTGCCGCCAGTGTTATGGAAGTCGACATGGTATTTCAGAATCTGACCGCGCAGCACGGTGCTACCGGCGGCTGGACCGTCTGCGCGAGCAACCTTGGAGATGGTAAGAACTGGCGGTGGTGGAGGCGTGTTCCAGATGACGACGTTGCCGCAGTCTTTGACGATAGCAAACGGTGCGCCAGACGTAGTGACCCCCTTGAGTACGGAATAGCTTTTAGAAATGCCCCAGTGTGATAGCGGCCGGACGTAGACCTTCTGCACGCCGAAGTAAGAATTGATAATATGCTCTACGTCGTCGGCAAAGTAGTGGTTGCGACCGACGGTGAGTAGACCGGGGGTAGACCCGGTAACGCCAGAGTTGGTTGAGCTGAGTTCTTCGGCATTGGCAACGGCCTGGCGGTTAATACCAAACTCGGCGTAAATGTCGCGCAATTGGCTGGCGGCAATGTCGGATAAGCTGCCATCACCGGGGCCGTCGAAGATGCGTAGGAAATCCGTCTTATCCTTGAAGCCGCCGTAGATAAGGTCGCTTGAACCAGCGGCATTCGAATTGGTGGGCGGGGCAACTACAGCTGCCAGCTGGAAGCCAATAACCCCAATGGCCATGACTACCGACAATCTCCGGGTTAAGTTCTCGCGAGACAGTCGGCGCGCGTAAAAAGCCAGCTGGCTGACGATGCCAGGGCTAATACTTAGATTACTCACAAGGTTGCGAAACATTACTCACATTAAAGCACTAATGCTTCTGAGGAGCAACTGGACGGGGGCTGAAATGGGCGTTATACTAGATGCAGTGAGCATTGACCTTTTCCAGAACTAGTTGCAAGTGGGTCGCTCAATTTTTTTGTGAAGAAGTAGCATGAGCAGCAGTAGTTATAGTACGAGCTCATAATAATAGTAGGGTGAGGGATGGCCGAAAAATCACAATATGGTGCAGATCAAATTCAAGTCCTGGAAGGGCTTGACCCAGTCCGTAAACGGCCGGGCATGTACATTGGCGGAACGGGCGTAGAGGGTCTGCACCACCTTATCTGGGAGCTAGTGAACAACTGTATTGACGAGGCCATGGCTGGCTACGCTACTACGGTGACCGTGAAGATGCACGCAGATGGTAGCGTGAGCGTGGATGACGATGGTCGCGGTATCCCGGTGGATAAGGTCAAGTCGACGGGTAAGAGTGGTCTAGAGACCGTACTGACGGTGCTACACGCTGGTGGTAAGTTCGGCGGCGAAGGCAGCGGATACAAGGTATCTGGCGGTCTTCACGGTGTTGGCTCAAGTGTGGTGAACGCCCTCTCGACGCAGCTGATTGCGCAGGTGCGGCGTGATGGCAAGCTCTACCAACAGACATTCAAGATAGGTATTCCGGACTCGGATATTAAAGTAATTGGTACGGCAGAGGGGACTGGTACATCCATTACTTTCCATCCGGACGGCTCCATATTTGAGACGACCAAGTTCAGTTACGAGACCGTATTGGACTATCTGCGTCACCAGGCCTATCTGACGAAGGGCATTCGTGTCCAGGCCGAAGACGAGGCGACTGGTCGTCGCTACGGCTACTACTTTGAAGGCGGTATCCGATCCTACGTTGAGCACTTGAACCGTGACAAAGAGGCCGTCAATGTGCCGCCGTTTTATATTGAGAAGGCCGTGGGCGATGTAGTTGTTGAGCTAGCTATGCAGTATTGTGATGGCTTCAGTGAGCAGGTGAAGACCTTTGCCAATAACATTCATAACCCAGAAGGCGGTACGCACCTGACCGGCTTCAAGACTGCCCTGACACGGGTAGTCAATGACTATGCCCGCAAGTCGGGCGCACTCAAGGACAATGACGAGAACCTGACGGGCGAGGACTGCCGTGAAGGCCTGACCGCGGTTATCTCAGTCAAGCTCCCCGAGCCGCAGTTCGAGGGACAGACCAAGGCCAAGCTGGGTAACCCAGAGGTACGGGGTGTAGTGGAGAGCATTACCAATGAGTGGCTCGCCTACTACATGGAAGAGAATCCGAACGAGGCCAAGAAGATTGTCGGTAAGGCTGCCCTCAGCGCTCGTGCCCGTCTGGCGGCTCGGGCGGCCCGCGATACGGTGATTCGCAAGGGTGCGCTGGACGGCATGACCCTCCCGGGCAAGCTGAGCGACTGCCGCTCTAAGAACCCAGCCGAGAGCGAGATCTTCATAGTCGAGGGTGACTCGGCTGGTGGTTCGGCTGTGGGTGGTCGTGATAGCCGGTTCCAGGCTATTCTGCCGCTGCGGGGCAAGATCCTCAATGTCGAACGTGCCCGCTTGGACCGTATGCTGGGTAATAACGAAGTAAAGAATATTATCATTGCGCTAGGTACGGGTATTGCTGAGCAGTTCGATGTGGCCAAGCTGCGTTATCACCGTATTGTAATTATGACCGACGCCGATGTAGATGGTGCTCACATCCGGACCCTCCTGCTGACTTTCTTCTACCGCCACATGCCGGAAGTGATTGCTGGTGGCCACCTGTACATTGCCCAGCCGCCTCTCTACCTGCTGTCATCGGGCAAAAAGAAGCACTATGTTTACAGCGATGATGAGCGCGACGCCTATATTGAGCAACTTATTGAGGAGCGGACCGCTGCCAAGGCCAAGACTAAAGCCGAGGAAGCAGCTGCCGCCGAGCTAGTGGCAGCAAGCGACGGCCCGGATGCAGGCGTACTGTCGGAAACGGGTGCAGACCTGGAAGAGAGTGAGATTGTGTCCGACGAAGAGAAAAGCCGCTTCAAGATGGCTGGTATTTCGGGCATCCAGCGGTACAAGGGGCTGGGCGAGATGAATGCTGACCAGTTGTGGGAAACCACAATGGACCCAGCCGGCCGCGTGATCCTGCGGGTAAATGTTGAAGACGCCGAGAAGGCCGATAGCATCTTCAATAAACTGATGGGTGAGGAAGTCATGCTCCGCAAGAACTTCATTCAGACGCACGCCAAATCAGTTGTAAACCTGGATATTTAAGGAAGCTAATCACTTATGAATGACGAAACACCAATCATAGCTACCCCGATAGAGGAAGACCCGAATGTAGGTAAGATTCTCCCTCGCACCATTGAAACGGAAATGGAGACTAGCTATCTAGACTATGCCATGTCAGTTATTGTGGCACGCGCACTCCCAGACGTACGTGACGGCTTGAAGCCGGTGCACCGCCGTATCTTGCATGTGATGAACCAGGCCGGGCTGCGGCACAGCGCCAAGTTCCGTAAGTCGGCCAATGTGGTGGGCGAGGTCATGGGTAAGTACCACCCCCACGGCGACTCGGCTATCTATGACTCTATGGTGCGTATGGCCCAGGACTTTGCCTATCGCTACCCACTGGTAGACGGCCAGGGTAACTTTGGTAGCATTGATGGCTACCCAGCGGCCGCCATGCGTTACACCGAAGCCCGTATGACTAAGATTGCTGAAGAGCTCTTATTCGATATTGAAAAAGATACTGTAGACTTCCGGCCGAACTTCGATGGATTTGAAAAAGAACCAACTGTTCTACCAGCTAAACTACCTAATCTGCTGTTGAATGGCCAGCTGGGTATTGCTGTGGGTATGGCTACCAATATTCCGCCTCACAATCTAGCTGAGCTGGTAGACGCGGTAACCTACATTATTGATAACCCCGATGCGACGATTGACGATCTGGTAAAGATTGTAAAAGGCCCAGACTTCCCGACGGGTGGCATCATATTTGGCCAGGACTCTATCCGCCAGGCCTATAGCACTGGGCGCGGCAGTATTGTCGTACGATCCGTGGCGGAGATTATTGAGGACAAGAAGGGCAATTTCCAAATCCTGGTGACCGAAATACCATTTGCCGTAAATAAATCCGTGTTGGTCGAAAAGATTGCTGAGCTTGTCAAAGACAAGCGGGTGACGGGCATTAGCGACCTGCGTGATGAGTCCTCACGAGAGGGGCTCCGGATTGTAATTGATTTGAAACGTGACTCCTATCCCAACAAGATTCTAAACCAGCTCTACAAATGGACACCGATGCAGAGTGCTTTCCATGTAAACATGCTGGCGCTAGTAGACGGCCTGCAGCCCCGTGTCCTGTCGCTTGAGACCATGCTCCGCGAGTTCCTTGGGCACCGTAAGATTGTTGTGCGGAGGCGTACGGAGTTCGAGCTACGTAAGGCCAAGGATAGGGCGCACATCCTGGAGGGTCTGAAGATAGCTTTGGATCACATTGACGAAGTTATTAAAACCATTCGAGCTAGCCGTACCACCGAGATTGCCCAGACCAACCTGATTAAGCAGTTCAGCCTCAGTGTACTGCAGGCTAAGGCTATCCTGGCCATGCAGCTGCGTACTCTGGTAGGCCTGGAGCGGCAGGAGATTGAAAACGATCTGGCTGAGCTACTAGCGCTGATTGCTGAGCTGGAGAAGATTCTCGCCAGCGAGTCGGAGATACTCCGAGTGATCAAAGAAGAATTAGCGGATATGAAGCTGAAGTATGCGGACGAGCGTAGGACGCAGATTATTGGTGCGGAGATTGGTAAACTGAGCGAAGAAGAGCTGGTTCCAAACGAGCAGGTCATAGTGACGCTGACGAGTGGTAACTACATTAAGCGGATTGCTTCGAACACCTACAAGTCTCAGGGTAGGGGTGGCAAGGGCATTATGGGTATGACCACCAAGGAAGAGGATATAGTTGACCATCTTGTTCTCACGCACAACCACGACTTCATACTCTTCTTTACTAATAAAGGCCGGGCATTCCGGCTTAAGGTCCACGAAATACCGGCAGCTTCGCGTACTGCCAAGGGCCAGCCAATTGTAAACCTCTTGCAACTACAGCCTGAGGAGAAGGTGACAAGTCTGGTAACCTTCTCTAAGGATGCAGCTGGCCTGTACCTATTCATGGCGACGCGAATGGGGACCGTTAAGAAGACCGCGCTGATTGATTATGCCAACGTACGATCAAGCGGCATCATAGCTATTAAGATCGATCAGGGCGACGAGCTGAAGTGGGTAACGCTGACTAGCGGCAAGGACGAAATTGTACTCTCAACTGCCCTAGCGCAGGCTATCCGGTTTAAAGAGACTGAAGTTCGACCTATGGGCCGGGCAACGCGAGGGGTGCGTGGGATCCGCCTACGTAGTGGCGACATGGTAGTGGGCATGGATAGAGTCGTACCGGGGCAAGAGCTCCTAGTGATTATGGAGAACGGCTATGGGAAGCGTACTAATATTGACCAGTTTGCCACTCACGCACGCGGCGGGGTCGGTATAAAGGCAGGCGTGGTAACCACTAAGACCGGCAAGTCCGTAGACGTGCGTTCTATCACCGACCTGACCGATGACGTGATTATTGTCTCTACCCAGGGCCAGCTTATACGCCTGCGTCTAGGCGAGATCTCGCTGATTGGTCGCGCAACCCAAGGCGTCCGTATTATGCGCTTGGCTGATGGCGATAAGGTGGCATCAGTGGCATTGGTAGGGGAGGCGTTGCTAGAGGCCGACTTGCAGGCTACGGCTAGCGACGAGCCAGCTAATTCCTAGAAATTGGCTTGCAGTAGCCCAAAACCCGCCTTCCAGATGGAAAGGCGGGTTTTTGCTTATGCTAATCTGTAGAAAAATTAGTGCATACTCACAATAATCATGGCGAGTTGTATACATAATTATATAGGAAGAGCCAATGATAGGTGTTGGCGGCGCGAGTAGAGTTGAGGTTGTCTTAAGCGCATGTTAGTGGGCAACCACTGCGTGCGATTAACTTTTGTGAGGGAATTTTGATCAGTTTGCGTGTCAAACATTTGATCTCGAGCATTGGCATCTCAGCCTTATCGCTGGGTCTAGCTGGTGTCGCACTGGCAGCCGATGGTAACACGGCCGCCATAGCTGTTGACGCGCAGGTGGCAAAGACAGATCAACTCACAACTATCATCTCTAGTGGCGATGCCCAGGTAAGCGTTGTCTCATCGTCGACGCAGAGTTCTGATCCCCAAGCTGCTACACCAACTCTAGTAGATGCCACGCAGAAAACACTAGCTGCGATCCCCGTGACGAACGGTACTAGTGCTGCCGAGCCAATAACAACAGAGATTATTCCTACCCCCACTGCCGTGCAGACCATAATAGCCTCCGAGCCAGCACACGCCCTGCGGGCACTGAAGGCCACGGCTATTTTCAATGCATCGTACGCTCAGGTTCTAAGCCAGACAGAAGCGGCTAGTTCCTATACCTCACCAATAAGCGCTCCGCAGGCGCCGGCTTCCTCGCACGCTCCAGAGCCCATCAATCTGCCCAACGGGGCCAATATGCTGCTGAACCAGCTGGGTAGCGTAGGTAGTCTCCTCGCACACTCCCAGATTGCGTCCTCGAAATTCCCTGTAAGTGCCTTGGCACTGCTTATAACCGCGCTTGTAGCGCTCCTGGTTGCCGCCCAACGTTTCCGCCAGGTTGCGAGCTCAGGCTACACCACTTTCCTTCGTCGTTCCGGGTTCGCACACGCCGCTCGCGGTGTCACTCTTTCTTTCGCTACTCTTCCTGAGGTGAGCTTGATGGTTGGCGGAGACGCCACGTCAAGCTCTCTTTTTGATCGTATCAATGGTCTTGGGCTCGGCCTTCGATCCACATTGGTAGGTCATCTTGGGTTGGTAGGGGGTGAACGATAATGCCCAATGGTGGAATCTACATTATGAAAGGGGGTGAACAAAAAATGAAAATCACAAGAATTGTGTGCACAGGTTTGGTTACCGGTGTTGCTGCAATTAGCTTTGCGGGGGCTGCATTCGCAGACTCTAATAACGCTGATTTAGGCGTAACTGGCCCAAACTCAACAAACAATGTCACAATCAACGATGCCAATAACTACAGTTTATCGAATTCAAACACGATCGTAGTAGTTAATGACAGTACACAGATTGGTACTTCTGGAAGTGCAAGTGCTGATGGTAATACAAATGGTGGATCAGCTAACACTGGGTCTGTCAGTAACTCCAACACTACTTCAACTTCAATCAATATCAACAACGGTGGAGGCTCAGGCTTCCAAGGATGCACTATTGGTTGCGTACCTGTTGTACCGGTGACGCCTGTCACGAATGGTGGCGGTGTAGGTGGTGGCAGTCTTCCATCTGGTGGAAAGGGTGGTGGCATGCTCCCATTGACCGGTCCATCTAACATTGTGGACGTTTCGGCTCTCCGGGCTCTTTATCAGCCAACTTCTGCCGAAGCTCCAACCCAGAATAACGTCTTGAACAAGACACAGGGGATCCAGGCTGGCCTGCTGCTCGGAGCTTTGCTCCTAACGCTCGCTGGGACCATCGGAAGTGTAATGTTCGCCACTAAGCGAACAGCCAAACAGTAGGAGGGAACTATGTATCTGGCAAACTACATTAAAGATCATCGCGTAGGAATGGGCATTATGACGATCGCCACGATTGTCATTGCCACCAGCTGGGTCGCATTAGGCCACCAGGCCAAGCGCCCACTGCTCCAGCACGCCGAAGCAGACCAAACCAATCAATCGGCCGCCCAGGGGCTGGAAGCGACTGGCGGTGAGGTCACAATCAACGGACAGACATTTGATGTCCCCGATAACAGCTCGGTTCAGGCTACTAGCGATGGCTCGGGTACGACGGTCACTTCGGTGACCCACGGCAAGGCGGTGACACAGACCGTGCCATCCGGTCCAGATGCATCAGGGAATATACAAGTAGATCTGAAGTCTAGTGATGGTGGGCAATCCTCCACATCGAGCAGTCACCAGACCTACTTCAATAGCTACAGCTCGAGCCATAGCTCTTCGCAGGGCAACAGCTTCGTTTATAGCAACGGCAACGCTTCGGTTCAAACTTCGAAATAATCCTACCTTGAACACGTAGGAGCGGGCCCTCGGGCCCGGAACGAGAAACAATATATACTAAAAGAGAAAGGGATTTGAAATGACTAAGTCTTCAATCCTACGCTTCGCCGCTTACGGCGTTGCAACAATCGGCTTGGGCGTTGGCCTGGCTGCCGCTTCTAGCGTGTCAGTTGGAACAACTGGTCCTAGCTCGTCCAACAATGGTACTGTCAACTCTAGCCACAATGCTAGTGTTGAGAACGAGAACTCTGTCGGCGTACTAAACCTGAACGGCCAAGGCGCTGGTTCTGGCGACGCTAACAACAATGGCAACACCAATGGCGGCTCTGCCAACACTGGTTCTGCTAACAACAATGCTTCCTCAAACACGAATGTTTCAGTAAGCAACAGTTCTTCAGCAATGCCTGCCTTCATGGGCGCTGGTATGGCTGACGGCGGTTCGGTCAATTTGGGTACTACTGGCCCAAATTCATCAAACAACGCCACAATCAACTCGACCAACAACTGGTCAGTTGAAAACACCAACGAAGTACAGGTTGTTAATTACAACATGCAGTCCGCTGGTTCTGGCAGCGCGAACGTTAACGGCGACACCAATGGCGGCTCTGCCAACACTGGTTCAGCTTCTAACTCTTCAAGCACCAGCACTTCAGTCAACTTCTCGAACTAGTTTCGAAAGTCTGGAGTAATAGGGAGCCTCGGCTCCCTAGGAATCATCACAGTTTATTGTAATATGTAACAAATGGGGAAAAATATGAAGTTTAGAAAATTCTTTGCAAGCAGTATGATCGGCCTTTTGCTGGCAGGTCAGCTCTCGACCGTGGCCTTAGCAGTCGATAGCCAGCCAGCTGCCGATCCAACAACAGCAAGCGCGCCAGCAGATTCTCAGACGCCAAGCTCTACCCCGGCTCCGTCTGACGCGAGCGCACCGGCCGCAACGACCCCCGATCCAGCTCAGGTTACCCCGCCTGCTGCTGGCTCTGGCTCGGCGACTACGCCAGTAACCGGCGCGGACCCATCGACTACTGGCGCACAGGGTGCCACTGGTGCCGACCCTTCGACAACTGGCGCCCAGGGCCCAACTGGAGCCACTGTTACCCCCAGCCCTACAACCGGTCCTGCCGACACGACTGGCAAGAAGCCTGAATGGGTGTTCAACACCCTGACTGGTAAGTGGGAGACCGCTGACGCAGACTCCTTTACTTGGGATAAAACTACCGGATACTGGCTCAGCCCCAAGTATGTTTATGACACCCGTATGGGCTGGTATAAGATAGTCCCACCAGCCGATAACGCCTCGAGTACTGCGCCCAGCTACTACATTACTGCCCCGATGCCACCGGAAATTGTACACACCCCCGTGGGTGACTTTGTGAAGGGCTCGCCGGAGTATAATCTGGCAAAATCGCTTGGGATTATTGTGGATCCCGCCATCTCATTCACAGGGCCTAACTCCACTAATAATGCCAGCGTAAATAACTCCACCAATGCATTGGTAGACTTCACAAATATTGTAAAGTTGGCCAACGTACTGAATAGCGCAGCTATGAGTGGTAGCGCCAATGTTAGCGGAAACACCAATGGTGGTAATTCGCAAAGCGGTGACGCCATAGTAATGGCCAACGTCGTGAACCTGCTCAACTCAGTATGGAATTTGTCCGGGGGCGCAGTTGTAACATTTGTGAAGAACATTTTTGGTAACTTCTTCGGGGACATTACAATTTCCGCACCGGATATTACAGCCGGCAATCAAACTACAGGTGGTGGTAGCTCCTCAACGAATACAACGGGCCCAAACAGCAATAACAACGCGACACTGAACAACTCAAACAATCTGAAAGTGAATGTAGCAAACCAGGGTACTATCGATAACACAATCGATCTGAGTGCAGCCTCTGGTAGTGCGGAAGTTGCTGGTAATACCAAAGGCGGAAATGCCACAAGTGGTGATGCCACTGTCGCTCTGAACCTTATCAACATGATCAACTCGGCTATCTCTGCAGGGGGCGGATTTGTCGGAATCCTAAATGTCTTTGGGAACTTTAACGGGGATGTGCTATTTGGCAACGACTTCCTAACGCAGGTAGTACAAAGCGGCAGCGCAGGAAGTGCTCATGCTGGCAACTCTGTCACTGGCCCTAACTCGACTAACAACTCGAGCGTGAACAGCGCTAATAATCTTAGCTTGGTCGCCGATAATAAGAGTGCAATCAATAACGACATTACTGCCAAAGCTACTTCCGGTGTAGCTTCTGACAGCAACAACAATACTGGTGGTAACGCTAATTCCGGTAGCGCCGATACCCACAGCTCAGTTGCCAATGTGTCTGGCCAGAACGTCTCTGGGGACAACGCAGTTCTAGTTATTGTGAATGTCATGGGCCACTGGCTCGGTGGGATTATGTCCCTTCCCGGCAATATTACCTCTGCTCTCCTTGGTAGCGCAGACTCCACAGCAACGAATAACGTGACCGGACCAGGCTCCAGTAATAATTCGACCGTTAATAACACCAACAATGCTGATTACTCCATTGATAATGATATGGCTATCAATAACCATGTGAAGCTAAATGCTCAGACGGGCAGCGCGGGTGTAGACGGTAACACTATTGGTGGGAACGCTACCACCGGCAACGCCAAGGTCTTGTCGAGCGTCGCTAATATTACCAACTCGGCGCTAAACCTCCGACGCTGGTTTGGCATCCTAATCATCAACGTCTTCGGCGATTGGACTGGCGCTGTAGGACGCAATACCTCGGCTGGCGATGCAGCTGCTATTGCGGCGGCAACCGCAGCCGCCATACCCACAAGCAAGGCAATCGGCAGCGGCGCAGTCATAGTGCACACCAGCGGTACCCAGACACAATCGGCGTTAGGGTCCTCGGCTGGTCCCACTGCCGGTCAGGCAGTGCAGCAGCCTGTCCAGGTATTGGCTGCCGCTCATGACTTCACTGCCGCGCAGAAGAGCGCTACCAATGCTACGGCGTTCATGTTTATCATCGCCGCAGCCATACTCATGCTGGCCGCTCTCCTAGGGGCAGCTGAGCGCAAAACCCGCGTTCGTATCTAGTACCACTCAAGACCATCTGGTAGGATACAACTTAGACCGCTTCAATACATCAACTAATACTGAGTGCCATGTACAACCCATACATTATTATCCCCCTAGCCACGTGGCTAATTGCACAGTTTCTAAAGATTAGTATCGAGGCATTTAGGGGCCGTCTGGATTGGAGGCTCTTCTACGCATCGGGCGGAATGCCAAGCGCACACTCTGCGGTAGTAGCAAGCCTAGCGACCACATCATTCCTACTTGAAGGGCTGGGCAGTCACTTGTTTGGGCTTACTGTAGTAGTGGCAGCGATTGTGATGTACGACTCCCTTGGTGTGCGCCGTGCGAGCGGTAAGCAAGCGGAACGATTGAACGAGATAATCGTCTTTATGAACACTGGCCGCTCGACTACCTTTGCGGCAGTACGAGAGGTGCTTGGGCACGAGCCCAAAGAGGTGGGCGTAGGTGCCGCTCTCGGTGTGGTGCTTGCCGGGCTGTTCAACTATGACAAGCTAAGCCCACTTATTACATTTCTGACCACTATACCGGACCGGACAGAGGTAATTGGCTATGCGGTATTTGCAGTGCTCATACTGGTCGTGAGCCTCGCGCTGTACTTCGGCCTGCGCCGCGCCAATCCTAGATCTCGCACAGTTAGAGTCTACACAAAAAAGCTGCTTGGCCGTGGCCAGATGGCTGGTTGGGTAAGCCTAGCGGCAGCGGCTGCAGTTTACGAGAAGGCCGGTTGGCTATCCTGGCGCCTTTGGTCGGATATTATTATTATTGTATCCCTGATCACTTTGGCCTGGACTCTGATAGAGGGTTTGCGAATGTTACCACCGGCTCTCATGGATGAGGCTGACCAGCATCGTCGCAACAAGTGGCTAGAGCCGAGTGACAGGCGTCGCAAACGCGCAAAGCGTCGATAGGGCTGTTCAGATCCAATAAGCTTACGTTATACTGAAGGCAGTCATGGCTAACACCAATAAACTGCAGTTTAGAGCGCGTGAATCGATTGTTGCGCGACGCCGGTTTGGAGCAATCGCCGGCTTACTATCTATGATACTTGTTGCGGGTATATTCCAGATCTACCGGGCCAGTCACGCGGCAGGGACATTCGTGCCCTACCCGCCGCACCATGCAGCGTGCGTCGCTAACTCTGCCAGTAAGAACCCAGTACAGACCGGTGAGACATTCACGGCCACTGTAGCGATGCTCAATAATGGTAGTAGTAATTTCGATCCCAACTATGCATTTTTTCTTGGCGAGTTCAACGGTGGTGACTTCTCGAATACCTGGAACGCTCAGGGTACTGGACTGTCGAGTGTTGTTCCGCCCGGTGGCACAGCGACTTTTAACCTGACCGTACGGGCCCCCTCAACTCCCGGAACATATGAGTTTGACTGGGCTATGGCAGTAGTCTTCCAGGGCGCTGTTCATGATCCGTGCGCAGGTGGGCAGATAACTGTGCAGGCTCCACCACCACCACCGACTCCGACACCCACGCCGACACCCACTCCCACGCCGACACCCACTCCCACGCCGACACCTACTCCCGCTCCTGCTCCCACGCCAACGCCGACACCAGTTGCACCGCCTACCATTAACTTTACCGGTGCACCGTCAAATGTTGCCTATGGATCATCGGCAACCCTGAGCTGGACTGTGGGTGGAAATCCGAAATCCTGCAACGGTGCAGGTGGGACATTTGGGGGCGCCAAGGCTGCTAGCGGATCACTCTCGACAGGTCCACTTATCAAGAGCACCACCTACACTCTGGTTTGCTCCAATACTGGTGGCAGTACCACTCGAAGCGTTAGCGTCCAGGTCGCTGGTCAGCCAGCGCCACCACCACCAGCGACGTGTCCGTCTGGACAGGTTGGTACGCCGCCAAACTGTAAACTGCCAGTAGTAGTTACCCCGAAACCTGCACCTGGTAGCCAAACCCCGTCTCCATCCCAGCCGGCAGCAACGGATACAGAGGCGCCGTCCACGCCTGGCAACTTTAGCGCCCGGACTTCGTCGGTAGGCGTTACGCTGTCCTGGGACGACGCCCATGATAATAGTGGTCAGGTAGCTTACTTCGTGGAACGAAGTGTAGACAGCAAGACGTGGGAGCCCATTAGTAATGATGCAAAGTCCGGCCTAGAAGACACCAGCACCCAGTTTGGGACAAAGTACACCTATCGTATTTCTGCTATCGACCCCAGCGGCAACGCTTCTGGCTATGCCACCGCAACGGTAAGTGCAGATAGCTTCCAATCAAATACTAATACTAGTAAGGACACCAAAATATTTAGTGCAGATGGGCGAGTGACCGTGAGCATACCTGCTGGCGGCGTGAGTGGTGACGCAGCCTGTGTGGTCGTCACTGACGACACGAATAAGGCCGGCCTGCTAACTACAAGCGTGAATATTGCTGCCGGCCCCTATAGTATTGTGTGCCGCAGCTCATCCGGCGAGGCGCTCACCAGCTTTGCTAAGCCGGCTACGGTAACTCTAGCTATTTCCAAGGACCAGCTTAAGGCGTTCTCCAAGTTTAACTTTGCCAGCTACGACCGGTCGGGTGATCGGTGGTCAGCGCTGACCACCAAGTATGATGCAAAGACCAAGCTGTACAGCTTTGGAATAGCATCACCAACCCAGTTCGTAGTGCTTGGCGTGAAGAGCAAGCCGTTCCCTGGCTGGATCATCTGGACAATCATATCTATAGTCGCCTTGTTTGCCGGGGCCGTCATATTTATGCTCCGTCGACAGCAGAAAGCGGCGTATGATCACTACATTCGAAACAAATACTACAACCTGTAGTGCGGTTCAGCGCCGTATCTGCAAATAGGGTTGACACTGCTGACTGGAAGCGCTACACTCGTACTTAGTCTTGAAATGCGCGTTAGATACAAAAACAGTGGCCTTAGGGTCGGCTGTTTTATATTGGCCACGAATAGACGTCATTTGAAAGCTTAATTAGTGCAGTGTAATGAATGAATCGGCCGCCGTCATAAGCGGTCGCGTCTACCAGCCTAGGCCTCCCCGGTCGAAGTTGGGACGTAAAATGTCTTTTGAGACGAAACGTTTTAGTCGCGTCAGTGCGGCTAGAACACCAAGTTTCAAATTCTCTATTTGGAGAGTTTGATCCTGGCTCAGGATTATCGCTGGCGGCGTGCCTAATACATGCAAGTCGAACGGACGAACTATTTGAAGAACAACCCGGTCCTAGATCGGGGGGTTCCTCTCATAGCTCGTTAGTGGCGGACGGGTGAGTAACACGTTGGTACATGCCTCGAAGTGGGGAATAACTGGCCGAAAGGTCGGCTAATACCGCATGTGATCTACGGATCAAAGCAGCAATGCGCTTCGAGAGTGGCCTGCGTCTGATTAGCTAGTTGGCGGGGTAAATGCCCACCAAGGCGACGATCAGTAGCTGGTTCGAGAGGATGACCAGCCACACTGGGACTGAGATACGGCCCAGACTCCTACGGGAGGCAGCAGTAAGGAATCTTCCACAATGGACGAAAGTCTGATGGAGCAACGCCGCGTGCAGGATGAAGGCTTTCGGGTCGTAAACTGCTTTTATATGGGAAGATTATGACGGTACCATATGAATAAGGACCGGCTAACTACGTGCCAGCAGCCGCGGTAATACGTAGGGTCCAAGCGATATCCGGAATTACTGGGCGTAAAGCGTGTGTAGGTGGATTAATAAGTGTGATGCGAAATCCGGCGGCTCAACCGTTTGGACTGTGTCGCATACTGTTAGTCTAGAGGACGGCAGAGGTAAGTGGAATTACGGGTGTAGCAGTGAAATGCGTAGATATCCGTAGGAACACCAATGGCGAAGGCAGCTTACTGGGCCACACCTGACACTGAGACACGAAAGCGTGGGGAGCGAACAGGATTAGATACCCTGGTAGTCCACGCCGTAAACGATGCATACTATTAGTATGGGGTATCGACCCCCTGTGCTGAGAAGCTAACGCGATAAGTATGCCGCCTGGGGAGTACGAGCGCAAGCTTAAAACTCAAAGGAATTGACGGGGCTCCGCACAAGCAGTGGATCATGTGGTTTAATTCGACGCTACGCGTAGAACCTTACCTGGCCTTGACATCCCGATCATACCCCTAAGAAACTAGGGGGTCAGTTCGGCTGGATCGGTGACAGGTGCTGCATGGCCGTCGTCAGCTCGTGTCGTGAGATGTTGGGTTAAGTCCCGCAACGAGCGCAACCCTTGTCGTATGTTGTATTTTTCATGCGAGACTGCCCGGGCCAACCGGGAGGAAGGTGGGGATGACGTCAGGTCAGCATGGCCCTTACGCCTTGGGCTACACACGTCATACAATGGCCGGTACAACGAGTTGCCAACCCGCGAGGGGGAGCTAATCTCATCAAAACCGGTCTCAGTTCGGATTGGAGGCTGCAACTCGCCTCCATGAAGCTGGAATCGCTAGTAAACGTGGGTCAGCATACCACGTTGAATACGTTCCCGGGTCTTGTACACACCGCCCGTCACACCACGAAAGTTGGGGGCACCCGAAGTACTTGCTTGCCAAGTCCTAAGGTGAATCCAGTAATTGGGGTGAAGTCGTAACAAGGTATCCGTATCGGAAGGTGCGGATGGATCACCTCCTTTCTAGGGATATTGACGTCGTAAGGCGTCCCGTCGGCTCGACCGACGGCCAGTCATGAGCTCCTCATTGAGCTGACACGCAAGTGTCGTGCTCTGAGTCTCAGCTGCGATATTACCAGGTCGATCACCTTTTTCTTCGGAATTAGGATGAACCTTTGACTCTTACACTGCACTAACTAGGTTTTCAAACCGAAAGCCGCCCGTTTGGGCGGCTTTTTGGTACAAATTACGATTATGGCTAGATTCCAGAATCCTGATGGCACTGTGCGCAGGCAGAATTAGTAGATTGCAGTTGCTAGTTCTTGGGGTTGAGAATGCGGGCAATAGGCGAGAGGAGCCAGGTGAGGAAGCTCCCTCCAAGACCGGTGGCAAAGAGAAGGCCAACAAAAACCAGAATTACTGACATAACCTTGAAGAAAAGGAAGGTAGTGCCACCGCCTAAGCGTCGCTCAATCCAGTCCTGCCGGCCAAAGGTATTCACAATCTGATAGTTAAACATGAGAGTGACAGTGCCAATGCCAATAAGGATAAGTCCGGTGAAAAAATTGCCGATAGTAAAGTTCATACGCTTAGTATAGCAAACCCGATCGCCGGGCCGCAGAAAAAACACCCCCGATAGACTAATCGGGGGTGCATTGCTATCTACCGAGACCTGACGCCTCGCTAAGCACTAGGTGCAGAACGAGTGGGTAGGTGCTCGATCTGGAGTTCCGAACCCCCGGCGATGACGCGGTAGAGGTCGTATAGTGGGCTAGTGGCATCCAGCCCACAGCGGATGAACAGATAAATGGCGTCACGGAGCTGCCTGACCTCTTGACTGCTTAGCCGGGGGTGGGTTCCGGCCAGCAGAGCACGGGCGGGGGCAAAGCCGGAGTCGTCTGCTGGATTGACGCTCATGGCCACCAGAATGTTGGCATAGCTATCGAGCGCTGGGCCGAGTAACTCTGCTGCGACAGCAATGGTGGACTCTGCAATGATCGCGTCCGGATCGATCGTGATGCCACCGAAAAGGATGGCCATGACTTGCTGACGAATCACTCTTGGGTCACCATTGGTGGGGTTGAGACTAGCTAGTACTTTCATACCCAGGCCCTCGCCTTCACGACACAATGCTAGTAGGACGTGCTCGGCGCCAATATAGTTGTGATCTAGCTGGAGTGCCTCGCGGAGCGACAGCTCCAGCACCTTCTTGGCACGCGGTGTAAACGGTATATGCCCGCTGGGCGCGTTGGTGCCCGGTACTGCTTGACGCTGCACCTCGCCCCTTAAGCTCTGCAACGAGAAGCCTAGGAGGGCCAGCGCCTGGTATGCCACGCTGCCTAGATCCGTTGGATCGGTGGAGGCGTGGCCCATGCTCAGCAAAAGGTGCTCGGTGCCAATGTAGTGGCAGTTCTGCAGGCGAGCCTCTTCTTGGGCCAAGACAATCAGGCGGCGGGCACGGTCGGTGAATCTTTCAAACATCGCAACTCCCTTGGTATAGGTGCAATTGAGTGAGTGCATTAAAGCACTCCAGACCTACTATGTCCAGATGGATAATAAAAAATACCCGCCTAAGCGGGTATTTTTGAATCGATTGGATTTAGCGGCTGGTGTTGTTGCGCTTGCGCTCAACCGGGGTGAGGAACCGCTTGCGCAGACGAATGGACTGTGGGGTGACTTCCAAGAGCTCATCGTTCTCGATGAAGTCCAGGGCCTCTTCCAGGGTAAGGTCCATGAAGGGCGTAAGCTGGACGCTCATGTCCGTAGAGCTGGCGCGCACGTTGGTGAGCTTCTTCTCGCGACAGACATTAATTTCCATATCGTCGCCGCGACGGTTGAGACCAATGATCATGCCCTCATACACCTTGGTGCCAGCGCCAACAAAGGCGGTACCCCGCTCCTCGACTGTTTGCAGGGCGTAGGTAGTGGTTTGGCCGGTTTCGGCAGAGATGAGCACGCCATTACGCAGCTGCTCAAGCGCCTGGCCCTGTGGCTCGTAGCCGGTGACCAGGCTATTCATGATAACGGTACCTTTGGAGGCGGTGATAAGGATATTGCGCAGACCCAACATGGCGCGGGTTGGCAGGGTATAGACCAGCTCGGTCATGCCCTTGCTGTTCGGCTGCATACTGGTGAGATTGGCCTTACGGCGGCCCAGCTCGCTGGTAATAGCGCCGGTGTGCTCTTCGGGAACCTCAAGAATAAGCTCTTCGATAGGCTCCAGGGTCTTGCCATTTTCTTCCTTGGTGACAACCTGCGGGCGGCTTACCTCTAGCTCAAAGCCCTCGCGACGCATGGTCTCGATGAGGACAGAGAGGTGGAGCTCACCACGGCCAGAGACGATAAAGCCGGTGCCTTTGTCTTCTACCTTGAGACTAATATTAGTCTCAAGCTCCTTAACAAGACGGGCAGCGATCTGACGGCTAGTAGTAAACTCACCTTCCTTGCCACCAAATGGGGAGGTGTTGGGGCCAATGGCGATAGATAGGGTAGGAGGCTCAACTTCGAGTACCGGCAGAGCCTCTGGGGTAGCAACGTCAGCTAGGGTCTCCCCGATGGTGGCTTCCTTAATACCAGTGAGCCAAACAATATCGCCTGCAGCAGCCACCGGAATTTCTACCCGTCCAATACCCTGGCTAGTGAAGATCTTCTCGACTTTGGAACGAACAATCTTGCCATCTTTTTGGATGAGGGCAACGGAGCCACCTGTCTTAATAGTGCCACGCTCGATACGGCCGATGGCGTACTTACCCTGGTAGGAGTCCCAGTTCAGTGAGGTGATCCGCATTTGGAATGGTGCGGCTGGGTCACCAGTGGGTGCGGGAATGTGCTTGATGATAGCTTCGAAAATGGGTGTGAGATCGGCAGCATCATTCTCTGGATCCGTTGGCAAAGAGTCCCAGGCCTTGCCGTCGCGGCCAATGGCGTAGTACACGGGGAAGTCTAGGTGGTCGTCGTGCGTTGCGAGCTCAAGGAATAGATCGCTAATCTCATGGATAACTTCGTCGGCGCGGGCATCGCGCTTATCGATCTTATTGATGATGACAATAGGCTTCAGGCCCATGGCGAGGGCCTTGGACAGTACGAACTTGGTCTGAGGCATAGGGCCCTCTTGGGCATCGACTATTAGAAGGCAGCCATTGGCCATGCCGAGCGTACGCTCAACCTCGCCGGAGAAGTCAGCGTGGCCAGGGGTGTCAACAATATTAATGCGGTAGCCATTGTAGTCGACGGCGGTAGTTTTAGCCGTAATAGTAATGCCGCGCTCATGCTCGAGCTCGCCGGAGTCCATAATCAAGTCCTGGGTCATTTCTGCTTGGTTGTCGCGGAAGGTCTTAGACTGCTTAAGCAAGCCATCCACGAGAGTAGTCTTACCGTGGTCGACATGAGCGATGATAGCGATGTTGCGGATCTTGGATGTTTCTTGCATGGGTCACCTTACGTTAGGGGATGCCAGCCCTGTTGGCCAACAATAAAACAGCCCCTTCAGATACGTGGGCTGTTGTCTTTAACTAATACCTAGATTATAACAGATATGCTTATTTATGTCTAGTTCTATGTTTCTTTGTGAGATGCTACATAGTAATGTCTCAGCAAAAGCTCATACTAGATGTACGATCACTAAGCAAAGGAGCACGTATGGCCGAAATAGAACACGAAGTCCGAGAATCAACTGTGGTTGGGGACGGTACGGTTGCGCGCAAGCAAGTAACGACGACCCATAACTCTGCTACCCCGTACGCCAAGGCCCAGCAGGTAATCTACCTCATATTGGGGATTATCGAAGCCATACTGGCAATTCGTATTGTCCTGTCGCTACTTGGCGCCAATCAAGGCAACGGCTTTGCGCAACTTATCTATGGCGTGACAGCGCCCATGGTAGCGCCATTCTTCGGTCTGTTTGGGTACACATTCCAGACCGGTATTGCGCGATTCGAGATAGAGACTGTAGTAGCAATGATTGTATACGCGCTGGTGGCTTGGATTCTTGCCAAAATTGTCAGCATTGGTGGGACGCAGTCTTAATGCGCCTGTAATGCCTGAGAAATGTGAAAGGGCCTCCCGCATGTGCGGGAGGCCCTTGTGGTAGACGGTGGTGGGCTCGACGTGAACTGGCCTGGTTGGCCCGATCAGCCGCCGGCCGGTGCATTGGTCAAAATGGCGGTGAGCTGGCAGGCGTCGTCGCGCAGGTCGTGGACGAAGTGGGTGCCAGGCGCGGTGTCGAAGCCACGCTGGGCCAGCTCGGCGCTGATGGGGTTGGATGTGATCGCTTCCATGCAGTCGTGGGCAGCTGCTGCTTGATGGGTCGTATTGCCGTACTCGTCCGTGGTGAACACGATGACGGGCTCGCCTGGCTGATTGGCGGCGTGCCGGAACAGGTCGAAGGCCTTGTTGATGATCGCGTTGCGGTACTCCTTGCTGTGACTGTCAGTGAAGCAGTTGCGGTGGCAGTACTTGCGCAGGGCGCGCCGAGCTGCCTTGGGACTCAGGACGACGATGTCCTGGGTGGTGAGGCTGGGTGCGGTCAGGACCGCTCCAGCGTTTCGGATACCCATGATGTCAACCTCCGTGTGCGAGTACCTGGCCCTCTGCCAGATGGCCATAGTATGGTACTGGTTGAGGTTAATTGCAAGACCAAATGTAGGAGGCTTGCGAAAATTGGCATTTTTTGCTTAAATACTTGAGTTAATGCCTTGCATGCAGACAATGCGGGCTTGTAGCTCAGCTGGTTAGAGCGCGTCACTGATAATGACGAGGTCGGAGGTCCGAGTCCTCCCAAGCCCACCAATACGAAATGTAGGAGCCCAACAAAACGTTGGGCTTTTTGTGTCTAAACAGTGAGCGCCCCTGCACCAGAAGGTGCAGGGGCGCGGATCCGAGGGGGCTCGGGATGGTGGACGGTCAGGTGACGAGCGGGCCGGCGAGGCTGAAGGCCTGGGAGAAGCCGAGTCTGAGCCGTTCTCGCGATACCACCCCGATGGGGCGTTGCCGGTGGGTGCGGGCCAGGCTGGTCCGCGGGTGGTCGGTGGCGGCGCGGCGGTAGGCGCGGTTCAGGCTCAGGACGGACGTTGCGAGTGCCAGAACCCAGGTCGCGGGGTTCATGAAGCCGATGACCGCGCAGCATGCGATGGTGACGGCGAACAGGATGGCACTGAGCATGGGCAGGGTCGCTGCGCGTCTTTGCGCGACCATGTTGTAGGCGAGAAATCCGATGGCCGGAGCAGCCAGGACGATCGCGATGATGGTGATGGCGGTTCGCATCGGTGTTGCCGGCGTCGGCGTCTTGGCGATGGCGAACAGCGCGAGGGTCGCGAGCATGATTGCCCAGAGTGCGACCAGGATTCGAGGGACTTTGGCCCTCAATGCTTCGGATGGGTCCTTCATCAACCACCTACTCTCTGTGAACTGCATTGCTGCATGGCGCCGCGTTTGGCGTTAGTGACATGAAACCACTTTGCGTGGTAGAGCGCAAGCATTTTTCTATAGCCTAGTTACCTGGGCCAAAAATTGACGTATAATTGGCGCATAAGAGGGAACTACTATGTCCGAAACACCAGTCTATAATCCAGACAACGCGGCGCAGGGCGCTCCAGAGGCCTTTGACGAACTAGCCCGGATGCGGGTGGAGAATGCTGCTGCAGCTGAGAAGGCCCAGGCGGACCGATTGGCGGCTCTGCAAGCAGAGCAAGCGCCACTTGCGGGCACTGAAGCCGCGCCGCCAGCTACCGTAGATACCCCAGAATCCGAGCAACAGGCCGCCTAGTCTTGATAGTTGTGACCGGATCATGTAGTATGATCCGGTCCTGAGTGATCAGGAGAGAATATAGTTGATGGGGCATTAGCTCATTTGGTAGAGCACCTGCTTTGCAAGCAGGGGGTGGTCGGTTCGAGCCCGACATGCTCCACCAACTGTATTCTAGAAACTACAAAAGAGCCTTCGGGCTCTTTTGTAGTTATACCGCTGGTTTAGGTAGTGCCAAACCGTCAACCACCTCTAGGTGAGGCAGCTTGAGCAGCTCTTGGGGGTCTAAGACTAGCTTGCTGGAACGATTGCCGCCACCCATGACGACTTCATCCAGCTCCATGACGCGGCTATCGACGTAGATAGGTAGGTCTGTCGGCACGCCCACGGCTGTAACTCCCCCGATCTGCATGCCTGTCAGTTCTATTGTCTGGTCGCCGCTGGCAAATGAGGCCTTGCGGACGCCCATTAGTTCACAGACTGTCTTATTTACATCCAGCTTGGTGGTGGGCTTCAGGACACATAAGGCATAGCGCCGAGGGTCGGACTTGCCGACAATGAGGATGGCATTGGCAGATTGCTCTAGGGCGTAGCCGTAGTGTTCACAGAACGCGTAGGTATCAGCCAGCTCCGGGTCGCAAGCGATAGCTCGCGCGGCTAGGCCATGGTCGAGGAGACTGGACTGAACGGTGGGCAGCAAAAACTCGTGATTCATGCCACTATCATACGCCAGTTAACAAGCACTCTGAATTGACGGCTACCTCATTTGTTGCTGTAATGATTGTAGATGATGACTGTAGCTGAGCTTTGGATACAAGTGCGCTACCGCCTAGGGTGGGTGTTTATTATTGTTGCTACAGCCATCCCCGTCATTATGTGGACGGTGATGCTGCCGCTCAGCGATCGGTTCTTTAGCCCACAGGCAGGTATTGGTAGCATTAGTAAGGTACTGGCTATTGCTGGGCTCATGCTCTACGCTATTAATCTCGTACTGGCGGCACGGGTACGCTGGATGGAGGACTACTTTGGCGGCCTCAACCGGGTCTATATTGCCCACCATTTGACCGGTGGTATTGCCCTGATATTTTTACTATTCCACCCGCTATTCCTGGCGATGGGCTACTTGGTCCTGGGCTCCATTACAAGCTTCCGTGCTGCCGCCAACTTTCTTTGGCTGCGGCCAATATCGCTGGCATTTCCGCCACCGGAAGCTGTCATGCAAGCCTCGGCCATAAACTACGGTATTATTGCCTTTCTGGGCATGGTGGCACTTCTTATCCTGACATTTTTCGTGAAGCTACCATACCGTATATGGTTATTTACTCATAAATTCCTGGGGGTGGCCTTCTTATTCGCGGCTCTCCATATCCTATTTGTGTTCAGTGATACTTCGTCCAATCCGGCGCTGAAGTACTACCTCCTGGCGTGGTCGGTGCTAGGCCTGGTGGCCTATACCTACCGTACCCTGGCGGGCAGCATCCTCGTGAGGAAGTATAACTACCATGTTGACGCCGTTAATCGGGTAGGTGATAGCGTAGTGGAGCTGGTCATGAAGCCGGTGGGTAATCCAATGAAGTTCCAGCCCGGCCAGTTTGTATTTATTCGCTTCCGTTACAGCGGGGATAAGGCGATAACCACCGAGGCCCATCCCTTTTCCATCTCCTCTAGCCCCAAAGATGACTTCCTGCGCCTGTCTGTGAAGGCACTTGGCGACTACACTACGGCGCTGATCAATCTGAAGCCAGGCGCCATCGCGGAGATAGAAGGAGCATACGGGAAGTTTAGCTATACGAACTACACCAACCCAAAGCAGGTTTGGATAGCGGGCGGAATTGGAATAACTCCTTTTCTGTCTATGGCTGGCAGCCTACTACCTGAACAGGAGCTGGAGGTGGATCTGTACTACAGCGTGAAGGCAGCTAGTGAGTTTGTGGACTTTGAAAAGCTTTCAAATATTACTAGCACCGCGCACCACTTCCGGACAATTCCCTGGATAACGGATGAGCGCGGATTTCTGTCTGCTGACGCGATCGAGAAAGAGAGCCAGACGCTGGTAGGTAAGGACTTCTATATTTGTGGGCCACCGGGTATGATGAAGGCAATGCGGGCAGGGCTACGTGCCAAGGGGGTTCCGAATTATAGAATTCACTCCGAGGAGTTTGCAATGTCATGAGTATACTACCGTTCAAACTGGGCCTAAACTTAAAAACGTCCGTAGGCGCTGCCATGTTGGCTACGCTGGTTGGCTTTGCAGTAGTTATGGTGATTGGCTTTGGCTTTACTAAGCCACTAGCAGAGGCGGGTAGCGGTACGTCGACTGCTGATACTTCGGGCAGTGGTGCAACTACTGGAGAACAAACGGGCAGCGTCACACCCACACCGCAAACTACGTCACCAGGCGTTACCCCCAGCCCGGCAGTAACGCCTGGCCAGCCAGCACCCTCATCAGTGCCAGTGAGTCCAGGTTCCACGCCAAACCCGAGTCCTACGCCTACTCCGGGTCCTTCTCCTGGTCCTACACCAAGCCCTTCGCCTAGCCCCACGCCCTCTCCTGGTCCAACGCCCTCCCCTAGCCCCACGCCCTCGCCCAGCCCTAGCCCCACCCCGGCACCGGTACCCAGTCCGGCACCATCTTACTGTGCGGGTAAAACACCCTGCTACAATCAGGCTAATCTGACGGCTAGCGGACGATGCTGGGGTAGGATGGGAACTGCTGCAGGTGTACGGGTGGTGAATCTAACGGCGTTTGCACCTAACCACTCAGGTGGTCCGGCACATGTGACCTCGAGCTGTGGGCGGGATGCGGCGGCTATTCTCAGTGGTAGTGCCGCAGCAGGTGACGGCGCGCGCCATACGCACCAAGGTGGCGATAGTAGCATCCTGACCTCTAGCTATGCTGTAGGCTACTTTGATTCGAGTAAGCCATGACCAAAAAACACTCCAGAAATAACCGATTGGGCGCCGCGCTCCACAGCTGGCCGTTACGACATACTCATACCGTGGGCTTTGCACTACTGGGTATGACACTAGGGCTCGTGGTAGTACTCGTAGGACGCTACGGCACAAATATACACCAAGCATCCTCTCCCTTGCGGGTGCTGTCGCAGGCTCAGGTGGCTACAAACTCTGCTTATGAAATGAAGCTCAGTAATACACACACTATCGATGGTAAGGATCCAGCATTTGGCCTGGACCCAGGGCGAAAGTTTCTAGTAACTACACTGTCTGTTACCAATAAGTCGAATGAGACAATTAAGCTGTGGCCATCTACGCAGACCTATGTCCGCGATACCGAGGGCGGAAGCTTTGTGATGCATCCGACCACGACCATTATTAAGCCATACTTGGCGGGAGAGATAGAACCCGGCCAAACCGTCACTGGTGAGCTCTCATACGACGTTCCGGTCGATGTAACTAACGCCAGACTATTCATTGACCCCGGCTGGAATAGCATGCAGCCGGTAGTATTTGCGCTTACTAAATAATGGTTAAACCACATGTCTGAACCAACCGCACAGAAGCACCATGCCCATAAGTCGCGCCCCAAGATAAAGGTGTCTGTCGGCGTTGCACTGATTATGGTCTTCGCACTTATGTTTGTCATTCTTATCGTCGGCTGGTTTGTAGCTCCACCTTTGTAGATGCATTGTCGGCGATGACTACAGCAGGACTAGGGCTTAGCTGTGTGTGCAGCTGGCGGACCCAGTCATAGAACTGCTCCGGCGTGTCAGTGGCCAGTGTAGGCTGGGTACGGCGCTCATAGCTACGCAAATGCTGCAGGAATGAAGCTAAGCAGATGAGATTAATAGTGACAAATAGCAGGCTGGCATAAATAATTCCAGAGCGGTTGCCCGTCTCGAGCAGCCACAAGCCGCGGATAATAGCGAGCAGTGCAGTCATGCTCATAACCCACATAAGGGAGCCAGCCACTGAACGTTCTTTCTTGATCTTGGACTTACGCGAGACGGCAAACTTCTTTTGGACGCGGATAATTCCCCCAAGGCCACCAACATGGGCCGGAAGATTAGCCATATTGTAGGCCTCAGTATGCAGCAAGTTGTAGGTACCACGCGCATACACCGTGGTGACCAAGATTGAGGCCGCTAGGTAGGTCCAGAAAGCTAAGCCGTAGGCAAACGTACTGGCTGTGATAGGCGAGCGAAGAGTAACGAGGCAAATGATAGGTAGGCAGAATAAGAACAGTTTCTGCGCGCCTTGGAAGTGAGCCATGGTTGAGTATAGGTAATTCAGACGTTGTGCGTGGGTAAAGCCCTTGGCCCAGAGTGGTGAGTCAGGCGAGCGGAGCAGCAGTCCCAACGAGCCGGCGGCCCAGCGACGACGCTGCTTGTAGAACTCCTTGTAGTTTTCGGCTTCAAGGCCGTAGGCAAGTACCTCTGGTACGAATAGCGACTTCCAGCCGCGAGCATGGAGGCGGGCCGCGGTATGGATGTCCTCGGTGGCGGTGCCTGTCGCAAAGCCGCCGATGGAGTCAAGGGCCTTGCGACGGAGCATGGCGGAGGTGCCGACAAAAAAGGCGGCGTTCCACTGGTTCTTGGCTGGCTGAATGGTGTCGTAGAACATACGCTGCTCAAACCAGAACTTGGGCTTGGTTTTGTGGTGCCGGAACAGGAACGTCTCGCGGTTGTAGAAAGTTTGGGGGGTCTGCACGAAGGCTAGCTCCGGGTCGTCGAAGTAACCAAGAGTACGTTCGATGAACCAGGGTAGGGGAATATGGTCGGCGTCGAGCTCGAGGATGAACTCCGCATCAGTATGAGCAAGGCCGTTATTGAGATTTCCCGCCTTGGCGTGCTCATTCGTGGTACGAGGGAGCCAGGTGGCACCGTGGCGGAGTGACATGGCCTGGACCTCGGGCCGGTTGCCGTCATCAAGCACCAGGATGTTGCGATGGCCGCGAACTTTCGTGGCGCCAACAAGGACTGGTTCTAGTATGTCTATACTCTCGTTATAGGTGGCAACAATAATATCTACAGTGTGCTCGCCCGAAGCGGTGTGGAATACGGGGTCATAGATTTTGCGGGCGATACCCACAAATAGAACGGTTGATACTAGGCTAAACAGCTCGGCAATATACACAACCGGTCCATACCAAATGTGCCAATCGACGACACTACTACGCCAGACAAGATAGACCAAGGCTATACCCATATACGGGTAAGCAAGAGCAGCGACCCAGCGCGGTTCAGCCCGCCGCCGTAGTTGAACTTCGTACGGGCGCGTGCTGCCGGCTACTTTTACCTGGCTTTTTCGAATTGTTTGCTGACCCTCAAGTAAACGCATAGTCTCACTCTAGCGGTTATCTGGAACGAGGCCAAGCATAAGGACTAAGGAATAGATAGTAAGCATAGACGGTATTAATTGACAAAATGTGCGAGATGTGTTAAATTCCGACAGTCTACCTTACCTGGCTTTAGCCAGAGTAAAAGATGTTCCACACACGCGCTTTGGCGCTCGACCATGGGGAGGATAAACCCATGAGCAACACAACCACCCGACGGCGCTTTGGCATCGTCCTAATCATTGGTGCCATCCTGGCACTTTTCGCTTCGGCGTTTAGTGGCACAGCACAGGCCAGCCCGACGTTTCTGCCCAGCCACGTGCCGGGTCCGACTGGGCCGTCCGCTAGCTGTACCACGCTGGGCCAGGACTTCACCGGTTTTCCGGACGCTACGGCAGACGCTCCAAACGTGATCACCTTCCATGTCGAAGGCGTACCAGCCACTTCCTCGGATTCCTTCACGGGAACCAGTGGATCGGTGAGCGCAGCGTGGCCGGCAGGCTCGAACGTGGCTGCCGGAGGCACACTCAAGTGGTTCACCACCTGGACTGCCGATGGTGGGGGACGATCCCCGGCCGATGCGTCGGCTTTCAACAGCTTCGACGCTTCATCGTGCGTTCCGCCGCCCCCACCCCCGCCGCCACCACCCCCGGCATTGCCGACGGTGGCAGCCAGCTACACCGCCACCTGTGACACAGTGACCGCCAAGGTCACCAACACGGGCACGGTGCCGGTAGGAGTGGTCATCATTGGCTACCTGAACGACGGCACCACGGTGAC